>JACQEP010000004.1 GCA_016200485.1 Gammaproteobacteria bacterium
ACTTGCCAGATCAGGCAGGTTTGCAATGAAATTATTTTAGAAAAACAGGAAACCGAAAATGAAGACAACGGTTTGTTTTGAAAAAAATCCACCCAAAGCTGAAACAGGTTTTCAGAATGGGGTTTTTCTACAGCGTCGTTATGCACCAAAGGAAGCTGCGCTCTCATGTCAATAGCCGTGGTAAAGAACCAGATTAATGCCTTCCTCGCGACCGAGAAGCCAGAAGTTATCGCCATAAAGGGTGCGTGGGGTGTTGGAAAAACATACAGTTGGAAGCAATTCCTCTTTGCTGCCAAACTGTCAAAAGAGATCGCACTGAAGCGTTATTCCTACGTTTCGTTATTTGGCATCAATTCTCTTGACGCACTCAAATATGCAATATTTGAGAACGTCATTAGCCGAGACATTATTGGTACTGACGCCAGCATCGAGACCTTCAAAAGCAATACCACAACTCTTCTTGAAAGCATGGGCCGGAAATCCCTAGGGATATTTAGGGGGGCTTCGCTTCTAAAAGGTTTTACACCAGCCATAGAGTCGCTTTCATTTCTCTCGCTGAACAAATCGGTCATCTGCATCGACGACCTGGAGCGCAGAGGAACTGGGCTATCCATAAAGGATGTGCTTGGCCTTGTTTCTCAGTTGAAAGAACAAAAGGAATGCAAAATTGTTCTGCTACTGAATGACAAGGAAGACGGGTTGGAGGATTACCAGAAATACCGCGAAAAAGTCATAGATATCGAGCTGGCCTTTGCGCCTACGGCAAGAGAGTGTTCACAAATCGCTTTCGATCCTAACTGTGACACGACGCGCGGCCTGCCGGAGCTGACAGAAAAGTTAAACATCAGAAACATCCGCGTCCTAAAGAAAATTGAAAGATTAGTAACGCTCGCTCAACCTCTTCTTCGGGGGTACGAGCCCGAGATATCCCACCAAGTTGCGCATTCAATAGTCTTGTTTTCGTGGTGCTATTACTGCAACAGCGAAGGCGCGCCACATCTAGATTTCGTCACTAATCTAGGTTTCAGTTCTTGGGGAATAGGCGATGAAGATGATGCCAGCAACGACGACGAGAAAAAGAAGTGGAAGACCGATATTGGCACGTATGGCTATACGCAGACTGATGAACTTGATTTGATCTTGGCAGGGGCGGTCCGTTCTGGATATTTTGTTGAAAAATCCTTTCAGGAGCGGGCGGCCAAAAAAAATGATGAATTGCTGGCGGCGAAAGCAGAGGGCTCGTTCAGTAAAACATGGGAGCTGTATCACAACAGCTTCGACGACAATCAGCATGAGTTGGTCGGCAAGTTGTACGAGAGCTTCCTTAAGAACGCAAAAAACATCACGCCAATAAACCTGAACGGGACCGTTAGACTTTTTAGGGAATTGGGAGAGTCAGAAAAGGCATCGATAATTATTGATCACTACATATCCACACGAAAGGAGGAACAAGAACTATTCAATATGGCAGAGAATAACTTTTTTGGTGATATTCGAGATCAGGAAATTGTCGACAAATTTAACAACCATTTCCAGAAATCTGTGGCCGTCGAAGATGCACGTATGGTGCTTGCGAGGATTTCGGGGAAGGATGGATGGAATCAGAAGGACGAAATTGTTCTGGCGAATACCACTGAGGATGAGTACTACGACATATTCAAATCCGAAAAGGGAGATCATCTGTCGAAATACATCCGTACATGCCTGCGATTCGGGCAGTTCGGAAATGCAAGCGAACAACAGAAACAAATCGCCAGCAGAGCGATTGGCGCTCTAAGGCGAATCGCTGACGAAAGCGAGTTGAATCGGCGCAGAGTGAAAAAGTTCGGTATTGAAGTTGAGAATGCATAATCGGGTAAGGGCGAGTTTCTCTCTCGCCCTCCCCACACCACCTAGCATGCGGGTCCGCACTAGGCGGTTGAAGCAGGATAATGAAAACGGACCCACTGATCTTTGATCGACACCAAGCCCTGTGCGGCCAACCAAGCGTTCGACATCGCCATTTGCGTTATCGGTGTGCGCGACATGGCGTACGGTCCTTCCTTACCGACTCTGAACCACTTCCCCCACCACCGTAGTTGCATAAGCCCCGGCCGGGAGGCTAAAGCTGAGCTGAAGGCTGTTCTCATCCCATTGCCAGAGGAGTCCTTGGGGGCAAAGACGTAAAGGGCGGCGTTCCTGGTCCATCCCGGCCTCTTCACAACCTTGGGTCCAGAGCGGTGGGCAGCTGGCGATGATTTCTTGTTCGAGGACGAGTGCCTGGCCGCGGGTGGGCAATTCGCCTTTGCCCCACAGCGAGCCGGTGGGATGAATGTCGTGTTCCGCCAGTCGCCGTTGAATGGTTTCGTCGATCTCATCGGCGATGAAAAAGCTGCGGCTGCCGTTGAGATTAAGCGCGTCACCGGGTAGCGCTTGTTCCCAAGTGCCTTCACGGACGCGGCGATCAAGTACGGTGTTAAAGATGGCGGAGCGCAAGGTGGAGAGATAGATACCGCGCAAATGACGATCTGGTACGCGCTGCTCACCGCGCACCATGGCTTCGGCATTGGCGAGATTGTCGTGGCCAAAACGTTGCTCGCCGAAGTAATTAGGCACACCGCGCGTGGCGACGAGTCTTAAACGTTCTTCAATCGCATCGCGATCGCCTTGCACATCGCGCAGGGTGATAATGAAACGATTGCCGCGCAGACCGCCACGGCGCAGCTTGCGGCGGCCGCGAGTGGCATTGAGTACGCGCCAGCCGTTTTCAGTCCATTGCTTGCATTCTTCTGGATCAACATTTTTGAGATGCAACGTGAACCATTGGCGAGTGATCGCGTGGCGGTCCTTGAGTCCGGCGTAGCTGACATCATTTATCCGCACCTTGGCGACTTGTGCCAGGCGCTTGGCAAGTTGCTCGGTGTTGAGGCCGCTTTTTTCGATCCACAGCCAAATATGTTCGCCCTCGCCCTCTGGCTCGAAGCCTAACTCTTCTTCGACAATGAAGTCTTCGGGGGATTGACGCATTACGCCAGTGGCGATGGGTTGGCCGTAAGCATAGGCAAGATTCATTGGAGTTTTTACCTGCAGATTGATATCGGATTATGTAGGATGCGGTGACGAAGGAACCGCATCGTGCCCAAAGCGCTTCGCGGGGCAGGCTCTTCGCGATTGATGCGGTTCGCCATGCTCACCACATCCTACAACTTCTATTTTGTAATCAGCACCACAGAATGCGCTGCAATGCCTTCTTTACGTCCGGCAAAACCCATGCCTTCGGTAGTCGTCGCTTTGACGTTAACCTCTTCACTGGTTACACCAAGATCGGCCGCGATGTTGTCGCGCATTTGTTGAATATAGGGTTTGAGTTTGGGTGTCTGGGCAATAATGGTGAGGTCGGCGTTCACGACGCGATAGCCACGTGCTTGCAACAGCTTCATCACATGACGCAGCAAAATTCGACTATCGATGTCTTTGTAATCGGCGCTGGTGTCGGGAAAGTGGCCGCCGATATCGCCCATGGCGGCGGCACCGAGCAATGCATCGCACAGCGCATGCAACACCACGTCACCATCGGAATGCGCGGCCATGCCTTGATCGTAAGGAATAGTGGCGCCCCCCAGCACCAAGCGTCGGCCTGGTGCGAAACGATGGGCGTCGTAACCGTGTCCTACTCTCATGCGTTGCGCTCCTGTTGTTCGAGATACATCTGCGCCAGAGCCAAGTCTTCCGGGCGGGTAATTTTGATATTGTCGGGATGACCTTCCACCATCATCGGCATATACCCTGCCGCTTCCATCGCTGCTGCTTCATCGGTGATGTGCAAGCCGCGGCTGGCAGCCTGTCGCAGTGCATCACGCAACACCGCAAGACGAAACATTTGCGGCGTGAGTGCCCGCCATAAATGTTCGCGCGGCACGGTGGCGATAATCTCGCCCTGGGCATTGGTGCGTTTCATGGTGTCAGCCACCGGTAGACCGAGCAATCCACCAATCGGATGTTGCGCCAATTGCTGAATCAGACGATCAATATCGCTACTACGCAAACATGGCCGTGCGGCATCATGCACCAGCACCCAGTCATTCTCAGCAGCAACTTTGCTCAAGGCCGTAATTGCATTCAACACCGAGTCCGCACGCTCAGCACCGCCCACGGTGGTGTAAATCAGTTTACTGATATGAGTCAACATGAGCGTTGGCCACAGCTCATCCTGTGGACTGAGCGCGACCATCACACCCGAGATGCGTGGATGCGCCACCAAACGAGTAATGCTGTGCTCAAGGATGGTTTTACCACGCAGCGTGAGGTATTGTTTGGGTTGAACTGCCCCCATACGGGTGCCAATTCCCGCCGCCGGGATCACCGCCCAATAACGCGTTGTTTCACTCATCGACGATCTGGAAGAAGGTTTCGTCTTTGCTCACCATCCCCAACTCGGCACGGGCGCGTTCATCAATCGCTTCGACGCCGTGTTTGAGATCTTGCACTTCGGCATCGAGCGCCGCATTACGTTCACGCAGCAGAGCGTTTTTTTGTTGCTGCGCATCGATGGCCTGATGCAACTGGTAGACCTCCATAAAGCTGCCCGAGCCAAACCAGAGCTTGAACTGCAAGACCAGCAGCAGCACACCCAAGATGGCAATCAGCACCTTCATAATCGGGTGGCACGCCACGTTACCGTGGCTGTGCCTTTCACCTCACTGTTATTTCAGGTTATAGAACGCTGCGCGACCGGGGTAACTGGCCTTGTCGCCCAGTTCCTCGGCAATACGCAGTAATTGGTTGTACTTGGCCACGCGATCCGAGCGTGACATGGAACCGGTCTTGATCTGTCCGGTATTAGTCGCCACCGCCAAATCGGCGATGGTGGTATCTTCAGTTTCGCCGGAACGATGCGACATGACGGCGGTGTAACCGGCTTTCTTCGCCATTTCAATCGCAGCGAAGGTTTCAGTCAGCGTACCGATCTGATTAACCTTGATCAGGATCGAGTTGGCGATCTTCTTGTCGATGCCTTGTTTCAGAATCTTGGTATTGGTGACGAACAAATCATCGCCAACCAATTGCACTTTCTTGCCCAGGCGCTGCGACAGCTTTGCCCAGCCGTCCCAGTCGCCTTCAGCCATGCCATCTTCAATGCTGATAATCGGATACTTATCAACCCAGGCGGCGAGATAATCGACGAACTGCTCGGAAGTCAGGCTCTTGCCTTCGGATTCCAGGACATACTTGCCGTCTTTGTAGAATTCGGAACTGGCGCAATCAAGACCAATGAAAATATCTTTACCAGCCTTGTAACCGGCTTTTTCAATCGCCTCAAGAATGATTTCAATCGCTGATTCGTTGGATGGCAAATCCGGCGCAAAACCACCCTCATCACCGACAGCAGTATTCAAACCTTTCTTGTGCAACACCTTTTTCAGGTTATGGAACACTTCAGCACCGTAGCGCAGGGCTTCAGCAAAGCTGGGCGCGCCCACGGGCAGGATCATGAATTCCTGCATATCAACACTGTTGTCGGCGTGCGCACCACCGTTGATAATGTTCATCATCGGTACCGGCAGTTGGAACGGGCCTTGACCGCCAAGATGGCGATATAAAGGAACATGCGCTTCAGCAGCCACGGCCTTGGCGACGGCCATCGAAACACCGAGAATGGCATTGGCGCCGAGACGTTCTTTGTTATGCGTGCCATCAAGATCAATCATGATCTGGTCGATCTTGGCTTGATCGTTGGCGTTTTGGCCGAGCAGTGCTTCACGAATCTCTTCGTTGACGTTTTCAACGGCCTTCAGCACACCTTTGCCAAGATAACGCTTGGCATCACCATCGCGCAGCTCGATCGCTTCGCGCGAACCGGTGGAGGCACCGGACGGCACGGCGGCACGTCCCATTGCACCTGAATTCAAAATGACATCGACTTCTACTGTCGGGTTACCGCGCGAATCGATAATTTCGCGCCCACGAATATCCGCTATCTGGGACATTATTTTCTCCGTTTCATTCAATTATTATTCAACTATTGCGAACAATTCACCAAAACCCAAAAAAATCCAACGCAGTGACGCAAAGACGCGGAGAAAACAAAATAACATCCACCCCAGCCGTGCGTTTATCCTGCATTACCTTTGCGTCTCCGCGCATCCGCGTTGGATTTTTGAGATTTTTCATGTCTCAGCGATAAAACTTATACCGTATCTTCCAGGAAGCCACGCGATTTCACTGCATCGTCAATCAGTTTCAATGTTTCGAGCAACGCTGCCATCTGTCCCAAGGGCCAGGAATTCGGGCCATCGCTGAGCGCCTGTTCCGGGTTGGGATGAGTCTCCATGAACAAGCCGGAAATTCCCGCCGCGACTGCCGCCCGCGCCAGCACCGGCACGAATTCGCGCTGGCCACCGGAACTCTCGCCCCGGCCACCGGGTTGCTGCACCGAATGCGTGGCATCAAACACCACCGGACAACCGGTTTCGCGCATAATCGCCAGTCCGCGCATGTCAGAAACGAGCGTATTGTACCCGAAAGATACCCCTCGATCGCAGACCATAATCTGATCGTTCCCCACCTCTTTGGCCTTGGCGACGACATTAATCATGTCCCACGGCGCCAGAAACTGGCCTTTTTTGATGTTTACGGGCTTACCCTGCCGGGCCACGTTTTGAATGAAGTTGGTTTGACGACACAGAAATGCCGGCGTCTGCAACACATCCACCACGGCGGCGACTTCATTCAGTGGCGAATCTTCATGGACATCGGTCAGCACCGGCACACCGATCTGCTGCTTCACCTTTTCCAAAATCCGCAGACCTTCTTCGATGCCAGGCCCGCGAAAGCTCTTGCTTGAGGTACGATTCGCCTTGTCGTAAGAAGATTTATAAATGAACGGAATTTTCAACCGCGTAGTAATCTCCTTGAGCACACCGGCGGTTTCGAGCGCCAGCGTTTCACTCTCGATCACACAAGTTCCGGCGATCAAGAACAATGGCTGCTGGAGTCCAACTTCAAAACTGCACAGCTTCATGCGTTCACCACCTCTTTGCATTGTTCACGGCGATAAGCCACTGCGGCCTCGACAAAACCTTTGAACAGCGGATGCCCGTCACGCGGTGTCGACGTGAATTCAGGATGGAACTGACAGGCGACAAACCAGCGATGCGCGGGCAGCTCAATGACTTCAACCAGATTGCCGTCCATCGACACACCGGAATACACCATGCCCGCCTTGGCCAGAACCTCGCGATAACCGTTATTGAATTCATAACGATGACGATGACGCTCGACGATCACATCTTTACCATAGAGTTGGCGCGCGAGAGTGCCTTGTTGCAAACGGCACTGCTGGCCACCGAGGCGCATGGTGCCGCCGAGATCGGAATCCTGGCTGCGGCGTTCGATCTTGCCTTCACCTGTAGTCCATTCCGTGATCAACGCGATCACCGGGTGCGGCGTTTCAGCCTTGAATTCAGTGCTGTGCGCCTTTTCCAGACCGGCGACATTGCGCGCATATTCAATCACCGCTACCTGCATCCCCAGGCAAATCCCAAGGTAAGGGATGTTATGGGTGCGGGCAAATTCCACGGTACGGATCTTGCCCTCGACGCCACGTTCACCAAAACCACCCGGCACCAGGATCGCATCCATATCTTTCAGACGCGCCGCGCCTTCGTTGTAAATGTCTTCAGAATCGATATACGTAATCTTTACTTTGGTACGAGTATGAATCCCCGCATGGATCAAGGCCTCGGTCAGCGACTTGTAAGATTCGGTGAGATCGATGTATTTGCCGACCATGGCGATGTTCACTTCTGACGTCGGATGGGTCAGATCGTGCACCACCTTATCCCACTCCGCAAGATTTGCAGCAGGCGCAGTGATGTGCAATTTCTGAGTAACGATTTCATCCAGACTTTGCTCGTGCAACAAACGTGGAATGCGATAAATGGTATCGACGTCGATCGCGGCAATGACCGCCTTTTCTTCAACGTTAGTGAACAGTGCAATCTTGCGCCGCTCATCTTCTGGTATCAGTCGATCAGCACGACACAATAAAATATCCGGCTGGATACCAATCGAGCGCAGCTCTTTTACTGAGTGCTGCGTCGGTTTGGTTTTCAGTTCACCCGCCGTTGGAATATAGGGCAACAGCGTCAGATGCATGAACAGAGCGTTGTCGCGACCGAGTTCGACCGCCATTTGGCGGATGGCTTCCAGGAACGGTAGCGATTCAATGTCGCCCACGGTGCCACCAATTTCGACCATCGCCACATCGGCACCTTTGGCACCTTCACGAATCAGGCGTTTGATCTCGTCAGTGATATGCGGAATCACCTGCACGGTGCCGCCGAGGTAATCCCCACGCCGTTCCCTGCGAATGACATGCTCATAAACACGGCCAGTGGTGAAGTTATTGGCCTTGGTCATGGTCGTGCGCACAAAGCGCTCGTAGTGGCCCAGGTCGAGATCAGTCTCGGCGCCGTCTTCGGTCACATAGACCTCGCCGTGCTGGAACGGACTCATGGTGCCGGGGTCGACGTTGATATAGGGATCGAGCTTGAGCAGAGTAACCTTCAGACCACGGGCCTCGAGGATGGCCGCCAGCGAAGCCGAGGCAATCCCTTTGCCCAATGAGGATACTACCCCGCCCGTTACAAAAATGTATTTAGTCATAGAGTTACGATAAGCTTCGCCGTGGAAGAAAAACGATCAGGACGGGAGGGCAGATTACCAGAAAGGCCGAATTTACTCAATGGAAACAAGCACTCGGTCACGATTCACCACAGAGGCACGGAGGCACGGAGGACACAGAGAAGTTAAATGACCACCGGCAGCCGGTGTGGCTTATTGGGTGAGCGCCTCAAAGGCGCCTGAAAAACCAGGTGCCGCCTTAAGGCGGCTGTCACCCGCTATTTTCCTCCCCTCCTCATGACATGAGGAGGGGTGCCCGGAGGGCGGGGAGTTTTTCTTGGCCTGCTGCAACCTCTCCTGCCACCTCAACCTGGAACCCTGCCTTCTCCACTGCTGCGATAAACGGCCCCCACAAGGGAATGCCGGCGATCTGGACCAGCTCATCTCCGAGATAGACCAGCGGCACCCGATCACGCAACCACGGCGGAATCTCCAGGTCTTGCAGCAGCTTTTTTAACGATGTGGCGTGATTCATTCCCATCACCTGAACCTGCTCTCCCCGCTGGCGGAAGCGCACAGACACCGCTTGCTGACCCAGTGACGCTTTTTTGAGCTGGCTACAGACCAGGCGCCGACCATCCGGCAGTAACAGTGGTTTTTCCAGGTTATCCCAGGGAATAACGAGATCGAACTGAAATTCGGCCAGCGGCGGCATCAGATACAAATAACCGGCATAACGACGCATCTCGGCCCCCGGCCAGTGGACACAGGGCTGGCGATCCTCGCCCGCTGCCACCACATCTGACAGCACATGCTGAAGCTTGATATCAGTGGGTAGTGCAAACCCCTGTTGCCGCACCCAATAACGCAGCACATTTCGCTGCCGTTCTGGTGTTAACATCTTTAAACCGGCAATTGAAATTACATCTGACTTCGCTTCTTGAAGATGAAGCAGATCTTGCTGCGCCAACTCGTCCAGCAACAGCGCTGATTCAGCACACAAACGCGCACTGCGATCCAGCGTTCTGGTCAGCGATGGCCAGCGCTCGCGCAAGCGTGGGATGATTTCATGACGCAAAAAATTGCGATCATAATCGGTATCGAAATTGCTCTCGTCATCAATCCACTGCAAATTATAAACACTAGCGTATTCAGCAAGTTCAGCGCGCGTAAATTGCAGCAGTGGCCGTAGCAATGTACCTGCGCCAAACGGCGTCTGTGGCGCCATTGCTGCTAAGCCTTTAGGCCCTGCGCCACGCAATAATTGCAGCAATACTGTTTCCGCTTGATCGTCTTGGTGATGGGCAGTACAGAGATATCCCCCTGACTGAATCAGGTCCAAAAAGGCCTGATAACGTGCCTCGCGCGCGGCGGCCTCTGGGCTTGCGCCTGCCTTCAAGACTACGGTGACACTAATGGATTTAAATGGCACCGAGAGCGCATTACAGACTTGCTCGCAATGCCGTGCCCAGTCGCTGGCGTGCGGGCTCAGCCCATGATTGATATATACCGCACGAAGATTGACTGACAAGGATTCGCGTAACTGTGCCAAAAGATGCAATAACACATGCGAATCCATACCACCGCTGTAGGCCACCCAGATACAGGCGCCGGGGGGCAAAAACGATAATTGCTCACCCAACCGCTGGCCCAAAGAAGCCATAATACTTTTTACGACTTTGTACTCTCGGTGAACTTGCCATAGCCCATCAAACGCTGATAACGCGTTTGCAACAAGGTATCAATATTCACCTTGCGCAGTTGTCTGACCTGCTCCAGCAAAACTTCTTTCAATTGCACGGCAATCACATCTGGATTCCGATGGGCGCCGCCTTGCGGCTCAGGAATGATGTGATCAATCAGGCCCAATTTTTTCAGGCGATCGGAAGTCAACCCCAAGGCCTCGGCAGCTTCAGACGCTTTTTCCGCACTCTTCCACAGAATCGAGGCACACCCTTCCGGCGAAATGACCGAATAAGTACTGTACTGCAACATCATCACCCGATCACCGACGCCGATTGCCAAGGCACCGCCGGAACCACCCTCACCAATCACGGTACAGATAATCGGCGTACGCAATTCGGCCATCACAAACAGATTGCGGGCAATGGCCTCACTCTGGCCACGCTCTTCGGCATCGATACCCGGATAGGCGCCCGGCGTGTCGATAAAGGTGAGGATCGGCAATTTAAAACGTTCCGCCATGTGCATCAGGCGCAAGGCCTTGCGATAACCTTCCGGCCGCGGCATACCGAAATTACGGCGGACTTTTTCCTTGGTGTCACGGCCCTTTTGCTGACCGATGATCATCACCGGCTCACCTTCCAGCCGCGCCACACCGCCGACAATGGCGGCGTCGTCGGAAAAGGCGCGATCACCATGCAGCTCTTCAAAGTCGGTGAAAATCCGGGCGATGTAATCCAGGGTATACGGGCGCTGCGGATGACGCGCCAACTGCGAGATCTGCCAGGCGTTCAGATTCTTGAAAATCTGAGTCGTCAGGGCTTTACTCTTGTCTTCCAGTCGTTTGATCTCGCCTTCGATGTTTAATTCGTTATCGCTGCCAACGTGGCGCAATTCTTCGATCTTGGCTTCAAGTTCGGCGATTGGTCGTTCAAAATCTAAAAAACGCATGGATTGATGACCTAATTGATAGACGTGCGGCTATTTTACCCGGATGTAGCCAGTGGGGGAACCCGCAACTAAACAGGGCGATTCGTGACGCCCCTACGGGTAAACGACCCGGACTCTCTCTTTCCCCGCCAATTCATTGAGCCGATGGATCAACTCGTCCGCTGGCCGCACCTGCCACTCCGCCCCGAGTGCCAGCTTGGCCCGAGCACCCTCGCCTTCATAACTCAACCACACAGGGCATCCGCCCTGACGATAAGGCTTCAACAATTGACTGAGTGAATCGACAAAGCCGTTCGCCGCCTCGGATTGCTCCAGACGAATTTCGAGCCGCTTGGCGAAACGTTCTCGCGCCTGCTCAATGTCAAAGATGTGTTCGCAACTCATGCGGAATGAACCGGAGTAATCATCGACACTGACCGCGCCTTCAACCACCAGCAATTTATCTTTCACCAGAAGATCACGATACCTCTGATAATTTTCGGAAAACACCGCCAGCTCAACCCGTCCGGTACGATCATCGAGCGTGACAAACGCAATGCGATCACCGCGCTTGCTTTGCATGGTACGCACACCAATGACGAGACCGGCGACCACGATCGCTTGATTCTTATCCGACTTAAGATCCGCCAAACGAGCACTAACAAACTTGTTCAGTTCAGGCTCATAACGCGTGATCGGATGACCAGTGAGATAAAGCCCAAGCGTTTCTTTTTCGCCCTGCAAACGCTCATCGTCCTGCCATTCGGGTATCACGTTATATTCGGTAGGACTTTGTTGGAGCTTGGTGCTTTCAAAACCGAACATGTCGGCAAAACCGGCGTTTTGGTTTTGGTTGTGTTGTTCAGCCAAATGAATCGCCGTAGTCAACGAATTCATCATCGTGGCGCGATTGGGGCCGAGCTTATCCAGCGCACCGGCGCGTATCATTGCTTCCAGTAGACGGCGGTTGACCTTGCGCAAGTCGATGCGACGGCAGAAATCAAAAATATCTTTAAATGTGCCGTTCTTGCGGCGTTCTTCAATCACGGTATCCAGCGCTGCCACGCCAACACCCTTGATCGCACCCAAACCATAGAGAATAGTTTTATCATCAGCAACAGTGAACGAAGAATCGCAGGTATTAATGTCCGGCGAAAACACTTCGAGCTTCATGGTGCGGCATTCTTCAATCAGTGTTACCACTTTATCGGTATTGTCCATATCCGCCGACAACACCGCGGCCATAAACGCCGCCGGATAATGCGCCTTCAGCCAGGCCGTTTGATAGGACACCAGCGCGTAAGCGGCCGAATGCGATTTATTGAAACCGTATTCCGCGAATTTCTCCATCAAGTCGAAAATCGGCGTCGCAATGTTCGGCGCGATACCGCGTTCTTGCGCGCCCTTGGTAAAGATGTCGCGCTGCTTGGCCATCTCCTCGGGTTTCTTTTTACCCATGGCGCGCCGCAACAAGTCGGCGCCGCCAAGGCTGTAACCGGACAGCACCTGCGCAATCTGCATGACCTGTTCCTGATACACAATAACGCCGTAGGTGGGCTTGAGTACGGGTTCCAGCAACGGGTGCGGATAGCTGACTTTGGCCAATCCTTTTTTACGATTGATAAAGTCATCCACCATCCCCGATTGCAAGGGACCGGGGCGGAACAAGGCCACCAGCGCAATAATGTCTTCGAAACAATCCGGCTGCAGGCGCTTAATCAGATCCTTCATGCCGCGAGATTCCAGCTGGAACACCGCAGTCGTTTCACAATTCTTTAACAGGCGATATGCGGCCGGATCGTCCAGTGGAATCAGGTTGATATCGATCGCGTCTTCACCCGCCTGCTTGCGAAGCGCATTAACCGTCTTCAAGGCCCAATCGATAATCGTGAGCGTACGCAGACCGAGAAAGTCAAACTTCACCAGTCCAACGGATTCGGCATCATCTTTGTCGAGTTGAGTGACAGCGCCGTGGCCGCCTGCTTCACAATAGAGCGGACAAAAATCTGTCAGCGGTGTCGGCGCGATCACCACGCCACCGGCATGTTTACCGGCGTTGCGCGACAGCCCTTCCAACGACATTGCCATGTCGATCAGAGTTCTGACATCTTCATCCTGTTCATAGCGCTGGCGCAGGACTTCTTCCTGTTCCAGCGCTTTTTCCAGCGTGATGCCTAATTCAAAGGGCACCAGCTTGGCGATTTGATCGACAAAACCATAAGGATGCCCCAATACCCTACCGACATCGCGCACCACCGCCTTAGCCGCCATACTGCCGTAGGTGATGATCTGCGACACCTGATCGCGGCCATATTTGTGCACCACATAGTCGATGACCTCATCACGCCGATCCATGCAAAAATCGACGTCGAAGTCGGGCATGGACACACGTTCCGGATTCAGGAATCGCTCGAACAGCAGATCATAACGCAGCGGATCAAGATCGGTAATCAGCAGCGCATAGGCCACTAATGAGCCTGCGCCCGAACCACGTCCCGGCCCGACCGGGATGCCATTTTCCTTGGCCCAGCGTATGAAGTCAGAAACGATGAGAAAGTAACCGGGGAATCCCATCTTGATGATGACATCAAGTTCAGTTTCCAGACGCTGACGATAGGGTTCACACTGCGATGCATACTGCGCAGCAGCGGGATCAAACAATAGAGGTAAACGCGCCGCTAAGCCTTCGCGCGAACGATGGCGAAAATAATCACTAATCGTCATTTCCGCTGGCACCGGGAAATCCGGCAACACAGGATTGCCGAGTTTGAATTCCAGATTACAACGGCGCGCAATCTCTACAGAATTTACCAGCGCCTCAGGAATATCAGCAAACAACGCCGCCATTTCGGTGGCACTGCGCAGATACTGCTGGTTGGAATACAGTTTCGGTCGACGCGGATCATCGAGCGTTCGGCCATCGTGAATACACACCCGCGCCTCGTGCGATTCGAAATCATCGGCCTTGATAAAATGCACGTCATTGGTGGCCACGACCGGCAGATTAAGTTCCAGCGCCAGGATCAGGGATTCCTGAACATGAATTTCTTCATGATCACGGCCTGTGCGTTGCAACTCTAGATAGAAACGATCCGGAAACAATTGCGCCCAACCCGACGCCAGCTCACGGGCCATCTCCGGATGACCTGCCAACAACGCTTGCCCCACATCGCCGCCACGGCCACCGGAAAGCACAATCAAACCGTCGCTGTGACCCGCCAACCATTCATAGTCGAGGGTCGGCACACCGCGATGCTGGCCCTCGATATAGGAGCGCGTGATGAGGCGGCTGAGGTTAAGATAACCCTCGCGGTTCAGACACAACAGCACCAAGCGGCTCAGCTGCCCGCCATTGATGTTGCGATGGATCCAGACGTCACAGCCGATGATCGGCTTGATCCCTGCGCCCATGGCCGCCTTGTAAAACTTGACCATGGCAAACAAATTGGACTGATCGGTGAGCGCCACGGCGCCCATCCCACCCGCGGCGACCGCCTTGACCAGCGGCTTGATCCGCACCACACCGTTAACCAGTGAGTACTCGCTGTGAACCCGGAGATGAACGAATGAGGGTGATGACATCGGGCTATTGTAGCGTGGCCTTGCAGGCCTCACCACCTGAGAATTTAAATCAAAATATCAACTTTACTCATTGATTAATATAATCTAAGTGTTAACCCGCAAAAGGGGCGCAACTTTTTGCGTCGGCTCTTTTCAGCACGATGCTTATACGCCCTCACGGCATCGCCAGCTCGATAATCAGCTTGCCATCGCGCACCATGACGGACTTGATCTCGCTACCCATAAACCGTTGGGGTTCGCTTGTCTGGCCCAGGGCATAAATGGGATAACCTTGCAGCGCCTGCCGAACGACCACCTCGGCGAACTGCCGGATTTGCTCGACTAAGGGCGGCGCAATATCGACGAGCGTGAGCTTCTCGACGCGGGCATCATCCAGATAAAATTCGCCGCGCTTGCGTTCGAAGCGCAGTTTTCCATTCACTTCGGCGAAACCGGAAATTGCGATTTGCTGAACCGCCGTCGCCTCTAGCCGCAGGCGTAAACCGATGCGATCACTGTTTTCACGCAACATCACTTCAGGATGATGCAATTGCATGCTGACCATGCTGTCTTCACGCGTGATGGGAAATAGTCGCTCCACTCGACGCTGCATATCGGCACGATCCAGGGTGATGATGAAGCTCATCTCTCCAGCAACCATCGGCTGCACTGGCATCAAGGTCATCAAGATTAAGAAAAATGTGCCTCTGGTTACATTGGCGAGGCTGCAATGGGACATGGTTATTTCACTGCCCCTGTTTTAATCCTGCGTTCACTTCCCTGTAAGCACATAAACCGTACCCAGTGCAGGGTGGGCAAATCATTGATCACACGCTTTCTTTGTTCAGTGAATTCGCCATCGCCCGCTGCACCGGCGCGTAACTGCGGCGGTGGATGGGGGTAACGCCGAGCTGTTGCAGGGCCTTAAGATGCACGGGCGCGGGATACCCCTTATGTTTAGCGAAGCCATAGCCAGGATAGGTCTGATCGAAGGCCACCATTTCCTGATCGCGCGCCACCTTGGCAATGATCGAAGCGGCACAGATGGCAGGCACAGATTGATCACCCTTGACGATGGCCTGCGCTGGATACGACAAGATGGGGCAACGATTACCATCAATCAGCACTTTTGACGGCGCCACGGTCAGTCCTGCGACCGCTCGCTGCATCGCCAACATCGTCGCATGCAAGATGTTGAGCTGGTCAATCTCCTCAACCTCGGCCCGGCCCAAAGACCAGGCCAGAGCCTTGGCACGAATCTCAATCGCCAACCGCTCACGCTGCGCCTCAGACAATGCCTTGGAATCACGCAGTCCCTCGATCGGATTCGCGGGATCTAAAATTACCGCTGCCGTTACCACTGGCCCCGCCAGCGGGCCGCGCCCCACTTCATCGACCCCTGCTACCAGCATGGCTTCTAATCCCGACGCCATCGACTACACTCCGCAAACCCATTCTGATTTTCGAATCCATTCCACCAAATCTTCAGGCGGTAATGGCCGCGCCAAATGATATCCTTGCACATAATCGCAGTTCAGAGAACGCAGCATTTTCAACACCAGCTCATTCTCCACTCCTTCCGCCACCACGCGCAGCCCCAGATTGTGCGCCAAATCGATGGTGGCATGCACAATCTTGGCGTCATTCTCGGACTTTTCCATTTCCATGACGAATGATTTATCGATCTTGATCTCATCCACCGGCAAGTTCTTGAGATAACCCAACGACGAATAACCCGTGCCAAAGTCATCGATCGACAGGCTGACACCCATTTGATCCAGACGATTCAGGATCTCCATTGCACGCTTCGGATCCTGCATCGTCGCTTGTTCAGTCACTTCCAGACACAATGCCGATGGCGGCAACTCCAGATCACGCAATGTACTTTCTATCCGATTCGGAAGTGATAAATCATATAAGACACGCGATGACAGATTGACAGCGACCTGCAGCTCAATCCCCTGACGCTGCCACTCTTTGTATTGAAGCAAAGCACGCCTGATAACCCAGTCCGTTAACGGCCCTATCAAACCACGCTGCTCAGACAAGGGAATGAATTGATCCGGCGGAATCATGCCACGCTCCGGATGCCGCCACCGAATCAGTGCCTCGACCCCGGTGACACAGCCCCGAGCGATATTCAATTTTGGCTGATAAAACAAGATCATCTGATCTTGCTCAATACCCGCTCGTAATTCCGCCTTTAGCGCCAGTTGATTTACGCTATGCCGATCATAGGCAGCATCATAAACCGAAAATGAGCTCTGGATATTCTTGGCCACATAAAGCGCAATATCTACCCGCCGCAACAAGGTCGCCCCATCTTCACCATGCTCAGGATACATTGCGATACCCAGTGTGCCCGTGACAATAACATTGTTACCCTCTATCTCAATTGGAGAATCGAGCACTTCAACAATCCTCTTGGCTACCTTGATTGCACCATCGACATTTTTCAGCGCCGGCAAAAGTACAGCGAACTCATCGCCACCCAAGCGCGCCACTGTCGAAACATCATCAGCCGTCTGCCCATCGGGATAATAAGGCTCATCTTCACTGCTTACCCGCGCCAGAGTAGAAGATGCACGCAGAATCCTTTGCAAACGCTCCCCTACTTGCTGCAAAAGCACATCTCCCACATGGTGCCCAAGGGTATCATTGACCTCCTTGAAGCCATCCAAATCCAGCAACAAAACACCCAATTTTTCACCACGGCGCTTGCTCGACAAAATCATCTGCGCCAAACGATCATTAAACAACGCCCGATTCGGCAGGTTGGTTAGCTGATCCGTGAAAGCCATCTTTTCATATTCATCATAGAGCCTGGCTAACTCAGTACTCATATCGTTAAATACATTGAAGAGTTTCGTCAGCTCGGCATTCCCCTTAAAATCAATCGCCGCGCCCAGCTGTCGCCAGTCTCGACGTACATCCGATAATTGCTCAATGAAACGCTGCAATGGCTTCAGGGTAGTACGCTGCAACAACCAAAACGCCAAAATCACCGATAACAGCGTAATACCACCCGCAAACAGGATCAATTTATTGCGCGCGGCTCCTATTTCGCCTGCAAAGTTAGCAATACTCTGCTCCACTGAGAGCAAGAGCAATGGCCGTTGATCAAAAGTTTCCAGCCACACATCAGCAGTGATCACATCATTATTGCTGTCCGCCCACCGGGACCCACGGTAAATATCCTCCTTGTTAGGAGAACTAATTGCGATGGGCATACCCATACGCTTCTCGATTTCAATCAGGTTCACAAATGGATCTATCACAATCTGTAGATAACCATTTGCCACAAACGAATCCGTTGGAATAATCAGAGAATAATAAACCCGACCCGAACTCGCACACAAACCAGAAATTGACTTTAATCGATCATGCCCCGACCTCAAACTGGCCACATTCACAAGATCGGCACACAATACATCCACCCTGCGGTGTGCGCGTATTCCGCCATTCGATTGCGAAACCAGATCAAACCCAGGCGAATACACATAGATTTGAAATAACTTGACAAGTCCAGCACTGACATAATATTGCTGGAATTGGTCGTCCAACAGACGAGCTAATGCCTCTCGATCCTGCTTTTTAAAAGAATCTTTGAACTTTGTCAGCTCTCGTAGATGGAGAGCAACATCCAGGACATAACCTTCCATCTCTGCAACAACTTGAGAGGATCTATCCTGAAGCTCGGCTTTCAGAAGTTTACGCTGATTATCTAATGCAAGATCGTGATAGGTCTCCCAGGCGAAGAGCACAATGGTCATGCTCAAAATCACCAGCAAAATAGTAACCAAGGTTCGCAGCGATATTCTATGCAGGCCCATGTTAACCTTATCGTCCAGATCTATTATTCATTTTTATTATAGATGTATTTCTTCTGTATCCATTCTTCCATGCCGCCGCGAAACCAATATAACTGGTCATAACCGCATGACTTGGCAATAGCAATAGCGGCCTTGCTGCGCTTGCATTTAGGCCCATTACAATAAAACACTAATGGTCGATGTTTGCTCGAAATCAATGTTGCTAAAGAACGGCAATTTGTATCAGTATCCGTCAATGCTGCCGAACCTTCAATAAACCCCCTTTTATGATCCGCCGCCAAACGTGAATCTATGATCAATAAATCCGGCTTTGCGTTGATCAGATCAATCATCTGTTCCGCATCAATTATCGTCGCCGGATCAGCGACTTGTCCCCAAGCCGGCAACACTATGCCCAACCCTGTCAGCGCAACCAGAAAACCGGCCATAACCTTCGCGATGTGACGATCAATCATTGCGATTTTGTCCTCTTCCCAGGAAAATGCTGATAGATATCCCAATTGCCACTTGCCCGCGCGGCATCGGCGTAGCGCACATATTCTTCATAGGTCAGGGTTTTCAGATCCTGACAGCGCTTCATGGCCTGGCCGTAATTTTCTGGCTTCTCCGCAATCAAGGTAGATGACAACAAAGAGGCCATCTCGGTACAACTTGCTCGTTGCAGCTCTTTGTAGCGTCGCTCATCATATTTAGCAGCATTCCGATCCACACCACACCCTGCCACTGCGATCAGCAGTGCAAACAGGGTCGCCTTGAATAACTTTGAAGTCGAATTCGCGTCCATTTCAATAATTCTCTTTAATGTTCTATCAATTCCAAAACTGCGGTCGCGGCCCTTTCACTTGCGTTTTGGCGCAATTGATAATGGATTCGTTGGAACATACCCACAATCCGATCATAATCCGTGGGGTTCCGAAGCAATTCCAGCGTCTTTTGTCCAAGATTGTCAGCCGTCGCCTGATCCTGAATCAACTCAGAGACCACCAACTCGCCCGCCAATAAGTTTGGCAATGACACATAAGGTGTCTTTATCATTCGTTTGGCAATCCAATACGTCAACGGCGCCAGCCGATATGTCACAACCATTGGTCGCTTTAATAATAAAGCCTCCAATGTTGCCGTCCCCGATGCCAGAATCACGACATCTGCTGCCTCCATGACATCCCTGGCTTGTCCCTCTTGTACTCTAAGATCAATACCAGATGTGACAAACTCATTGGCAAACTCTTCAAATGCACTCTGAGTTGCCTTGGTCGCCAACGGTGCCACAAAAACAATATCCTTTTGCCGTTGATGTATCCATGACGCAGTATCCAGCAGCAACTTTCCTAATGCATTGACCTCGCTCATGCGACTGCCGGGCAAGAGCGCAACAATAGGCCGATCCAACGGCAAACCGAGCTTCGTTCTTGCGGCAACCCGATCCGCTTCCAGAGGGATCATATCTGCAAACGGATGTCCAACAAACGCTACCCTAACATTATGCTGACGATAAAAATCAGCTTCAAATGGAAATAACGTCAAGATGAGATCCACTGATTTGGCGATTTTTTTAACGCGATATTGGCGCCATGCCCAGACTGAGGGACTTACATAGTGGACAGTCTTGATTCCAGCTTCTTTGAACAAACGCTCCAGACCCAGATTAAAATCCGGGGCATCAACACCAATAAACACATCCGGCGGTTGCTTCAGAAAATGATCACGTACCTGGTTGCGAATTCCATGCAACTCACGATAATGCGCCAGCACTTCCACCAAGCCCATCACGGCCAGCTTCTCGGCAGGGAACAACGCCTTACATCCAGCCGCAATCATCGCCGGCCCCGCGATTCCTTCAAACTCCGCCGTGGGATGACGCTGTTTGATCGACTGGATCAACCCCGCTGCCAGCAGATCACCTGATGCCTCACCGGCGACAATTCCAATACGCAATGCTCGGTGTTTTTCTACGGTCACAGGCTGATGTTATAAATTAGGAGACTTGGCGATTGCAGTGACATCGCCCGTTCAGGGTTTAACGAACAATACCGCGCTCTGATTTGGCAACAAATTCTGCAAAACGAGCAACATGCCCATTTTCCTGTGCCAATCCTTTAAGCTCTTCCAATGCTTGAACCACTGTCAGATTTGAGCGGTAGACAATTTTATAGGCTCGACGCAAGGCCAAAATATCATCAGCCGTGAACCCACGCCGTTTCAGGCCCTCAACATTCAAACCATGAGGTTGCGCCATTTGCCCCGAAATCATCAGGAATGGCGGCACATCTTTGGCCACTGAACTGCCCATCGCAGTAAAGCTATGCGCACCGACACAACAAAACTGATGAATCAGTGCTGCCCCACCCAGGATGGCATAATCCTCAATCGTGACATGCCCTGCCAGAGTGGCATTGTTGGCAAAAATCGTGTTGTTACCCACGACACAATCATGCGCGATGTGCACATAGGCCATGATCCAGTTATCACTGCCCATACGGGTAATACCGCCACCCTGCACGGTGCCGCGATTTAAGGTGCAACATTCACGGATTACGTTACGATCACCAATCTCCAACAAGGTTGGTTCGCCGCTGTATTTTTTATCCTGCGGTTCCGCGCCAATCGAGGCAAATTGAAAGATTTTATTATCGCGGCCTATCTTGCATGGTCCGCTGATAACCACATGCGGACCGATCCAGGTGCCAGCAGCAATCTCAACATCGGGACCGATCACCGAAAAAGGCCCAATCGTGACCCCTTCGCCAATGCGCGCTGAGGAATCAATAACCGCGCGTGAATCAATCACATTTAAACTTCCCGTTCCGCACACATGACTTCGGCCGCCGCAACCACCTTACCGTCAACCTTGGCCTCGGCCTCAAATTTCCAGACACCCCTCACGGTACGCAACACTTTGACGTGCAAAATCAGTTGATCACCGGGTTCGACCGGCTGCTTGAAGCGCGCATTATCAATGCCCACAAAGTAATACAATGACTTGCTGGTGGGGCGAGAATTGGTGGTTTTGAATGCCAGGATGCCCGTCGCCTGGGCCAGCGCTTCCAGAATCAGCACACCAGGCATCACAGGACGATGCGGAAAATGTCCCTGAAAAAAGGGTTCGTTATATGAAACATTCTTCAGCGCAGTTAAATACTCACCTACTTTATAGTCAATCACCCGATCAATCAGCAAGAACGGATAACGATGCGGCAGATGTTCCAATACCTCATGGATATCCAGAGTCGTCATTGTGTTTTGTGTGTCCATAACCTTCCAATTCTTGCTAGCATCTATCAACCGTCTTTGCCCAGAGACCGCTCCAGCGTCTTGATACGCCGAGCCAACTCATCCAGCTGACGGAACCTGACCGCGTTCTTATGCCATTGCTGATTCAACTCCAGCGGCGTCCCTGAGGAATAGACACCTGGTTTGGTAATATTCCCTGTCACCAGAGACATCGCAGTAATATGCACATCGTCGACTATCTTGAGATGGCCGACGATCCCCACCCCGCCACCAATCTGACACCGCTTGCCGATCTCGGTGCTGCCGGCAATCCCGACACAGCCTGCGATCGCGGTATGGGCGCCTATTATCACATTATGCGCAACTTGGATTTGGTTATCCAGCTTGACGCCCTCTTCAATGACCGTATTTCCCAGCGCCCCTCTGTCAATCGTAGTATTGGCACCTACCTCGACATCATCACCCAGCGTCACACCACCCAATTGCGGCACCTTCACCCAGCGGCCAGTATCATTGGCCAAACCGAAGCCATCCCCCCCGATGACTACACCCGGATGAATCAGGCCATTACGGCCTATTTTCACGCCTCGGCACAATGTCACATTCGCACGCAGGCATGTCCCGTTCCCGATCACGACATCGTCTTCGATAACGCAATTCGGGCCGACAAAAACCTCGGCACCGATCTCTACACCGTTCCCGATAACAGCATTGGCCCCAACATGGGCACTCGCATCAATCTTCGCACCTGGGGCAATGACTGCGGAAGGCGCAATGCCCGGTTGCTGTTTGGATGCAGGATTGAGCAAGGTTGCGATCTTGGCAAATGCCAGATAAGGATTCTTGGTAATCAGGCAATTGGTTTTACAATTCGCTGCCTCTTCGCGGGCAAGAACTACTGCACCCGCTGCACTCTCCGCGAGATAACGTCGATAACGGGAGTTCGCCAGAAAACCGATCTGATTCGGACCGGCGTTTTGCAACGTCGCAACACCCTCAATCTGCAAACGGGCATCACCGCGCAATTCCGCGCCGACATATTCGGCCAACTCTGCCAGACTTCGAACCATTCACGATTCCAATTAAACTAATTTCTGACTATTCACAGATGCTCTAAAAACACAAAAATCCAACGCGAAGGCGCAAAGGTGATGCCGGATGAACACATGTGCCGGGACAGAGCTTTTTGGTTTTCTCCGCGCCTTTGCGTCTTTGCGTTAGGTTTTTGGGTTGAAAGCTCTCATCATTTTTTCTTCAAGCGCTCGATCACCTTGTCCGTGATATCGACGCGCGGACTGGCATAAGAGACGCCTTCATACATGATCAGATCAAATTGCTCATCCTTGCCCACCTGCTGAATGGCATCAATCAACAAAGCCTGAATCTTCGACATCTCTTCACTTTGACGAATAGCGAAATCTTCTTTTAAATCGGTCTCCGCCTGTTTGAACTCGCGTTTCTCGGAAAGAAGATCCCGCTCCTGTTTCTGGCGCTCCCCCGGACTCAAAATCTCGCTGTCCTTAACAAAACGCTCTTCCTTATCACCGAGTTTTTTTTGACTCGCAATCAATTGTTTTTCGCGTGGCTCGAATTCCTTCTGCAATCGCTTCGACGCCTCTTCAGCCTGAGGCGCTTCTTTCAACAGCTTGACCCGATTGACAAAACCAATCTTGACCTCCGCAGCATTTGCCCACAACGGCACAGCAAGTGTTCCTACCATAGCCACCACAGCAATCAATTTTTTCAACGCTTTATCTCCCATCATCCACTAAAAAAAGGAACCCAAGGTAAACTGGAACGATTCCGTGCGGTCATCCACCTGCTCATTCAGGGGGCGCGCCAAACTAAAAGACAGCGGGCCGATAGGTGACAACCACAATAATGATACGCCAACCGACTGCCTCAATTCACCCCCTGAGAAACTGGCAATATCCTTAAATACATTCCCGATATCGAAAAATGTGCTCAGCCGCACCGTCTTGCTATCCTCGGAAAACGGTGGGGGAAATACCAGTTCTACGTTACCCACGGTTCGGAAATTACCCCCCAATGCCAGTGTGCCATCCTTAGGCCCCAAGGAATTGGATCGGTAACCTCGTACCGAGTGCGCCCCCCCGGCGTAAAATTTTTCAAAGAATGGAACATCCGTTGTATCACCGTAGCGTTCACCATAACTCAGCTCACCGTTCAATGACAGAGTGAACATCGAAGATAAAGGGTAATACCACTGGGTATCCGAATAAATCTTGTAATAATGGAGGTCGCTGGCCGGGGCTGTCACATCACCACTTAAATTATGACTAATACCGCTAGTCGGAAACACAGTACGATCACGCGTATCGTGACTCCAACCCAACGTCAGACGATAAGTGGTAAATTGATGCCCATTGGCATTCAGATAATTCACATAGGACAGCGGAGTGAAAGTTGACGTCTTAATCTCCGCATCTTCATACCCCACGCCGAGCCGTATCGAATCATATTCGGTAATGGGTATTCCATAGGTCAGTTTCCCACCCAACTGATTCTGTACATATTCAGCAACACTGGTGGCAGACGTATCCGTTTGACGATAATACAATTGAGTGGTGAGACTCACGCCATCCATCGTGTAGTAGGGGTTGGTATGGGAAAAGCTGTACACCTTGCTGACCTTGCTGCTATTGATCTCCGTTGACACTCGCTTGCCGGTGCCCAGGAAATTATTCTGGCTGACGGATGCATTCAGCAACAACCCGTCCCCTGAATACCCCAAACCCACCATCAATGAACCTGACGGCTCTTCCGTCACCGATAGGTCGACATCAACCACATCGTTGCTGCCCGGCACCAAGGGAGTTTCAACCGTCACATCGCTTATATAGCCAAGACGTTGCACACGCACACGCGAACGCTCAAGCTTGTCGGATGCCAGCCAACCACTCTCCATCTGCCTCATCTCGCGGCGCACGACTTCATCTTCGGTTTTGGCATTGCCGCTGACATTGATTCGCCGTACCGAGATGCGTTTGCCCGGATCAATAAAGAAATTGAGCGCCACCAACTTATGGTCTTTATCGACATCGGGAATGGAATTCACATTGGCGAAGGCATAACCATCGCGCCCCAGGCGCTCGGTGATGGCATTGGAAGACTCAGTGACCTTGCGGCGAGAGAAGATTTCGCCAGGCGCGATCTTGATCAACTTCCGAAGCTCTTCTTTATCAACCACAAAATCTCCGGCGAGATCGACCGCCGACACCGTAAATTGATCGCCTTCCGCCACATTTACCGCGATATAGACCGCGCGGCGGTCAGGGGTGATATTGACTTGCGATGACTCAATATTGAAATTGATATAACCACGATCCAGATAGTAAGAACGCAAGATTTCCAGATCGGCCGTTAGCTTTTGCCTGGAATACTGATCGTCACCAGAAAAGAGCCCGCCGACTCCGGACTGAAAATCCTTCATCAATTTATTTTCTGAAAACACTTTATTGCCAACAATATTAATTTGTTTAATCTCTGCGACCAGTCCTTCCCTGACGTTGATATGGATATCACTGCGATTCATTCCCGCATCTTTTACCTCGGTCTCGACTTCGACGGAGTAGTAGCCGCGGGAGAAATACTGGCGCTGCAAGTCTTGCTGGATCTTATCCAGCAATGAACGGTCAAAAATCTTACCTTCCGCCAACCCGATTTTTTTCAGGGCGCCAAGCAATTCTTCACTACCAATCTCGTTGTTACCGCTGATTTTTACGCTAGCAATCGATGGCCGTTCCTGAACTTTGACTATCAACACATTACCATCGCGCAACAATTGAATATCATTATAGAAACCGGTGGCATAAAGTTGGTTAATGGCATTACGTAAATTCTTTTCATCCGCCTGGTCACCAATTTTGATTGGCAGGTAATTGAAAACGGTACCCTGACTGATACGCTGCCCACCATCAACTTTGATGTCACTCACGGTAAATGCATCAAGTGCCTGCGCCTGCCCGGCAATAAGCAGCCATGCCCAGATACATACCATCCTTGTTCTCTGGAAAATCATTTACTTCTCGCCAATTATTTTACAAACAGCCGCAAGATATCGTTATAGAACGCCAGCACCATCATGCTGACCAGCATTGCGATCCCCAATTTCTGCCCTATCAGCTGCGTCTTTTCGGAAACCGGGGTGCCTTTGATCATTTCGATGAGATAATAGAACAGATGTCCACCATCCAGCATCGGTACGGGCAGCAGATTCAGAACACCCAGGCTGATGCTGACAATCGCAAGGAAGGTGAGGAAGGAAACAAATCCGATACTGGCCGAATACCCTGCATAACGCGCAATACTGATCGGCCCACTAAGATTGGAAATCGAGATATCCCCGACCACCATCTTGGCCATCATCCGCAGAGTCAACACCGACATGTCCCAGGTCTTGGCACCGGCGCTGATAAGCGCATCGTATGGACCATATTTGACAACAGCACGCAAATCCGCTGGCATTTCCTGTAATTGCACCGAGGCGCCGACACGGCCAATATCGCCTTCCTTGGTGACATAGCGCTCGGGCGTCAATTCAAGCGTTAATTTCTCGCCTTGCCGTTCAATCTGCACCTCAATCCGCTGTTCCGGCCGCGTGCGCACATAATCGACCCAGGCTTCCCAATCGTCCATCGTGTGTCCATCGACAGCAACGACCTTGTCACCCTCTTCCATGCCTGCATGCTCGGCCGCGCCACCCGGCGCCAATTGTCCGATGACCGGCGGGATCGCCGGCCGATAAGGTCGAATACCGATGTAATCGAGGAAACCACCGCGATTCAGATCTTCCGGAAGGGAATCAAAACGCAAATGTCGATCTACTTCGGCTTGCGTTTCAACCTCTTTGACCTTGACTGTTACTTCATTGAGATCCAATGCCTGATCGAGCATTGTCACAATGACAGCTTCCCATGTTGGCGTCTTGCGATCACCTACCTGGAGGATTAAATCTCCCTGATGAAACCCGGCGCGATCCGTAGCAGAACCTGCGGTAATAACACCGACAATGGGTTTCATGCCGGTGACGCCAATGACAAAGATCAGCCAATAGGCCGCGATCGCCAGCAGGAAATTAAAAAACGGGCCTGCAAAAACAATGGCGCTGCGCTTGGCCAGACTTTGACGATTAAAGGCACGATGCTGTTCTTCAGGCGCCACTTCGCCCTCGCGCTCATCCAGCATGCGCACGTAACCGCCTAATGGAATCGCGGCAAGCACATACTCGGTTTGATCAGGACCGGCTACTTTTGACCACAACGGCTTACCAAAACCAATGGAGAATTTCAGTACCTTAACCCCCGACTTGCGCGCCACCCAATAATGGCCGAATTCATGGACCGTAATCAAAATGCCCAAGGCCAGCACAAAGAAAAACAACGATGACAACAATGTACCCATCACACCCGTTATCTATATTTTGTATTAATCATTTCATCTGCCAGCTGACGCGCCTGTTGATCGGCGGTCAGAACCACGTCCAGAGAATCCGCCTCATGCACGGAACACGCGCCCAAGGTATGTTCGATCACATCCGCAATTGCGTTAAAACGCAACCTTCGTTCCAGAAAAGCGGTTACCGCAACTTCATTCGCTGCATTCAGCACTGCGGTTGCCGTGCCGCCACGACGCATGGCCTCGTAGGCCAGACGTAGACATGGAAAGCGCTCAAAATCGGTGCGTTCAAAACTCAGCTGCCCCACTTGCACCAGATCCAGGCGTTTGACGCCAGATTCGATTCGCTCTGGCCAGGCCAGGGCATGGGCGATGGGGGTCCGCATATCCGGGCTGCCAAGTTGCGCCAACACCGAGCCGTCGACATACTCTACCATCGAATGAATCACGCTCTGCGGATGCAGAACCACTTGCACTTGATCCGGACTGGCATTAAACAACCAGCAGGCCTCGATCACCTCCAGCCCCTTATTCATCATGGTAGCGGAATCGACGGAGATCTTGCGGCCCATGACCCAGTTGGGGTGGGCGCAGGCTTCTTCCGGGGTAACGGCATCCAGTTCAGAAAGCTTACGGGTTCGAAATGGCCCACCGGAGGCCGTCAACAGGATCTGGCGTACACCTTTCTGCGCCAGTCCATGAGTATAACCTTCAGTCATGCACTGAAACACGGCATTGTGTTCGCTATCCACCGGCAATAATTCGGCCTTACCCTGCTGCACCTGATCCATGAACAAGCGCCCAGACATCACCAGCGCCTCCTTGTTGGCCAGCAGGATGCGTTTGCCAGCAGCAGCAGCGGCCATCGACGGCAACAGCCCAGCGGCACCGACAATAGCCGCCATCACAATCGACACTTGCGGCAGCGACGCAACCCGGCACAGGCCTTCGACACCTTGCAATACCTGCACCATCGGACCTTGCTGACGGATTCTGGCGTCGAGTTGAGTGGCGGCCGCCTCAGACGCCATAACCGCATATTCCGGACGATGGTAACGGCATTGTTCCAGCATCCGCTCGACATCCTGGTTAGCCGTCAGCGCGACAACCCGGTACCGGTCCGGATGACGCGCGATCACATCCAGGGTATTGACCCCGATAGAACCCGTCGCGCCGAGCACAGTAATGCCAATCATCCGCGCACTCCAAACAGACTCAAACCCAGGGCAAATACCGGCCCAGCCGCCGTTAAGCTGTCGATGCGATCAAGAACACCGCCGTGTCCTGGCAAAATGCGGCCACTGTCTTTAACCCCGGCCCGACGTTTGAAGAGACTCTCCAGGAGATCACCCACAATCGAGATCAGCACCGTGATCATGCTTAACGGTAAAAACCAGATTAAATCTGCCGTGGAAAGTTCAAATAATTTACTGGCCACCAGCGACACGAGCAACGTGATCGCCAGGGCGCCATACACGCCCTCCCAGCTTTTACCGGGACTGACATGCGGCGCTAACTTGTTGCGCCCCCATCGCCGGCCCGTGAAATAAGCGCCACTGTCGGCACACCAAATCAAAATCATAACGTACAGCAACCATTGCGGGCCGTTGCCGCTATAACCATGCAACTCGCTCAAACCCAACCACGTAGGCACCAATACCACGACACCGCCGACGACACCGATCACCACATCTCTGGACGTCAAACCGGATTGACCGCGATAACGCAACACCCAGATCAGCGCACCCACCCACCACAGTGCAGCGATAAACAACAAACAACGAAGTCCGGAATCACTGAGCGGCACGGCCAAAATGGTTGCGATCAACAATCCAATCACCACCACATACAACAATCGCATCCAGATTTTGGTAAGCGTAATGAGCCCAGCCCACTCCCAGGCGCCTACCAAGGCAATCCCCGCCAGTACCAAACTGAATTGAGATGACGTCAGACCGAAAATTGCCCAGATCATCAGCGGTATCAACACCGCCGCTGTCAACAGCCGGAGTTTAAGCACTGCGCCCTTGCTCCACTTGGTCACCAGTACGGCCAAACCGCCGCTGGCGTTGCGCAAATGAATTCAGTGCGGACTCAAACGCTGCTTCCTTGAAATCGGGCCACAGGGTGTCGGTAAAATAGAGTTCGGTGTAGGCCAATTGCCACAACAAAAAATTGCTGATGCGCTGCTCGCCGCCGGTTCGAATGAACAAATCGGGCTCAGGCAAATCGGCGATTGAAAGCCGGTCGCGAATCATCTCTTCGCTAATCGCAGCGGGTTCCACCTTGCCAGCAATCACGTCATCTGCCAAGCGCCGCACCGCCTGCGTGACATCCCAACGGCCACCGTAATTGGCCGCCACTGCCAACGTCAAACCTGTGTTAGGTTGAGTCACCATCTCGGCTTTTGCGATCTCATCCTGAAGTTTGGCGGAAAATCGCGAACGATCACCGATCACGCGTAGCCGGACATTGTTTTCATTCAACCGCTTTGCCTCGCGCTGCAAGGCCATCATGAACAACTCCATCAACAGACTGACTTCAGTCTCTGGCCGCCGCCAATTCTCACTACTGAAGGCAAATAGGGTCAGAACTTCAATACCCTTGGCACCACAGAGCTGAACCACACTGCGCACCGATTCAACACCGGCACGATGGCCCGCGATGCGCGGCATATGGCGCTGCTTGGCCCAACGACCGTTGCCATCCATGATGATGGCGACATGCCGTGGCAGCTTGCCATGATGCTCATCCTTGGCCTGTGTCTTAACCATCTACTCCTCTTCGATCCATGGATAGGGATCTTGATTTGAAAAAGGGGCACTGCTGCCCCTCTTCCCCTTTATCGGCAATTAAATTGCCATCAAATCCTTTTCTTTCTCCGCCAATACCTTGTCGATCTCGGCGATGTACTTGTCGGTCATTTTCTGAATATCTTCCTCGCCGCGACGCACATCATCTTCGCTCACTTTTTTATCTTTCAAAAGCGCCTTGATATCATTATTGGCATCACGGCGGATATTACGAACTGCAACCTTGGCGCCTTCGGCCTCGTGACGCACTACCTTGGTCAGGTCCTTGCGCCGCTCTTCGGTCAGCACCGGCAATGGCACACGAATCAGCTGCCCCGAAGTCGCCGGATTCAAACCCAGATCAGAAGTCATGATCGCCTTTTCGATAGGCTGTACCATGCTCTTTTCCCATGGCTGCACGGTCAAGGTGCGTGAATCTGCAACTGAAATAGTCGCGACCTGGCTTAGCGGCATCTCAGTGCCGTAATAGTCGACTTTGATGTGATCCAGCAGCGAGGTATGCGCGCGCCCGGTACGGACCTTCGACATCGCATCCTTCAATGAATCGATGCTCTTCTGCATTCGACTTGTTGCATTTTTCTTGATGGTATCGATCATGCCTTAGCTCCCTGTCTGACAAAGGTGCCTTCATCACCACCTGTGATCACAGCCATCAAAGCACCTGGTTTATTGATATTCAACACGCACAGAGGCATATTGTAATCACGACACAACACAATCGCCGTTGCATCCATGACTTCCAAGCGCCGGTCTAGCACTTCATCATAGGTAAGACTGGTATACCGCTCTGCCTTTGGATTTTTGACTGGATCAGCAGAATAGACGCCGTCCACCTTGGTCGCCTTAATCAACAACCCAGCACCAATTTCGATAGCACGCAAACTGGCCGCTGAATCTGTTGTAAAAAACGGATTACCGGTACCTGCCGCAAATATCACAACGCGCCCTTTCTCCAAATGACGCACGGCGCGGCGACGGATATAGTCTTCGCAAATTTGATTGATTTTAAGCGCCGACATCACACGGGCAGAAATACCCATTTTCTCAAGCGAATCCTGCATCGCCAGGGCATTCATTACCGTCGCCAGCATGCCCATTTGGTCGCCGGTGACGCGCTCAATGCCCGCTTCGGCAAGTCCAGCGCCACGAAAGATATTACCGCCGCCGATGACGAGACCAACCTCAACTCCAGCATCGACCAACTCTTTTATCTCGCCACCGATGCGATTGATGGTGGCCGGATCAATGCCGTGCTGCCCCGGCCCCATTAAGGCCTCACCGCTGAGTTTCAGCAGAACCCGCTTGTAAACTGGCTTCTTCGATTCGGCTTTAGGCACGGATCAGGCTCCTTTCGCTTGAGCCATCACTTCCGCGACAAAATCCTCTTCTTTCTTCTCGATACCCTCGCCGACCTCGATGCGCTCAAAACGCAAGACGGTGGCTTTCTTCTCTGCCAGCAGCTTCTCTACCATCACCTCTGGATTTTTGACGAAAGGCTGGCCCAGCAAGGTCACTTCCTTCAGGTATTTAGCCACACGACCCAATACCATTTTTTCGATGATATCTGCAGGCTTGCCGCTTTCCGCCGCCTGAGCCGCGAAAATTTCCTTTTCCTTGGCGATCAGCTCCGCAGGGACTTGCTCGGAACTGACACACACTGGACGACTGGCCGCGATGTGCATCGCGATATCTTTCGCCAGTTCGGCATCACCGCCCTTCATTTCGACCAGTACGCCGATGCGGTTACCGTGCAGATAAGCGCCAACAACACCATCCGTTTCATAACGGGCAAAACGGCGCACATTCACGTTTTCACCAATCTTGGAGATCAGGTCGCGACGACGAGTTTCGATCGTGGCATCGGAACCTTTCTCGACCGGCAGCGCCATCAATGCATTCAGGTCTGCAGGCTTGCCGGCCAGCACCTGATGAGCCACTGCGGCCGCAAAACCACGGAAATCGTCACCCTTGGCAACGAAATCGGTTTCGCTATTCACTTCCACCAACACCGCACTCTTGTTACCGGCGCCGACTTCCATCGCGATGATACCTTCAGCCGCGATACGGCCAGCCTTCTTGTCGGCTTTGGCAGCGCCACTCTTACGCATCAGCTCAACAGCAGCTTCGATGTCACCATTGGTTTCAGTCAGTGCCTTTTTGCACTCCATCATGCCGGCGTTGGTACGCTCACGCAGTTCTTTGACCATTGCTGCTGAAATAGACATAGCGCTAACCTCTCTATCAATCCTGTTGTTAACAAAACAAATCCGGGATAAAACGAGCCGCCCATTGCGGGCGGCTCCTAAGACTTCATTACTTCAACGAGGATTAACCCTCGTCAGCGGCATCGCCAGCCGCAGAACCCTTACGGGTCCGCTTGACGGTGGTCTTCACCGATTTCTTGCCAGCTTCTTCTTCGACTTCGACAAACTCGTCGGCGCTGCCAGCATTCACCACAGAGGCGCGACCGGTAATCACCGCATCGGCGACACCACGCGCATACAATGCAACGGCGCGGGCAGAGTCATCGTTACCAGGAATCACATAGTCAATGCCACGCGGATTATTGTTAGTATCGACAATGCCAATGACCGGAATACCCAGCGACTTGGCTTCTGCAACAGCGATCTTTTCATGACCCACATCGATCACGAAAATGGCCTCCGGCAGACCATCCATATTTTTGATACCGCCCAGGCTGCGCTCCAGCTTTTCCATATCGCGCTTCAGACCCAGGGCTTCTTTCTTGTTAAAACGATCGAGACCGCCTTCCTTCTCCATTGCCTCAAGGTCTTTCAGACGCTTGATGGACTGCTTGATGGTCTTGAAGTTGGTCAGCATGCCGCCGAGCCAACGGTGGTTGACGTAAGGCATGTCGGAACGTAGTGCTTCTTCGCGAACAACATCTTGCGCGGCACGCTTGGTGCCCACGAACAAAATCTTGCCTTTCTTGGCCGCCAGACTGCTGATGAAATTCATTGCATCGTTGTACAGCGGCAGGGTCTTTTCCAGATTGACGATGTGAATCTTGTTCCGATCACCGAAAATGAACGGGGCCATCTTCGGATTCCAGTAACGGGTCTGGTGGCCAAAGTGAACACCGGCCTCCAGCATTTGACGCATAGAAACATTAGACATGATTTACTCCTAACTGTTGGGTTATGGCCTCCACGCACCCCATTCGCCACCCCACTACTGAATACGTGGGGCACCCGGGCGAGATGTGCCGGTGCGTGTGTGGATTTTTTACCGGCTACGCCGGCGACCTAAGGACTGCCAGAAAATTCCGGCAGTTGGCGCGCTTTATATCATATAAAGGCCCGTTTGCTCAATCTCTTACCTACAAAACCCGCGGCCGAAGGCCGAATCAACGTTCTCTCTCCCGCTCGCGGGAAAGGGTGCCCCGGAGGGGCGGGAGAGGGAAAAGCCCTAGCAAGAACCCCAAAAAATCTTGTGCTGACAATGACATGCCTCTGAGGCTAATATTCGCCTTTGGACCCGCAAGCGGCGATTTAAATGCCGTCTGCCCTGAACGAGCGATCACCGTGGACAAAATGACTATTACTATCAAAAGCTTGGAAGAGATCGAGAAAATGCGTACTGCGGGCCGCCTGGCTGCGGAGGTATTGGAGATGATCGCCCCACATGTTCGCCCCGGCGTGACTACCGAGGAATTGAACACTATTTGCCACAATTACATCGTTAATGAGCAGCAGGCCATCCCCGCCCCCCTTAATTACCATGGCTTTCCCAAGTCGATCTGCACCTCGGTCAATCACCAGGTCTGCCACGGCATCCCAGGGCCCAAGGTGCTGAAGAAGGGTGACATCGTCAACATCGACATCACTGTCATCAAGGACGGCTACCATGGCGATACCAGCAAGATGTTCTTTATCGGCGAACCCTCGGTGCTGGCCCGTCGCCTGAGCCAGACCAGCTATGAGTGCATGTGTCTGGGGATCAAGATGGTAAAACCTGGCGTGCGGCTTGGCGATATCGGTCATGCCATCCAGAAGCATGCCGAGACCAACGGCTTCTCCGTAGTGCGCGAATACTGCGGCCACGGCATCGGCGTTAACTTCCATGAAGAACCGCAGGTACTGCATTACGGCACGCCGGGCACTGGCGAAGCGCTCAAGGCGGGAATGACCTTTACCATCGAGCCCATGATCAATGCCGGAAAACGCAATGTAAAAGTATTGCCCGACCAATGGACCGTAGTCACCCGCGACCATAGTCTCTCGGCACAATGGGAACATACTGTTTTGGTAACAGCCACTGGAGTGGAAGTTCTGACCCGACGCCCGGATGAAGAATTTTAAAATCGCCGGATATCTGGCATGACCACGGTCATCGACAAACTATTAACGTCCGCCACACCGGATCAAGCGCTGGCCACCGGTGAAAAACCGGTCAAGGCTTTTCGCTCTGCATTAAAGCGATTACAGGACCAACTGAAGACCTTATTTGATGAAGGTGTCGAAGTCGAAGTGTTGGTGCATGGCCGCGCCACGGTCATCGATCACATTCTCAAAAAGGCCTGGAATACTTATTTCAAGGCAAATGATGACAGCCTGGCCTTGATCGCCGTTGGCGGTTATGGCCGCGGCGAATTACATCCGGGCTCTGACATCGACCTCATGGTCTTATTGCGCGATACGCACACCAACGGCCATCGCGAGACCATCGAACAATTGGTTATGTTTCTGTGGGACATTGGTCTTGAGATCGGCCACAGCGTGCGCACCCTGGGCGATTGTGTTCTAGAGGCGGAACGCGACATCACCGTCGCCACTAATTTAATGGAAGCGCGACTGCTTGCCGGCCCGCAGGATTTATTCAATGCGATGCGTGACATGACCGCGCCGCCACGCCTCTGGCCGAGCCGTGAATTCTTTGAAGCCAAATGGCAGGAACAAATCCAGCGTCATCACAAGTTTCACGATACCTCATACAACCTTGAACCGAATATCAAGGAAGGACCCGGCGGGTTGCGCGACATTCAGATGATCGGCTGGGTCGCCAAACGTCACTTCAATGCCAATACCTTGCATGACCTGGTCAAACATGGATTTCTGACCGAACGCGAATATGCGCAACTGATCGAAGGCCAAAACCTGCTGTGGCAAATCCGGTTCGCGCTGCACATTGCCGCAGGCCGCCGTGAAGATCGATTGTTATTTGACTATCAACGCCCGCTTGCCGATCGCTTTGGCTATACCGACGCCCGCACCGAACTTGCCGTCGAGCAGTTCATGAAGCGTTATTACCGCACGGTTGCCGAATTGAACCGGTTGAATGAAATGCTGTTGCAATTATTCCAGGAAGCCATCCTCTACGCCGACGATCCAGCGCAACCGATCCCCTTAAATCGCCGTTTTCAAATCCGTAAAGGATTTATCGAAGTCACCCATAATCAGGTGTTTCGGCGCTATCGCTTTGCACTGTTCGAGATTTTCCTGCTCATGCAGCAAAATCCAGAGATCAAAGGGATTCGCGCCGCCACCATCCGCCTGATCCGCGATCATCGTTACCTGATTGATGAAAATTTTCGCAAAGACATTCGCAATCGTAGCCTGTTCATGGAGATTATGCGCCAGCCAATGGGGCTCACTCACCAACTGCGACGCATGAATCGTTACGGTATTCTGGCCAACTACATCCCTGCCTTTGGCAAAATCTCCGGCCTGATGCAGTATGACCTGTTCCATGTCTACACGGTGGACGAACATACACTGATGGTGGTGCGCAATCTGCGCCGCCTGACCGTCGCCGAACATAATCATGAACTCCCTTTTTGCAGCGACCTGATCAAGACGATCCCAAAACTCGAAATCCTGTATCTTGGTGCGTTGTTTCACGACATCGCTAAAGGACGTGGCGGCAATCATTCTGAACTCGGCGCCGATGAAGCCTATGAGTTTTGCATCCTCCATGGCTTGAGTAATCACGATGCCCGCTATGTGGCATGGCTGGTACGCAATCATTTAATCATGTCGAGTACCGCTCAACGCAAAGACATCAGTGACCCGGATGTGATTCTTGAATTCGCCACCACTGTTGGTGATCAAACGCACCTCGATTATCTCTATTTGTTAACTATCGCTGATGTGCGAGGCACTAATCCTTCGTTGTGGAATGCCTGGAAAGATTCTTTGCTGCTCGAACTCTATATCAGCACCAAGCGCACCCTGGCGCGCGGCTTGGCTAACCCCGTGGATCAAGCCGAACATATCGCGGAAATCCAAAAACTGGTGCGCGATTACCTGGTTGAAATCGGGATTTCTGGCGACGCAATTGCTCAACTTTGGAAACATTTGGGCGACGATTATTTCCTGCGCCACAGCGCCGAGGAAATTGCCTGGCAAACCCAATCCGTGATTCACAATGCAGGCCAGGAAATGCCCTTGGTGTTGGTACAGCAGGAAACAGAGCGCGGCGGCACGGAAATATTCATTCACGCTCTGCTGGCCAAACACCTGTTCGCCGCCACCACCCAAACCCTGGATCAAATGGGCCTGACGGTCGTCGATGCCAAAATTATTCATTCCAGTGACGGCTACACCTTTGACACCTATGTCGTTCTTGAAGCCTCCGGCGACACTATCAGCAGCGAACTTCGCATCCAGGAAATTCTGGATCAATTGCGTCATGAGTTGCGTGACCCCAACTGGGCATCGAAGAAATCGAGCCGCCGACTGGCGCGCCAGCTCAGACACTTCCGCACCCCCACGCAGGTTAGCTACATTCAGGATACACGCAAACAACGCACTGTCATGGAGCTCGTAACCGCCGACCGCCCAGGCCTCTTGTCTCGTATCGGACGCGCATTGATGGAATGCGATATTTATTTGCAGAACGCCAAGATCGCCACTATTGGCGAGAAGGTGGAGGATGTGTTTTTTATTTCCGACCGCGATAATCGCCCCATTCTCGATGACGCCAAGCTGCTGCAATTGCGGGAACGGATTGTCAGTTATCTCGATGCCAGCGATTAACGGTCAATTTTCGGCTATTATTAAAACCTATCTCAAATTGGTTATATCGGCCCGATAATACTGGGAGCACCTATTATCGTACCCTCCCCCTCTTGAGGGGGAGGGTTAGGGAGAGGGTGAAAAACCCGAAAAAACTCTGCACCCCGCCCTCTCCCCATCCCTCTCCCGCCAAGCGGGAGAGGGGGTGATACCTACTGGCGAAACTGGATTCAAATTGTTTTTGATCTCATTCCAATTTTGAGATAGGTTCTAGGCATGAACTCCCTCACTCCCCAATCGCTCCGCCAAAGCCTGTCGCGACATATTTTGCCATTAGCAATGGCCATCATCTCCATCGCCATCGCGCTCGGCGGTGACGCTGCCAAGGTTGCCCTGCAATACCAGGCACAAGCGATCCAGAACGGCGAATGGTGGCGATTGATCACCGGCAACTTTGTCCATTTGGGTTTCGGACATCTGGTGATGAACTTGCTGGGCTTGGCGCTAATCTGGAGCTTGTTACGCGAATCGTTTTCGATTTTAGCGTGGATAATTATCACCATAACCAGCACCCTCGCCGTCAGCTTCGGCTTGTTGTTGCTAAGCCCCGAAATTCATTGGTACGTCGGCTTGTCAGGCCTGCTGCACGGCATTTTTGTCGCAGGACTTGTTGGCGGATTACGCCGCGGTGACTGGCGTGAAGCAACACTGCTCGCCGCCGTCGCGCTCAAACTGATCTGGGAACAATACTTCGGCCCCCTCCCCGGCAGCGCAGAAATGGCCGATGGCCCGGTCGTTACCGTTGCCCATCTTTATGGGGCGATGGGTGGGTTGATTGCGGGATTGTTGTGTCGGCCGAGGATGTGGTGTTGATGCTTTTATTCCAATCGCGTTTGGTTTAAAAATTGTAGTGGTTCAGACTATAATTGACAGATATGCGTCATATCTCGATATGACCGAGTTAGACCAATAGCAGCCTGATTAAAACTGGACCCAACAGGCTGCTGTATTGTCGGCTTGGTTGGCCTGCTTACAGACTCTTGAGAGTTTAGTAGACTGTATACGCCCCAACAATGCGGGGCATTCTATTAGTTGGAGACTCTGTATGCGCCTGTACTACTACACCGCAAAGCAATGGGGCATGAAGTCATTATGGGAGAAGCGATTAAAGATCGCCGAGTACGCCGACTTGAACGACCCTTTCGAACTGCTGCCATTCCAGCAGAAAGACAAGGACGCGCGGGTTCACATAAATATGGTTGTTAGCGCTTTATCCCAAGGACATGGCGTGCTGTGCTTTTCGGAGTCATGGAAATCAACATTGATGTGGGCGCACTACGGCGACAAGCACAAAGGGATGTGCCTTGGATTCGAGATTGAAGATGGTCCACATTTGACGAAGATCGACTACGTTTCGAAGCGGATTCCCAGCCCGATTGATTTCAGCAAGCCGCTTGGAGGTATTGACGAGGCGATGTTAACTAAGTGTTTGAACGTTAAGCATAGCGGCTGGAAATACGAGAAAGAACGTCGGCTGCGGGTCAGTTTGCGAGAACAGCGAGACGGCATCTACTACAACCCATTTAACAATGGTATGAAGTTACGCGAGGTCATCATCGGTGCACGTTCGAGCCTGTCAATCATGGATGTGGCGGAAGCGATCGGGAAACAACCTGATGCTGATGTTGAGATATGGATAGCGCAACCAGCATTCGATAATTTCAATATGTGCGTTAATAAGGAGCTGCCGAGAAAAATCATTCGTGGCATTGATCCCACAGTGAAGAATCAGGAGCTACTCGCAGAAATCTTGAGAAAAAGAAAAGAGAAAAGGTACTAATCCGGCAACCGCCCGCCCTCACCTCAAACATTGAATGACCGCTAGGGGTCGGTGTCAGCCACTTGGGACAAAAAGACATCTGACACCGTCTGGCAGATCAAGTCTGAACTAATACAGTTAATCCATCTGCTCCCTTGCCGCCACCCACGCCGCATACAAAATCAACGCGCCACCAATCCACTCAATCGGCCGCACCACTTCATTAGTGAGTAGTTCCGACGAAACAGCACCAACGATCAATTCAAACAACAAAATCACCGCCGATTGATGCACGGGCAAATGGGTAACGCCGTATTGCACCGCAAGTGTGGCGAGGCCGAGCATGAAAATACCCATCAACACCGCACCAATCCACGCTCCGCTAACGACCACCGGCCAGGACGCCTGCGTCAGAATCAACCATCCAGCAGCGAGCACGACGCCGCCCAACCAAACGGTAATTGTTTTGCTGGCGACGGAAACAGTTTGACGCTTGCGCACAAACACGTTGGAGAGTGCGAAGGCAAAGCCCGATGAAATTGCAAACCAATCACTGATTGATCGTGGCCAGGGCGCGCCGATTTCGGGTTCCCAGAGCATTAACAGGGCACCGCTCATCGCCACAACCACCACCACTTTAGCGGAGCGTGTCATGTGTTCTTTGACCACCAGATGCCCGAGCAGCACCGCCCACACGGGCGACAGATAAAACAGCAGCAGTGCGCGCACTACGGTTCCATCCAGCACTGCCAGGATAAACGCCAGGTTGCACCAGCCGCTGGCCAATCCGACCAGCGCAAAGTAGAAAGGATATTGTTTGAACTCGCGCATATGGCGCCAGGCCAGGGGGATACCGATAATCAGTGGCGTGGCATAGGCGATCAGCGTCGTCCAGACCCCATTCAGGCCCTGCGCATCCAGCAGCCGGAGGGGATACCACATCACCCCCCAAATAGAAGCTGTGGTCAGCAGACAAAGAATCGGTAAAATGCGATCGACACGGTTTGGCGTCATAAGAATGTTATAATGTCCCTTTTTATCCTTGGCCTACGCGTGGATACCCTGAGAGAGCGATCTGCGCTCCCCATATAGATCGGCAGATGAATCCAGATTTACAGAAATTACAGCCCTATCCGTTCGAAAAACTGGCCAAGCTCAAGGCGGGCATTACTCCCCCGGCTGGACTGAGCCATATTGCGCTGTCGATCGGTGAGCCAAAACACGCCGCGCCTGCATTCATTGTGAACGAAGTGGTCACTCATTTGCACACAGCTTCGAATTACCCCACCACCAAGGGGACTACCGAATTGCGGCAGTCGATTGCCGATTGGTTGTGTCGGCGTTTCCAGTTGCCGGCCAGCAACATCGACCCGGAGCGCCACATCCTGCCGGTAAATGGCACCCGGGAGGCGCTGTTTGCCTTCGCTCAGGCCGTAGTCGATCGTAGCGCTCAGCCACTGGTGATGATGCCGAATCCGTTTTACCAAATCTACGAAGGCGCGGCCCTGCTTGCGGGTGCGGAACCTTATTTTCTGAATACCACGACGGCGACCGGTTACCGTCCCGACTTCGATGCAGTACCGGAATCTGCCTGGCGCCGCTGTCAGTTACTTTACATCTGCACACCAGGCAATCCTGCGGGTGCGGTGCTTGATCAAGCGACTTTACAACATTTGATCACACTGGCACAGCGTTATGATTTTATCATCGCCTCCGATGAATGTTATTCAGAACTTTATCCGGATGAAAACAATCCGCCGGTTGGACTGCTACAAGCCGCGCAAGCCATGGGCTTAAACGATTATCACCGTTGCGTGGTGTTTCATAGTTTATCGAAACGTTCTAATTTGCCGGGACTACGTTCAGGCTTTGTGGCGGGTGATGCTGAAGTCATCAAACAATTTTTGCTTTATCGCACCTATCATGGCTGCGCCATGCCGCCGTATCACCAAGCTGCCAGCACCAAGGCGTGGGCCGATGAGGCGCATGTACGACTGAATCGCGATCTCTACCGCCAAAAATTCGCGGCTATGCTCGAAATACTGGGCGATAGTATTGAAGTGCAACAGCCGGATGCCGGATTTTATCTCTGGCCACGCACGCCGATCAGCGATACCGAGTTTACACGGCGCCTGTTTGCCGAACAAAATGTCACCGTGCTACCGGGCAGCTATCTTTCACGTGAGGCACATGGCCTGAATCCGGGCCAACATCATGTGCGTCTGGCGCTGGTGGCTCCGCTGGAAGAGTGCGTTGAAGCCGCACAACGAATTCGTAATTTTCTTGACCATTTATAATTAACGATACTGGAGTTCACATTATGGCCGAATTAAAAACCATCATCGAAGAAGCCTTTGAGCGCCGCGCTGACATCAATCCGCGTAAGGTTGATACCCACGTCAAAGAAGCCGTGCTTGAAGCACTTAACCTGCTTGATGGCGGCAAGTTGCGCGTTGCAGAGAAAAAAGACGGCCAGTGGGTTGTCAATCAATGGCTGAAAAAAGCCGTGCTGCTTTCGTTCCGCATTCAGGACAACTACTTCATGAAGGGCGGCTTCACCAACTATTTCGACAAAGTGCCGCCGAAGTACGCCGATTACAGCTCGCGCGACTTTCATGAATCCGGCGTCCGCGTTGTGCCCCCCGCCACCGTGCGCAAAGGGGCTTATATTGCACCGAGCGTGGTGCTGATGCCGTCTTACGTCAACATCGGTGCTTATGTTGATAGCGGCACAATGGTCGACACCTGGGCCACGGTTGGGTCTTGCGCACAGATTGGCAAGAACGTGCATCTTTCCGGCGGTGTAGGCATCGGCGGCGTATTGGAACCCTTGCAGGCGGCACCGACCATCATCGAAGACAACTGCTTCATTGGCGCCCGTTCAGAAGTTGTAGAAGGCGTAATTGTCGAAGAAGGCTCCGTGATTTCAATGGGCGTTTACATTGGCCAAAGCACCCGCATTTATAACCGCGAAACTGACGAAATCACTTATGGTCGCATTCCTGCCGGCTCGGTGGTTGTTTCCGGTAACCTGCCATCAAAAGACGGAAAATACAGCCTCTATTGCGCTGTGATCGTCAAACAAGTGGACGAAAAGACGCGCAGCAAGGTCGGCATCAACGAATTGTTGCGCGATATTTAAGAAACGAATTGTGTTGCTACGCAACGCTTGGTGGGTTACGCGGCTACGCCGCTAACCCACCCTACATTTGAAAAAACATGACTACGATCTACGGCATCAAAAACTGCGACACTATGAAGAAAGCTATGCAATGGCTTGATGATCATGGCGTTGAATACCAGTTTCATGATTTCAAAAAATCCGGGGTTGATGAAAAGTTGCTCAAGTCCTGGATCAAGCAAGTCGGCTGGGAACCGCTCGTCAATCAACGCGGCACCACTTGGCGAAAATTATCGGAAGCAGATCGTGCCAATCTCGATGAAGCCAAAGCGATCAAGGTGATGTTAGCCAATAATAGTCTGATCAAGCGCCCAGTGCTGGACGTTAAAGGAAAACTACATATCGGTTTTAGTGACGGCGAGTACAGCCAATTTTTCAATAATAAATAGTCATCAGAAGGGTATCTTCACCCCTGCACAAATCAAATTCGATCCACCCCGCACATCACCGAATACGCCATAAACACCGGAACGGTGATGAACGCGCGTCACTAGGCTCCAGTCATGAACTTTCGGTGGTGCCATTTCAACCTCCACCAAAATGTAATTCAACAAACGTGTGGCGCCAGTATTGGAATGACTAGCGCTTTCAATCCGCGGCACGTCACTGGCGTAAGACAAACCATCCCCCACCGCAACACTGGTCCGCAGCAAATGGTTCCACGGAAACTGCTGCCAACGGTAAATCGCCAGCAGATTAAACTCCCAGTTATCCTGGCCCTGAAAATGCTTACCGAGCTGTCCTTCCAACTCCCAACGATGCTTGGATGAAGTCAGAGGAAAGGCCCGTGCCAGCGCCACTACCCCAAGGTATGAATCCTCATAGGTAATCGGCCTGCTCAACAAAACCTCACCCAGGCGGTCATCCGTATATTTGCCCGCATAGACCGTCAGGTAACGATCGGCCGCCAGCAACGGGAAACTTAGCGCCCATTGCAAAACAATGATCATCATCCGCACTGAGAACTTCATTCTCATTAGCCGTGAGCGCCCAAGACAGGTAAAATCAGTTTAACGTGCCTTGAGCATCAACCATAGCTGGGCCCTATTAATCAATGAAAGGTTTCATGTGTCTGCCACTGTCGATTTAGCCAAAGATTTAATCAGCCGCCCCTCCCTCACACCCGAGGATGCAGGCTGCCAGGCGCTCATGATGAGTCGTCTGCAAACGATCGGCTTTGACTGCCAGCCCTTGCGCTTTGAAAATGTCGATAACTTCTGGGCACGGCGCGGCAAAAGCGGCCCATTGTTCGTCTTTGCCGGCCACACTGACGTGGTGCCGACAGGCCCGCTGGAGAAGTGGGATTCGCCGCCCTTCCAGCCACACATTCACAATGGTCACCTTTATGGCCGTGGCGCGGCCGACATGAAAGGTAGTCTGGCGGCAATGGTGACCGCTTGTGAGCGTTTTGTTGCCAAGCACCCCAAGCATAAAGGCTCGATCGGCTTTCTGATCACCAGCGACGAGGAAGGCCCGAGCATCAATGGCACGGTAAAGGTCGTCGAGTGGCTGGAAGCACGTAAGGAAAAAATGACATGGTGCCTGGTGGGTGAACCCACCTGCGTCAATCAGCTCGGCGATGTAATAAAAAATGGCCGTCGTGGCTCGCTGAATGGCATTCTCAAGGTGCGCGGTGTGCAAGGTCATATCGCCTATCCCCACTTGGCCAAAAACCCGGTGCATCTGGCGGCCCCGGCCTTGGCCGAACTCGCCACCATTGAATGGGATCGCGGCAATGAATTTTTCCCGCCGACCTCGTTCCAGATTTCGAACGTCAAGGCTGGCACTGGCGCCACCAATGTCATCCCCGGCGAACTGGAGGTAGTATTCAACTTCCGCTTCTCGACCGAATCTACCGCCGCAGGCTTGCAGCGCCGCGTACATGACGTGTGTGACCGCCATGGCCTTGATTACCAGATCGACTGGTCGCTCTCGGGCAACCCCTTCCTCACCCCACCCGGTGACTTGGTTGACGCCATCCGGAGCGCGATTCGTTCCGTCAAAGGACTTGAGACCGAGCTTTCAACCTCCGGCGGCACCTCCGATGGCCGCTTTATCGCACCCACCGGCGCCCAGGTCGTCGAACTCGGCCCACTAAATGCCACAATTCATAAGCTTAATGAATGTGTAAGCATTGCAGATCTGGATGATTTGTCCGATATTTATGAACGGATATTGGAAAAACTGCTAAGCTAAATTCAAGTTTGTTCAACCCATTGGGAGTCTAAGCGCGTGACTAAACAACAAGATGACAACAAACGCCGTTTCAGCCGCATCGCCTTTGATGCCGATGCCGTCCTGATTCAAAACGGCAAGGAATGGCGCAGCCACCTATTGGATATCTCGCTTAACGGCGTACTCATCAAAACCCCCGCCCACTGGGATGCTGCAATGGGTGAACACTTCAAGCTCGAAGTCATCTTCGCCAACGGCGGCAACTTGATCAGTGCCGATGTCGCCGTCGCCCATAGTGAAAAAGAACATGTTGGCTTCCGCATCATCAACATCGATATTGAAAGTGTCAGCCACCTGCGACGTCTGGTTGAACTGAATCTGGGTGATTCAACGCTGCTGGAACGCGAGTTGGGCGCGTTACACTGGAAATAAAATCTGATCAGATTTAATTCAGGTAGGGATAATGAGCGCCCAGTGAACTCCTGATTACGTTTTACTTCATCCGGACTACTTGCCCCGACCCTTTCAAATTTTGGCAGTATTAAGCCAATTTTGCAGGCGTTGAATGAATAAATAAAGTCGCTCTCGCAACACACTACAACATTCTGAGTAGTGTCGGAATTTTTTACATCACTACACGCATGGTTTAATCTATAAAAACTTCTATTTTACAAACACATACTTGTTAAACGCAACCAACTAACCCCGCACAGTCCTTCACATCTGTCGAAAACTTTTACAGTACCGCGGAATTGAAAGCGTACATATACTTTTAACATGTTGATAAACATTGGAAATATATTTACGGCACAATTCATGCCTTATCAACTACGAGAATCAGATTGCAAGTCGTCTGTTTCCATGGAGTGGTGGCAAGGTTCTAAGGAGGGAACACAAGGAATTCTGGCCATCTACTTTAAATCGGCTGATTTAAGGAGAAACAATCATGACTATTAAGTTCAAGAAAATCGGAACAGCCTCTGCCTTGATATTAGGGTTGGCAATGGCGGGACAAGCACAAGCAGTAGTGTTTTACAACAACACCATAACGCAATGGGGCATTGATAGCCCGGTGGTGGATGCCGACAACGACTCGCTCTGGACTCTGCTCGCCTATGATGCTGTCCTCGACCCAGCAAAAGTAGTGCTGAGCGAAATAGAACTCGGTGGAAAAGATTACTATAGTGCTACGATTGATTTTACGCCGGTAAACCCGAACTTGGGTGGTCTAGGAGTGGGTAAATATAACCTTAAATATTCGATTCAACTTGCGGATGAAAAATTTCTCGACGTAGGCCTAGATTCGACCGTACTTGGCGGACACCCGCCTGACACAACTGTAATCAAGGAAATTTTTAGTGATCTGAACATGACAAACCTGATCACCACACTAACCAGCACCAATGGGAGCCATGCGGGATCAAACAGTTTGGCAGGCTACCAGACAATTTATGTCAATGAGACATTTACTGTTGGTGACAATATGGTTCTCACTGGCACCAGCAATGACTATACAGTTCCCGAACCTGGCACCGTATTCCTGCTCGGCAGTGGATTAATGGGATTGGTCTACGGCCGACGTAAAGTTACTGAAACAAGTACGACCTGATTCTATCATTCCATCCGCCAACCTGCCCCCGTGATCAGTGTTTCGCTGATCATGGGGAGCAGTTATTCCGCATGAGCCGTGCAAAAGTTGGGCAGCACGGATCGATGGGATAAGGGGCCACGCGCACATTATTTAAGGCACTGCTCACCACGCAGAAAACATTCCATATCCGCATAATTATCAACGACGCGCACCCACTCAAAACAACGTTGCGCCTCTGGGTACTGACCCTTTAACATCTTCAACCATTGCTTAATGCGCGCCACAATATAACGGCTTTCGACATTTTCTTGCATTGCCGTGGCTAAGCTCAATATCAAGCTATGCACCTCTGACCAACGCATCGCCGCGTATGGCAGATTTTGCTGATAAGATTGTATTTGGTGCGCCAGATTGGGGCATGCAATCGCACCGCGACCGATCATCACATGTTCACAACCGCTGATCTCGCGACAACGCTGATAATCTTCCACACTGTTGATATCGCCATTGGCGATCACTGGAATAGTCAAAGCTTCATTGATGCACGCCAACCATTCCCATCGTGCCGGTGGCTTGTAACCATCCGTCTTGGTACGAGCATGCACGGTAATGCAATCGGCACCCGCTGCCTGCACGGCATGGGCATTGTCCAGCGCCAGATCGGTATTGTCATAACCCAATCGAATTTTGGCGGTGACCGGGATTTCTGCTGCCACGGCATTGCGCACAGCGTGGACAATATCATGGATGCGCTGCGGCTCTTTGAGCAACACCGCGCCACCCGCGTTACGATTCACGAATTTCGAGGGACACCCGAAATTGATATCGATACCAGGTGCACCCATGGCCGCTGCGCGTTGCGCGTTGGCCGCCATGGCCTCGGGAATGCCACCTAATAATTGAACGACGACCGGTGTACCGGCGCGTGTGCGGCCACCATTTGCCAGCTCAGGGCATAATCTACGAAACACCCGCCCTGGCAACAGCTGATCGGTCACCCGCACAAACTCGGTGACACAGCGGTGGTAACCGCCCTGCGCGGTCAGCAGCTCACGCATGTGGTGATCAATCACGCCTTCCATGGGCGCGAGCAGTATGTTCATGTTTTCAACCGGTAAAAAATCAAATAAAAACTATCCCATTCTCATTCCCTCCCCCTCTTGAGGGGAGGGTTAGGGAGAGGGTGAAAAAACTTTGTAATGATTGGCCCTCTCCCCATCCCTCTCCCGCCAAGCGGGAGAGGGGGTGATATGCACTATGGGAACCGCACCCAAATTGTTTAAGATAGATACTATTGATCCAGCCTGATGAAGTTTTAACTTTGATCGGCACGGATACTCCCTCTCCCGCGCTGCGGGAGAGGGTTGGGGAGAGGGAGCAATTTCAAACATATTCATGCCGCATCAATAGCAAATGAAGTTACTGTGACTACATCGCATCAATCGCATCACCCAAACGCTGCACGGCGACGATTTCCAAATCTTCCAATCCACGCTTCGGGACATTGGCCTTGGGGACAATTGCACGCTTGAATCCGTGTTTAGCGGCTTCTTTTAAGCGCTCCAGGCCACCCTGCACCGGTCGAATTTCTCCGGCCAGACCGACTTCACCAAAGATTACTAAATCCTGCGCCAAAGGCCGATTCCGCAGACTCGACAATGCGGCCAGGATTAGCGGTAAATCGGCAGCGGTTTCCGTGACGCGCACGCCACCCACGACGTTGATGAACACATCTTGATCGTAAGTGGTGATGCCCCCATGCCGCTGCAACACTGCCAACAACATCGACAACCGATTTTGATCCAGCCCTAATGTTACGCGACGTGGATTGGCCATGTGGCTCTCGGCCACCAAGGCCTGCACCTCCACCAACAACGGCCGACTGCCTTCACGCGTGACCATAATCGCGCTGCCGGTGACTTGTTCCTGATGTCGCGATAAAAAGATGGCCGAGGGATTGGTCACTTCGCGCAGACCTTTATCGGTCATCGCGAACACACCGAGTTCATTCACCGCACCAAAACGATTTTTAATCGCACGCACAACGCGGAACTGACTGCTGGTGTCACCCTCAAAATAGAGCACCGTATCGACCATGTGCTCCAGCACACGCGGCCCTGCCAAGGTGCCTTCTTTGGTGACATGGCCCACCAGAAACAGCGCCGTACCCGTTTGCTTGGCAAAACGCACCAGTTTCGCCGCGCTCTCACGCACCTGCGCCACTGAACCGGGCGCTGATTGCAATTGTTCGGTGTAAATCGTTTGTATCGAATCGATCACCATTACTTGCGGCTTTTCTCGATTGGCGTGATTGATGATGGCTTCGACACCGGTTTCCGCCAGCAACCGCACCTGATCCGCTTGCAGATTCAGGCGGTGGGCGCGCATGCTCACCTGTTGCAGCGACTCTTCACCGGTCACATACAAGGTATTCATCTGCTCGCTGAGTAGTGCTACCGTCTGCAATAACAAAGTCGATTTGCCGATGCCAGGATCACCGCCGATCAGGATCACCGACCCCGGCACCAGACCACCGCCCAGCACCCGGTCCAGCTCGCCCTGGCCGGTAGGGGTCCGCTGCACGGCATCGAGCTGCACCTCCCCCAGACGCTGCACGGTGACCGCCGCCGATTCACCGGCATACCCGGCAAACCGAGGGTTAACTTTGGACACCGGGGCGGCGATGGCCTCCACCATGGTGTTCCATTCCAGGCAGTCCGGGCACTGCCCGGCCCATTTCGGCTGCTGTGCGCCACAGGCGCTACAGGAATAAATTGTTTTGGCTTTGCTCATCGGATAACTGCACTAGATAATTACACTGTGGATGATAAACTACTTTACCATGAATGACTCTTCCTCCAAAGACGAACGCCATCGCCAGCGCATGCAACGTAAAAAAGAGCATGTCGATTCCAAAATCGCGACGGCAACCATCGAGCGCGGTGTGTTGGTCGTCAATACCGGTAACGGCAAAGGCAAAAGCTCCTCCGCCTTTGGCATGGTCGCCCGCGCTTTGGGGCATGGCATGCGCGTCGGTGTGGTGCAATTCATCAAGGGTGCTTATGAAACTGGGGAAGAGGCCTTTTTCAAGCATCAGCCCAATATCGAATTTTATGTGATGGGCGCTGGCTTTACTTGGGAAACACAAGACCGGGAACGTGACACGCAGGCTGCGCAACAGGCCTGGGCACAGGCCATGCGTTTTTTAACAGACAGCAACATCCATCTCGTCGTGCTTGATGAACTGACAATCGCTTTAAAATATGGATACATCGCCATTGATGATGTGCTGTCTGCGTTGCGCAGTAGACCCGTTCACCAGCACGTGGTAATCACCGGTCGCGCGGCACCGCCAGAACTTATCGAATTAGCGGATACCGTAACCGAAATGGGTGCAATCAAACATGCATTTCAGAAAGGTATAAAGGCACAGAAGGGGATTGAGTTGTAAACCTAGGATGAAGGGATGAACTAATAGCGTTAGTTTATTAGATCCCCTCACCCCAACCCTCTCCCTGAGGGAGAGGGAATTAATGGGACAGCAGTGGCTCAGTTAATTAATTCAGCTCACGGCAAAATCCTTCAACCTCACCGGCATCCGCTTCGCCCCCCAGGTACCCGCCTTTTCCTGAAATACTCCAGCACAGGCTGTGCCACAGTATTCGCAGTGACCATCGGCGGTCAAATGCCAGTCGGATAATACATACCAGTCACGGCCAATCAGCATCTTGCCGCAGTGATGGCAATACGTGCTATTGCCGGATTTATCGTGAACGTTACCTGTGTAAGCATAGTGCACGCCATTGTTCATGGCGATAGTGCGGGAACGCGTTAATTCAGCTGGAGGTGTCGGTGGAACATCCATCATTTTCCAGTCGGGGTGGAAAGCGGTAAAGTGCATCGGCACATCGGAACCGAGGTTCTTAACCACCCACTTCGTCATGGCGTCGATTTCCTGTTCGGAATCGTTTTTGCCGGGAATCAGTAGCGTCGTCAGTTCAATCCACACCTTAGTTTCATGCTTAAGATAGACTAAGGTATCGAGCACCGTTTGCAAATGGCCGCCGCAGATTTTGTGATAAAAATCCTCGGTGAAGGCTTTGAGATCGACGTTAGCGGCATCCATGTAGCTGAAAAACTCTTTACGCGGTGCTTCATTGATATAACCGGCCGTCACTGCAACAGATTTTATATCCAGTTCACGGCAAGCCTTGGCGACATCAATGGCGTATTCCATGAAGACGACTGGATCGTTATAGGTATAGGCGACACTGCTACAGCCCAGTTTTTTTGCTGCTTTAGCGATCACTTCCGGCGGTGCCTGGTCGGCGAGGATATCCATCTCCCGCGCCTTGCTCATATCCCAATTCTGACAAAACTTACAGGCAAGATTGCAACCTGCCGTGCCAAACGACAGAATCGGCGTACCGGGTAAAAATTGATTGAGCGGCTTCTTTTCGATCGGATCAATACAATAGCCTGACGAACGGCCATAAGTCGTGAGCACGATTTGATTGTTTTGATTAGCGCGTACAAAACATAAGCCTTGCTGCCCATCATGCATCTTGCAATAACGAGGGCAGACATCACACTGCACCCGGCCATCGTCGAGCAGATGCCAATAATGGGTGGGTACTACCGATTTGAATGCGGGGGAATTCATATCGACACCTCTTTGTTTAAAGATAGGGGCCCTCCCCTCTAACTTCAAGTCATGACGACAGGCTGTTTATTATCAACAGTAAGCTTATAATCATAGTACGTTTCTGGTTATATAACAGGAGATAACCATGACTCGATTACGCAATCCAGCCGTTGCAGGCACGTTTTATCCCGCCGATGCGGCGGAACTACGATCGATGTTAAACAACTTCCTGGCGCCATTAAAACCCGCACAGGAAACAGCCCCTGTCCCCAAGGCCATGATTGTGCCGCATGCTGGCTATATTTATTCCGGCCCGGTGGCGGCCAGCGCATATCGACTGTTGTGGCCCGCGCGAAATAACATCCGCCGTGTAGTGTTACTCGGCCCTTCACATCGCGTTCCACTGTTTGGCCTCGCCGCCAGCAGCGCCGACGCATTTAACACGCCACTGGGGCAGATTGCGCTCGATAAAGTGGCGATTACTCGCCTCCTGGAGTTACCTCAAGTCAAATTGATGGATCAGGCCCACACCCTCGAACACAGCCTGGAAGTACAATTGCCGTTTCTACAAACTGTGCTCAATGATTTCACACTCGTACCCCTGGTCGTGGGCGAGGCCTCGCCGCAGGATGTTGCCGAAGTATTGGATGTACTCTGGGATGGAGATGAGACCTTGATTTTGATTAGTTCTGATCTGAGCCATTATCATGATTACAATACCGCCAGACATATGGATCAGGCGACTTCAAAAGCCATCGAACAGCTAAAGCCTGAGACAATACTCTACGATGATGCCTGTGGCCGCAATGGCATCAATGGTTTATTGTTAGCCGCACAAGAACATGGTTTACAAGCACGCACTATTGATTTACGAAGCTCTGGTGACACGGCCGACCCTCGAGATCAGGTCGTAGGATATGGCGCCTATGTCTTCGAACCTCACCACTGAACATATATTTCAGCTTGATCGCCCTTCGCAGCTGCAACTACTGGCGGTAGCCCATACATCGATAAAACTCGGATTGGATCAGCAGCAATCTTTAAGAATTAGCCTGAGCCAGTATCCAGCCACAGTTCAATCCCAGGGCGCGAGTTTTATCACACTCAGAATTCAAGGCGAACTACGCGGCTGCATCGGCACACTGGAAGCGCGCCAGCCCCTGGTACAGGATGTCGCTCAAAATGCCTTTAATGCCGCGTTCCGCGATCCACGCTTTGCACCCGTGAGTTCACGGGACTATTCGCTACTGGATATCCACATTTCAGTTCTTAGCCCGGCAACAGTGATGAGTTTCAGATCTGAAGCCGATTTATTACGTCAATTACGACCTGGAATTGATGGTTTGATTCTGAGCGAGAATGGCTACCGTGGCACATTTTTACCTGCGGTATGGGCATCACTCCCTGCAGCAGAAGAATTTTTCCAGCAACTGAAATTAAAGGCAGGCTTACCGGCAGATTACTGGTCGCCAACCCTGCGGGCTGAACGCTATACGACGTTTTCTTTTAGTGATTGACTACTGCGTGGGAAATTTTCCGCCAGGGATACACCTGCCCACCGAACCCATCGCGCAGATCGTCCGATCCACCCAAATGGCACGATCGAGTTTGGCACCTTCCAGCTTGGCGCCGCTAAGATCGGCCCCCCAAAAATCGGCGTAGGACAAATCGCTACCACTCAAATCCGCACCTTGCAGATTGCTCCCCTGAAACGCAGCCCCGACAAGTTTTGCAAAACGAAAATCAGACTGAACCATCTCCGACATGCTCAGATTGGTGTAGGAAAGATCGGCATCCGCAAGAACAACACCGCTAAAATTACTCCCCGAAAAATTAGCATTCATTGCCTCTGCACCACGCATATTGATCTGCTGAAGATCGATACCCTGCATGAAACAATTGTTCCAGTTAACCTTAGGCCCCGGCGCTGCTGCACAATCCGCCGCATTGCTAAATTGAGTCTCCGGCTTGTACTCCCAGATCACCCATATCATCACCCCCAATACCACTCCGAGAAATGGAATCACTAACATCATGGACGGTTGATCACGCCTCGCCTCCAGCATCCGTTCCAATCTGGCTTTGCGATAGGTAACCTCTTCCGGCGATTCAAACTCACGGCGATCTGTGCCACGACGATTCTGATCTGGATTATCCTGTTGCTGCCGGCGATCCAGGGATCGTTCATCAGCAGCACGACGAGCCGCTTCCAGCCGATCCTGTGCAATCGGATCAGTAAGATCCGCCTTCATCACTTCGGGGATCAGTTCCTCAACTTCGTTAATCTTTTGCCAACTCTTGCGATCGAGACTGACTTCATCGCTATCATGTAAGCGACCGATCAATAAATACTGGGCAATTACCCGCTGGGGGAAAGGCCCCCGCACGTCATCGTTGCGTCGCGTGTACCACAGTTGATGGCTCATAAGCTCGACTATAACGCTGCCACGATTCACTTCCAATCAGACTAGCCGACCGCCAGCCCCTGTCTTATACTGCTTATACCTTGAATTATCGGCATATTCCGCCAATGCTTTATATATAAAATGGAAATCAACGGCTTACCGCCCCCTCTGCCCTTGAAACTATTGACGACACTGGTTGATAGCTGGCGCGTGGGCCAAATTCTGCAAGCCACCGTTGTCCGGCCATTAAGCCCGCAAATTGTATTACTCCAAATCAACCAGCAAACGCTTCCGGCCGAGACCCCTATTCATCTCACCTCTGGTCAACGCCTGGAACTACAGGTCACTCAATTAAGACCCAAACCGATCCTCAGTATCCTGCTTCCCGCGCCTGAAACACCCGTGATGCAACATGCCCTGCGCGAGGCCTTGCCGCGCCAAACGGGGATGGCGCCATTGCTGGCAAACCTGAGTGCGATTGCGACTCAACAAGGCGAGCAGGTGCGGTTACTCCCCGCTCCGGTAGTAGCGGCCGCACGCGATCTGCTCAATAAGTTGACCAAGAGTGAGCAGATTACTCAACCCAACGTATTAAAAACAGCGATTGCCAATTCCGGTTTATTGTTGGAACACAAACTTGTTGACCCCCAGCGCCGTGAAAACCCTGAGGAGTTTGATCGCGACATCAAGGCGCTGTTACTGCGTTTACTCAATGTCACCACCCAGAATCAAGCGGCATCCTCACGCCAACCCACCGTGGCGGCATCTCCCAATGTTACGACCACTGCTTTACCACCCTTGCCATCATCCATTGCAGCAGCCTTACCGCCACCACAACACTTGACACCCAAGGCTGAACCTGCGGCCGAGGCCAGCATGCAGCAACTCAGTAACTTGCTACAGGTGATGCATGAATTAGGCCGTCAGAGCGAAGGCAGTCTGGCACGTTTACAACTCCAGCAACTCAACTCGCTGCCGCAACCCGATCAACCCACCCTGTTATGGAGTTTTGAGCTCCCCATTCGCCATCAGGAACAGGTCAATGTATTTCAGTTTTTTATTGAGGGCGAGGCAGCTTCCGAAAAAAAACGACGTCACAAGAAGCGCTGGGCTGTCACCGTTGCCTTTGATCTCAAAGAGCTGGGGCCCGCCTATGCCCGGCTGGGCATGGAAGACGAAGCAGTGTCTGCAACATTCTGGGCTGAACGCCAAGGAACCACGAAACTCATTCATCAACATCTCGATGAACTCGGACAACGCCTCCGCCATGCAGGCATCGAACCCAAAGCATTGCAATGCTTTTGTGGTACACCACCCGCGCTCAAGACACGCCCCAAGACTATGTCACTGGATATCAGCGTATGAAAAAATCGGACGAACAACCTGTTCCTACCGCTGTCGCCCTGCAATGGGATGGTTACACCACACCCCGTGTCACCGCCAAGGGGGAAGGTGCCGTTGCCGCGGAAATCATCGCCCTTGCGGCCAAACACGACATTCCCTTGCAGGAAAATGCGGAACTGGCGCGTGTTTTGTCGCAAATTGAATTAGACGAAGAGATTCCGGAGGTGTTATACCGGGCGGTCGCAGAAGTGATTGCCTTTGCCTATTATCTTTCGGGGCGGGTATCCGTCATACCGCCAGACAGAGCTTAAAAGACTCTCGAATACATTGATCAGGTATTCAAAGATGGGCGGGAAAGAAATTGTAGGGGCGATTCATGAATCCTCAGTACGTTTTCAACAAGCTGTCAGACCAGTTCTTCTGCTACCGATGTTCCATGCAACCGCACCAGCAACTCCGCCTCTTCGCGCAGCAAATGGCAGCGTTTCATCAGATCAGTAACTGACGCACCGCGCTGAGCCATTTCAATGGCCTGATTGTAGGTCTGTACCGAGGGATCGTGCACATCCATTTGATCCTGACGATAGGAGAGATTACCCAACTTGGACTCCACTCGCGCCAGATGTGTACCCACACCCGCCGCACCGGCATACAAAGCCCGCAATTCGTTTTCAATCACCTTGATGCGCAGGCATGCCGAATTTAATTCACGATTCAACCGTCGCTGCCGCCGAATCAGGATCATCCCGCCCAGCAACAACACTCCAATTAACGAAAATACAATGATGGCACTTATCGTATCCATCGCAAAAATCCTGTGCTATGCATATTCATCGATCCCCGTTTGACCATCATCGCGCGGCCCTTGGTCTTTTTTGGGTGGTTGCTTTTTTGGGGGTTGTCGCGGTGGCTGCTGCGACTTTTCCTTGTCATCAATGGGTCGTAACGGTCTCTGGGGCCAAGTGGGTCCAACGGGAGGTGTATTATCAATCTCGGCCATTAAACATTAGTATCCCTACGTGGTACTTAAGTGATAAGCGCGATTCATGAATCGTCCCTACAGACTGGAAAACTCCTTCCATTCTTCGTCAGTCAACAATTTATCAATATCCACCAGAATCAACAAACCGTCATCGCGATTAGCGACCCCTTGAATATAGCGCGAACTCTCATTGTTGCCGACTCTCGGTGCACTCTCGATCTCGTTCTGCTTGAGATAAACCACTTCCGCCACGCTGTCGACCAGGATGCCCACTACCTGCTCCCCGGCCTCAATAATCACAATCCGGGTGGAGTCATCTGATTCTTTTTGATCCAACCCAAAGCGCTTGCGGGTATCCACTACCGTAACCACATTTCCGCGAAGGTTAATAATCCCGAGTACATAATCCGGCGCACCGGGGACAGGCGCAATTTCCGTCATGCGCAACACTTCCTGTACCTGCATGACATTAATACCGAAGGTTTCTTCCCCCAGGCGAAAGGTAACCCATTGAGTTACTTCACTATCCTGTGCTTGTGCCTGCGACTGATGATTTATGCTCATTAACGTGTGCTCCCACAATCCTTAGAGGTAGCTACCCCCCCACAAACAGCGCAGACCGATCTCTGAGACCAGTCCCTACAGATCATATGTCGTCTCCGCGACGAGTTTCTTTAGTTGTACCCGGACTCACTAATCCGATAAGGCGCTCGACATCCAGCAGGGCGCACATTTGGTCGATCAACATCCCGGCCAGCCATGGCCGCTGGCTCCTATCCCTTCTCCAGCGTATCTTGTCACGTGTCAATTTTAGGACCTTACCCATACTTTCACAGGCCAGTCCCCATTCGCCATTGCCCACCAGGATGATGTGTGTGAAGGGACGTGACTGCGCCAAGGCCTCACGCGCCCGATGACGCTCGGGGATCACGAGGCGGGCCACATCAATCACCTTTACCTGCCGCCCCCGCACCGGCATCAACCCAAGAAACCAATCCTGACGTCCTGGCAAGGCGGTCACTTGATTATTCCATCTCACAATACCATTCAGTTCGATCAAGGGCACCGCCAACGTCAGCGCCCCGGCTACCTTATATAAGACGCAATCGAATTGACTGTCCGCCCATGCGGGATACGTCAATTCCACTTCCACTGCGTTAGTTTCTGATTTTTGCCCAACTACGACTTGCGATGAAGCCACCGGAACCATTTGGCTCTCAACCACCTGCAAGGCGGGTATAGACGTAATGGCGACTTCAGTAACATCATCCAGCAAAGCATCGATATAAACCTTGAGCGCCAGATCCTGCGCAAGCAATTGTCCAACCGCCTGTTTTTCAAGCACCGTCATATCGCTACCGCTCGGGTCACATTTTTCTCATTCAGTTTCAGGGCTTCCAGCAACTGCTGATAGGCAACAACTCCGCGTGCACCCGGCTCCATCATCGGTAATGGAATACCGGCCTTGCTGGCCTCCCGGAATTGCGTATCTACAGGAATCACTGAGTTCCATAAATCCGGCGCATAACGCTCACGCAATGTCTGCAACGCATCTGTCGAAGCACGTGTCCGCCGATCAAATAACGTTGGCACGATCAAGTAAGGCAGCTTGACACTGCGCGAACGCGTGATCATCGTCAATGTATTTACCATCCGCTCTAATCCTTTTAATGCCAGGAACTCTGTTTGCACTGGAATCACCAGTTGATCACACGCCGCCAGGGCATTGACCATCAAGACGCCTAACATCGGCGGGCAATCAATGACTGCGTAATCAAACTGGTCACTGAGTTGAGTCAGCGCCTTTTTAATGACCAAGCCCATTCCGCTCTTGGTCCCCAGCTGTCGATCCAATGTTGCCAACGCCATTGACGCTGGCAACAATCGCAACCGATCAAAGCGCGTTGGCAGAATCACGCTTTGCGGACTGATGTGAGTATCCTGAAATAAAGTATATACACTCTTTTCCAGATCGTCCGGGCTATAGCGAAAATAAGAGGTCAAAGAACCATGCGGGTCGATATCCACCAGTAAAGTGCGTTGCCCCGCCCTTGCCAGCAAACCACCCAGCGAAACCGCTGTTGTGGTTTTACCCACACCCCCCTTTTGATTGGCAATGGCGATCACTTTCATCGCTATCTACTCTTTACCGGAGCTTGTTGGGCAGGCGTTTGCGGAGCCCGCTCTTCGATCTTTTTCATTGAATCAGTGGCCTTAAGCTGATCCATCACCGATTTCATTTGATCCTCCCGCGTCGGTGTCGGCTTCGCTTGCTCACGCGTAGTCAGCAACTGGTCCACCTTCGGCGGTGCATCAAGATCAATATTGGCCTGTGGCAATGCTGGTAACGCCTTTTCACTCTCATCACCCGGCGATTGCATATCTTCTGACAAAATCACTATTTTCACCCGGCGATTCCGGGCACGACCTTCTGGAAGATTGTTATCCGCCACCGGCCGGTATTGACCATAGCCTATAGCCATCATGCGCTCTGGCGCCACCTTAACATCATCGAACAGATGTACAACGCTGGCGGCTCTAGAAGCCGAAAGTTCCCAATTTGATCGAAATTCTGAACTCCTGAAGGGCTGGTTATCCGTATAGCCTTCGACCTTGATCGGATTTTCGAATTTACTCAACACTCCGCCCACGTCGGTTAACACCTTCACGGCTTCCGGCTGAATATGTGTGCTACCAGTGGCAAATAACACAGCCGAGTTGATTTCTACTTCAATCCTATCTTCGCTCTGACTAATTTTGGCCTGATTCTTATCGATTAACTGACTGAGAGCCTTTTGCATGTCCTGAGAGATACGTTTCATTTTCTCTTTCTTGGTATCCTGCGCATTTTTTTTATCTTGCGAGATGCGTTTCATATTGTCCTTTTGCAACTCGGACGCCTTACCCCCTGCCGTTCTGAGTTCTCGTTGTTGTTGAACCGGGACTCGTATTAACTGAGCGGTGGTTGGATCGGGCCGCACACTTTCAAACGGGGACTGAGGCGCCGTAATCGGCGTCCCTACCTGCACCGGTTCCAAGCTTCTGGGTGCCGCATGAAAAGCCGAGATTAAAGACTGGGACAAGACACGAAACTTACCTTCATTAATCGAAGACAAGGCATACATCACCACGAAAAAGGCAAACAGGAGGGTAATAAAGTCGGCATAGGAAACCAGCCAACGTTCGTGGTTTTCATGTTCTTCGTGCTTTTTCTTGCGTGCCATGTATTCCTGCTCGCCATCTTCCTGGACAATGGCTGTCAAAATGTCGACCATTCATTAATGGTGCAAGATACGTGCCTATTACGGCGCCGATTTATATTATCCCTATCACTAATGCAAGTATCCCTGGAGTTTGGTCTCGATACTGCGCGGATTTTCACCTTCGGCGATGGAAATGATGCCCTCGATCAGCATCTCTCGAAACTGCGTTTGCTTGTGAATCAGACCTTTTAGCTTATTCGCAATCGGCAACAGGAACAAATTGGCCATGCCGACCCCATAGATCGTCGCCACGAAGGCCACCGCAATCCCTGAACCCAGCTTGCTGGGATCAGCAAGATTATTCATGACATGGATCAAACCCATGACCGCACCGATAATCCCGATGGTTGGAGAATATCCTCCCATACCTTCATAAACCTTGGCGGCCTGGGTATCGAAATGTTCCTTGGTGCCAATTTCGACCTCCAGAATCTTGCGAATGGCCTCTGGCTCACTACCATCCACCAGCAATTGCAAGCCTTTCTGGGCAAAGAGATCGGTTTCCGCTTCAACCAAGGACTCCAAACCCAACAGCCCTTCCTTGCGTGCAATGCTACTCCAGCTAATAATCTTCTCGATGGCGCCCTTCTCTTCCACCTTGGGCGGAAACACCATCCACATCAGCATGGTCAGTGAACGCAAGAAGACGGACATCGGCGTTTGGACCAATATTGCTCCGATTGTCCCCCCCGCCACGATCAAAAATGCGGTCAGCTGTAGCAAAGACCCAATGTGACCGCCTTCCAACGCGTTACCACCGAGTATGGCGCCCAGGCCAAGTGCTACACCGAGGATGGTGAGTATATCCATGGCCTAAACCGATTCCACCAACCCTGATCCCACGTCTTTCAATGACACCACCCGATCCGCAAGCCCCGCCTCTACAATCGCCGCTGGCATGCCGTAGATGACACAGGATGCCTCATCCTGCGCCCACACTGTCGCTCCTTTTTGTTTGAGTACGCGCGCACCCTCACGTCCATCTGCCCCCATCCCGGTGAGTACTACGGCCAAGACATCACCGTCATAAACACCCGCCACAGAGGTAAACGTAACATCGACACTCGGTTTGTAGGTCTGTCCGGCCTCAGCCTCAATAATTCTGATATGTGGCGCACCACTGTGTTGCGCTTCAATCAACATTTGCTTGCCACCCGGCGCCAGAAATGCTGTCCCTGGAGTCAGAACGTCGCCATCATGCGCTTCTTTAACTGCAATCTGGCATAACTTGTTCAAGCGTTCTGCAAATGCCGGCGTAAATGTGGACGGCATATGCTGAATCAAAACAATGGGCAAAGGAAAATTCTTGGGTAACTGCGTCAATACTTCTTGCAATGCCACCGGCCCACCGGTCGAGGTACCTATCGCCACCAACCGATACTTACCCTTGCGCACCGCTGGTTTCACCGATGGGGTGACAACAGGCATCGCTGGCATAGGTTTCTTGGGGGTCTTCACAGCACTAGACTTCGCCAATCCCCGCGCCCCGATTAAACGCACACGCGCACACAACTGTCGCTTGACTGTCTCGCGATCGGAGGAAATTTCCTCCATTTGTTTTGGAAGAAAATCGACGGCACCGGCATCCAAGGCATCAAAGGTTGCCTTTGCCCCTTCGGTTGTCAGCGATGAAAACATCAATATGGGCGTCGGTGTGGATTCCATAATGCGCCGTACAGCACTGATGCCATCCATGATCGGCATTTCGATATCCATGGTCACCACATCAGGTTTTAATTTCGCGACCTGATCTACCGCTTCCTTGCCATTACTGGCCGCGCCGACAACTTCGATATGGCTATCGCTCGACAGTATCTCTGTCAATCGTTTTCTGAAGAATGCCGAGTCATCGACCACTAAGACCCGCACTGGCATAAAACTCTCCTAAATCGTATGGGCGTAGGCTTCCATCAAACCTGGCATATCCAAAATCAACGCTATGCCCCCATTGCCAGTAATCGTCGCACCAGACACACCCTTTGTTCCATGCAAAAGCGCACCCAAAGGTTTAATGACGACCTCTTCCTGTCCCACCAGGTTATCGACAATAAATCCAATTTGCTGGGTACCCACGGTGGTGATTACGACATAACCCTGAACCGAACGACTGTCATAACTCGGATCATTCACCAACCAGCGGCCAAGATGTACCAATGGCACCGCTCGGTCACGAATGACCACCACATCCTTGCTATCGACAGTACTGATCCTGGCCGACTCACGATCAAATATCTCATTCACATTCGCCAGCGGGAACGCAAAAATCTGCTTACCCAGCACTACCATCAATGTCGGCATGATTGCCAGGGTTAACGGTAACTTGATCACAATCCGGCTGCCTCGACCCTTGAGAGAATCAATTTCAACGGCGCCATTGAGTTGTGCGATACGCGTTTTAACTACGTCCATCCCCACACCGCGCCCGGATACATCCGAGATTTCAGTCTTGGTGGAAAAGCCTGGTGCAAAGATCAAATTGAAACAGGCACGATCATCGAGACGCGCAGCGGCATCTTCATCCATCATCCCTTTTTCCACCGCCTTACGCCGCAGAACTTCGGGATCCATACCTTTGCCATCGTCTTCAATAGTAAGAAGAATATGATCGCCTTCCTGTTCTGCTGACAACACCACCGTCCCCGCCCGTGGTTTTCCTGCTGCCACACGCTCATCCGGCGATTCCACACCATGATCGACTGCATTACGCACCAGGTGAACCAGCGGGTCGGCGAGGGCCTCCACCAGATTCTTGTCCAGGTCGGTTTCCTCACCATGCAACTCGAGATTGACTTCTTTCTTAAGACTGCGCGCCAAATCCCGTACCACGCGCGGGAAACGGCCAAACACTTTCTTGATCGGCTGCATCCGCGTCTTCATCACTGCGGTTTGCAAGTCGGAAGTCACCAGATCGAGATTGGCAATGGCTTTTGTAACTTCTTCATCAGCCATAGTGCTTCGCAGCGTCGACATGCGGTTTCGAACCAACACCAACTCGCCAACGAGATTCATGATGTCATCCAGGCGCTTGGTATCGACACGAACCGTAGTTTCTACAGCAGCCTCTTTTGAAGCCGCAGCGGCCTTGCTCTTGTCATGCTCATCCGTCTCAGACGCAGATTTATCCTCAACGGCGGGCTTTGGCGCCGCCGCAACAGCAGCCGGTTTCGGTGCCGATGCTGCGGGCGCAGGTGCAGGCTTTGCCTCAACCGGCACAGCAGCGGGAGGCGTAGCCGCTCCCGCCTTGCGATTTGCTGACAACTCATCAAGCAACGCATCAAATTCAGAGTCCGTGATCTCATCTGATGCCGCTGCTTTGGGTGCTGGAGCAGGTGTGGGTTTGGCCGCAACAGGTGCTGTCGCACCCGAGTTACTATGCAATTTATCCAGCAAAGCCTCAAATTCATCTTCACTAATTTCATCAGAAGCCGGTACCACAGCGGTACTTGCAGGCACAGTAGCAGGGTTGCCTGCACCAGGCTTACCTTGCAACTGATCCAGCAGCGATTCAAATTCGTCGTCTGTAATTTCATCACTCGCGGGGGCCTCACTGGCGACTGATGCCGGCATCGCTACCACAGGTGCCGCTACCATCTCTACTTCAACAACCGGCGCAGGCGCTGCTGCACCAGGCGCCTTCAAATCCTCTAATGCCTGCAAAAGAGAGGGATCTGCGTCTTCAGGATCAACACCGCTTTTAATGCTATCCATCATCCCATTGACAACATCTACCACCCTCAGGATGACATCCATCAAATAGGAATCAACATTGCGCTCACCTTGACGCAGCAAATTGAATACATCTTCAGCACGATGACATACTGCCACCAGCGAAGTTAAATTAAGAAATCCGGCGCCCCCCTTGACGGTATGAAACCCACGAAAAACGGAATTTAACAGATCTTTGTCATTCGGGCGCTGCTCAAGTTCAACCAGCTGTTCGCCCAGCTTTTCCACGATCTCACTCGCCTCGACAAGAAAATCCTGTAATATCTCATCGTTTAGATCGATTGCCATATGGTGCGCCTCAGAACCCTAAGCTCGACAGCAGATCATCTACATCATCCTGGCCCTTGACCACCCCTTTATCGATACCTGGCACCGCTGGCCCCTGAGCGGTGATATCACGCTCATTACTAGTCTCGACAGGTTTCACAATCTGGCTACCCGTAATACGAATTAATTCCACCAAACTGCCTTCTACTTCCTGCACCAGATTGATGACACGTTTGATAATCTGGCCGGTCAGATCCTGAAAATCCTGCGCCATCATGATATCCGAGATATTTCCCTGAATCGCAGGCACATTCTCACCCAGCCATTGAAAATACGTTTCCAGCTCCTTACTGAGCTTACGAAATTCCTCTACTTGCATATCGCGGCGCTGGAATCTATCCCATTCTTTCTGCAATGCGTTAGATCGCGAACCAAGTTCATCGGTAAGCGGTTGCAGCTTTTCAATAGAGGTCAGTGTTCTATCCGCCGCCTGCTGCGTCATCACAATGACATAATTGAGACGTTCTTTAGCGTCAGGAATATCCTTTTCAGTCAGCCCAGCAATGCGCGAATCAAGCTGAAAATTATTTAGCGTGCTATGCAGCTCACGCGTCAGTTTTCCTAGCTCTTGAAATAGGTGCGATTCCTGCAGTGGCGATAACGCATCCATCGAGCGTGCCGCACCAACCTCATCACCGGATTCAAGTTGCTGTACCAGAAGCTTGGCTTGTTCCAGAAAATAATTGTTATTTTGATTGGTCATTATTTAACCTTGGAGTCGTGGGTTCTGCATAACCAATAACTAGCCATTCGCCTCAATACGCTCAAATATTTTGTCAATTTTTTCCTTGAGCGTTGCCGCAGTGAACGGTTTAATAACATACCCGCTGACACCCGCTTGTGCCGCCTCGACAATCTGCTCGCGCTTCGCTTCGGCAGTCACCATCAATACCGGCAAACTGGCCAAGTTGGCATCGGCGCGCACCGCCTTGAGCAAATCTATCCCCTGCATGCCAGGCATGTTCCAATCTGTAATCAGAAAATCGAATTTTCCCACCTGCAGCATGGGCAATGCTGTCTGACCATCGTCTGCCTCATGGGTGTTATTAAATCCGAGATCGCGAAGCAGATTTTTGATAATCCTTCTCATTGTCGAGAAATCGTCCACAATGAGAATTTTCATATTCTTGTCCAAAATCGAACCTCCGTTTACCAATTTCTTTCCGTTAGTACCCTGCTCTTAAATATAAATATCTGCACCAACGGCAAAAATTTTAGCCTTCCTTGCCTGTCCAGTGCCCCAGCCGGGCCTGGAGACGAATAAGCGCCTGACTATGAATCTGGCTGACCCGGGATTCACTCACCCCCAAAACGGCGCCGATCTCACGCAAATTTAACTCCTCATCATAATAAAGCGTCATGACCAAACGTTCGCGCTCCGGCAATCCTGCAATCGCCTCTGCCAAGGAACGCTTAAAATCGTCGCGCTGCAATCCATCAAACGGGCTGGCAGAGCCGTTATCAGCCAAGTGAATCGCCACTGCCTCATCATCGGTGCCAAGATCGTCAAAACTGAGCATCAAGTAACCGCTGGCAGCCTGTAGTGTCTGATGGTATTCATCCAACGACATGTCGAGCGCATCGGCGACTTCGTTATCGCGTGCGTCGCGGCCTTTCATATTCTCGATTTGACGCACTGCTTCGGCTACTTTTCTGGCTTTGCGATGCACCGAGCGCGGCGCCCAATCATTTTTTCTGATTTCATCCAGCATCGCGCCACGAATTCGGATACCGGCATAGGTTTCAAAGCTGGCACCTTGCTTGGAATCGTAATTCCGGGCCGCCTCCAACAGGCCAATCATACCTGCCTGAATCAGGTCGTCCGCCTGAACACTGGGAGGTAACCGGCACATCAAATGGTAAGCAATCCGCTTCACGAGCGGTGCGTGCTGGTTAACGATTTCTTCCTTTACATTTTTAGTCTTCGATTGCATAGCACTGTACATCGCGAGTCCATTCATTGTGGTGCCCCCAAACGTTCATCATGCGCTCTGGATCAACCTTTCGACAAAGAACTCCAGATGTCCCCCAGCAGTCCTTGGTATAGGCCAGTTATCGGCCTTTTTAGCCAAAGCCTTAAATGCTAACGCCGATTTGCTTCTGGGATAGGCATCCACCACTGGTTTTTGTTTCTGTAAAGCCTTTTTCAAATACTCGTCATAGGGAATTGCCCCAATAAATTCCAGGGTAACATCTAAAAACCGGTCAGCGACCTTGACCAGTTTGTTAAACAATTCCCTACCATCTTGGGGTCCAATGACCATATTACACAAAATTCTAAAGCGTTGAAGCCCGTAATCACGATTCAATAACTTGATAAGTGCGTAGGCATCCGTAATCGACGTCGGTTCATCACATACCACTACGATCACCTCTTGTGCCGCGCGGGTAAAACTCACCACCGCGTCAGAAATGCCTGCGGCCGTATCAATAATCAAAACATCAATATCACCACTCAATTCACTAAACGCTTTAATCACACCCGCATGTTGTGCCGGGCTCAACTCCGCCATCATTTGTGTCCCCGAAGACGCCGGAATCACCCAAATATTATCTGGCCCATGAACGACAATTTCCTCCAAGGTTCTTTCACCCTTGATCACATGGGAAAGATTGTATTTTGGATACAACCCCAACATCACATCTATATTCGCCAACCCAAGATCAGCATCCAGCAACATAACCTTCTTGCCTTCTTTGGCCATCGATACCGCAAGATTTACCGAGACATTGGTTTTTCCGGTTCCCCCCTTACCACTGGTCACCGCAATCACACGCACGGGATGGGGATTCGACATTCGCCTTAGGCCAGTGGCCTGATCCATCTGCGCTTCACTCATTAACATTAACCACCCGCCTCTCCCGCACTGTGCATAGGAATACCATCTTCAAGCAGATCTGCATTATCCTGCATGATTACTACACTCCGGCTGACAAGCGTATGAGAACGAGCAGGCTGTAAATCCTCTGGCACTCGCTGACCATCACTGACATAGGCCACAGGTAAGTTATGGCGAATAACCACATCTAGCGCACTCCCCAAGCAAGTACTTTCGTCTATCTTGGTCAGAATGCAACCCTTAACATTAAACTTCTTATATGTCGCAACAACGTCGTTTAAACCGGACAACCGCGATGTCGTGGAAACCACAAGATAAGTAGCCACCTCGGCACGATCATATCCCAATAACTCAAGATGCTTACTCAGGCGCATATCGCGCTGACTCATTCCCGCAGTGTCAATTAATACCAACCTGCGATCGGAAAAGGCGGCCAGTGCATCATCAAGTCCGGCCCGGGTATTAACAAATTTGAATGGCACATCAAGAATACGTGCATATGCCTTTAATTGCTCATGCGCCCCGATTCTGTAACTGTCCGTGGAAATCAACGCCACCGATCGATTCCCAAATCTCAAGGCGAATCTGGCCGCAAGTTTGGCGATAGTAGTTGTCTTGCCAACGCCCGTCGGGCCTATCAGCGCTATTACGCCACCATTGGTTAAGATATCGTCATCGGTAACCTTGACATTAATCGCCAGCTTTCCCAACATGCGGCGCCATAAATCCTCGATATTTCCTTCGTTTGGCAGTTTCTCTATCAATTGGGAGGAAAGCGCTTTACCAAATCCCAGCTTTGACATCCGTTGCTGCATTTGATGCTGCAATGGATGCTTAACTTCAAAATCAACCGCTGTCAGGTTTGCAAGCTGTGTTTCCAATAGTCCACGCATCGAACGCAACTCGCCCTTCATTTCCAACAATGTAGGCTCCTGACTCCATACCACTTTTGGTTTGACCGGTTCCTGATTTTGGCCACGCGCACTATTCTGCGAAGTTGCATTCTCAACGCCCGGCTGTTGGTCATAAATCGCCGACTCGTCATAGTCAACGGCTGCGATCACCTCCACGCCACCATTCACCCGCTTGTTTGATAAAATTACAGCATCCTCGCCCAATGATTCACGTACTTTGCGCATCGCCTGCCGAATATCAGTGCCAAGGAATCGTTTTATCTTCATCTCTTACTCCTGAGCCAACCGAGGGATTCCGCACATCATCAACCTCACGCGTTCTACCCGACAGTCGCCACAATTCTTATTTGAGTATCATCTGGTATTTCGTTATACGACAGCACTCTCAGTGACGGAATTGAACTACGTAACAAACGTGCCAGCACATTACGAAGTACTCCTGTTACCAGCAACACCGCAGGCTGTCCTTGCATTTCCTGCCGTTGAACCGATTCCGCCAAGGACTTATACATTCGTTCTGCCAAACCTGGTTCCAATCCCAAACCGCCACTACCCGCTGTCCTAACTGAGTCTTGCAATATCTGTTCCAGGTTAGGATCAAAAGTGATTACCGGCAACTCTCTCACTAACCCATTGATTTTCTGTACAATTGATCTCCCTAGCGCAACCCTGATCACTGCCGTCAAAACGGCAGGGTCTTGACTCTTAGTCCCCTCGCCCGCCAAGGTTTCGGCGATGCGCCGCATATCGCGAATCGGAATGCCTTCTTCCAACAGGTTCTGCAAGACCTTGACCACCACTGACAACGGCAGAATATCCGGCACCAATCCTTCCACCAGTTTGGGGGAAGTCCGGGCAAGACTATCCAACAACTTCTGGGTTTCTTCTCGTCCCAGCAATTCATGGGCATGTGTCGTCAGAATATGACTGAGGTGCGTGGCAATGACGGTACTTGGATCGACAACGGTATAACCCATGGTCTGCGCTTCATCGCGTTGAGCAGGCTCGATCCACACTGCGTCCAATCCAAATGCTGGATCCTTCCCAGGAATTCCCGAAATGCGTCCAAACACTTGACCTGGATTAATCGCCAATTCCCGATCGGAATAAATATCACCCTGCCCGACTGTAGTCCCTAACACAATAATCCGGTACGCATTTGGAGATAACTCCAAATTATCTCGAATATGCACAGCAGGAATTAAGAATCCAAGATCCTGCGTCAATTTCTTACGCACACCTTTGATGCGCATCATCAGTTGGCCGCCCTGATTTTTATCGACCAATGGGATCAATCGATACCCAACTTCCAAACCCACCGTATCTACAGGTACAACATCATCCCAGCTCAATTCCTTCACTTCAGGCTGAACAGTCGTCATGGACTGCTGCTCAACATCTTTCTTCGCAGCGCCACGAACCTTTTTGCGGGCCATATAATATGCCCCTGCCCCCGCGAGTCCAGCGAATGATAAAAATGCGAAATTCGGCATTCCGGGTATCACGCCTATCGTTCCCAGAATCCCCGCAGAAATCCCCAATGCCCGAGGATCGTCGACCAGCTGCGAGACAATTTCATCACCGATATCTTGTTCGGAGGAAACACGGGTAACAATAATTGCCGTGGCGACGGACAACACCAAGGAAGGAATCTGGGCTACCAAGCCATCACCAATAGTCAGCAAGGTGTAATTTCGCAACGCGTCTTGAAAAGCCATATCGTGCTGTAAAATACCAATCGCAAGACCGCCGATAATGTTGATAAACAGAATTAAAATACCGGCAACCGCATCACCTCTCACAAATTTCCCGGCACCATCCATAGAACCATAAAAGTCTGCCTCACGTACCACATCACTACGCCGCGCTTTAGCTTCTTCTTGACCGATGATACCGGCATTAAGATCGGCGTCTATCGCCATTTGCTTGCCAGGCATGGCATCAAGGGTAAAACGAGCCGCGACTTCTGACACACGACCAGCACCTTTGGTAACCACAACGAAGTTGATAATGACAAGGATGGCAAATACCACGAGACCAACCGCATAGTTACCGCCAATCACAAACTCGCCAAAGGATTCAATAACATGTCCGGCGGCTGCGGTCCCGGTATGACCATCCAAAAGAATTACACGTGTAGTTGCAATATTGAGACAAAGCCGCATCAATGTTGTCAGCAGGATGACTGTAGGGAACACACCAAAATCAAGCGGCCGCTTTGAATAAATAACTGCAAGCAAAACCACGATACCCAGTGAAATATTGAAGGAAAACAACATATCAAGAATGATTGGTGGCAATGGCACAACTATCATTGCCAGCATCAATAGTATAATGATAGGTATACCAAGACCACGCTTGGCTCCAGAAACAATCATCGCAGTCATGTCTGTCTGTGCCATACTGCCACTCCTATTCTGCTACGCTGGTATTTCCAGGAATCACATACTCGTCCGGGATGGGCAAATCATGCAATTCCCTTTTCGATGACCTGAAGCCAGTCTTCTTTAAGTGATAGATGTAGGCCAATACCTGTGCGACTGCCACATATAAACCTTCGGGAATTGCTTGATCCAGTTCAGTATGGTGATAGATCGACCTTGCCAATGGCGGTGCTGACAAGATTGGAACATTAGCTCCTTGAGCTATACGTCTGATTTCGAACGCCACCAAATCAGCTCCTTTTGCAACAACAATGGGCGCCCGCATCTTCTTCTGGTCATACTTGATTGCAACGGAAAAGTGCGTAGGGTTCGTGATGACAACATCGGCCTGAGGCACTTTCTGCATCATTCGCTGCATTGCTATCTGTTGCTGAATTTGCTTTACCTTCCTCTTAATTTCTGGACTACCATCCGTTTCCTTATGTTCCTGCTTAATTTCTTCGTGCGTCATCCGAAGCTGCTTATGAAAGCTCCATAACTGATAGGGCGCATCCACCGCAGCCACTAATATCATTGGCAAACTTGCCCATAGAAACACCCATCCCAGAACCTGCACTGACGATGCCATTGCATGCTCCAACGATAGCTTACCAAGGCCAAGCATTTCATCGGTATTTACCCACAGAACAAATATTCCAACGCTACCTACCAATAGAAGCTTTAAAAAAGCTTTTCCCGCCTCAACCAGGCTATTCAAACCAAGCATCCGCTTTATCCCAGAAATAGGATCCAGCTTTGAAAAATTAAAAGCCAAAGCCTCTGTCGAAAAAATCCAGCCGCTTAGGGCGGTGGAGCCATAGATTGAGGCTACGAGGATGATTACCGCCAATGGAACTAGACTTAATAAAGCTACTTGAATACTCTCAAGGAACAGCTGTATTCCATATGTATCACTAAAAATAAGCGATTTATCAAGAGTCAAGCTTGTGCGCATAATGCCTGCGAGTGCGTTGATAATCATTCCTCCGAACACCAGCAAACCTATTGCTGACGACACAAGAACCAAGGTCGTGCCAAGATCACGCGATCTCGCCACCTGCCCCTTCGCCTTTGCATCAGATAGGCGTTTTTCAGTGGGTTGTTCTGTACGTTCTTGGCCGTCGAATTCAGCCATTACTATTCACTCAGAATACTCATCATCATTTCCGTAGACTGATCGAACATAGCTACCATTTGAGAAAATGTGATTGGCAATGTCACAAGCATGATCACAAATCCAGCCATAATTGTGATCACAAATCCAATTGCAAAAATATTCATTTGGGGAGCCGCACGCGTAACCACACCGAGCACAATATTGATTGCCAGCAACGCTGTCACTGCTGGCAAGGCAATCATGATCCCGCCCGCAAATATCCAGGTACCGAAAGTGGCGATTGATAGATATTTCTCAGTTAACAAACTACCTGTAACAGGAATCAGATCAAAACTACTCGACAACACGCCAACAATTGCCAGATGCCCATTAATCGATATAAACAGAAGAATCGCCATAATGTTATAAAACTGGGCAATGACCGGAACACTAACCCCCGTCTGCGGATCCATCATCTGGGCAAAACCAAGACCCATTTGCATACCGATAATTTGTCCCCCATTTATAATGGCCGAAAAAATGATCTGGCAGACAAGCCCCAGTGCAACGCCAATGACTACTTGATTAAATATCAAAGAAATAATGCTTGAGTTCGAAAAATCAGTGGCTGCCGTTTCAGTAATTCCAGGCGCGATCGCAACCGTTAACGCAAGGGATAATATTAATTTTATCTTCACGGGGATCATGCCAACACTGAATACGGGAGCTACGGCCACAAATGACGCCACTCGAAAAAAAGGCAGCATAAAGGCTGAGATCCACTGTATTAGCATGGCGTCTGTCACAACCATAGTTACGGCCCAATAATCATCCAATTAGGTTTGGGATATCCAAAACCAGTCTCTCAAAATAATTTACAAGCAAAGAAAGCAGCCACGGCCCTGCAACAAGCAACACGGCGAAAGTGGTGAGAAGTTTTGGAATAAATGTCAGCGTTGACTCGTTGATTTGAGTAGCTGCTTGGAATACGCTTACAAGAATACCCACTATCAAGGAAGGAACTAACATCACCAGCACCATCAAAACTACCACCTGCAATGCATCGGCCGCGATACTCATTACGGTTTCTGGTGTCATAATCTAACTCACATAAAAACTGGATGCCAGCGTACCCATAATCAACACCCAACCATCAACCAGTACAAAAAGCATTATTTTGAACGGTAATGAAATAACAAGCGGCGATAACATCATCATCCCCATTGCCATCAGTACACTCGCTACAACCAAATCTATAATCAGAAATGGGATGAATATCAAAAATCCTATTTGAAACGCTGTTTTAATCTCGCTCGTCATAAATGCCGGGATTAAGACCGTCATTGGAATGTCATCCATCTTGTTCTCGTCCACCTCAATGCCGGCCAACTCTGAAAACAAGTTCAATTCCGAATCTCTAACTTGATTAGACATGAATTTTTTAAACGGCGCTAATGCGGCCGGAAATGCCTCTTCCACACTCTTTTTTTCATCAAGATAGGGGCCAATACCATCGGCGTATGATTTTTCAAGCACTGGAGTCATGATGAAGAATGTCAAGAACAGCGCCAATCCGACTAATATTTGGTTAGTGGGTGTGGACATTGTCCCGATCGCCTGCCTGAGCAGAGCCAGTACAATGATAATTCTGGTAAAACTGGTCATTGCCAGAATTGCCGCTGGCAAGAATGTAAGCGCTGTCATTACTGCCAGCACTTGTATACTGAGCGAATACGTCTGACTACCGTTTGGATTTACCGTTACGGTGACCGCATCTAGCCCTGTCTGGGCCGATACCAACCCTGGAATAAGCATCAATATCAAAACAGCCACAATATTCATTGACCACCTTTCTCTTTCATCACTTTTTTCAGGCGATCCAGAAACTGTCCTCCATCGGGCATCGTGGAGACATCACGATTAATTGCAACCTTGTTTTTGAGTACATGCAGTTTTGTAACATTGCCTGGCGCAACACCAACAAGGATTTGCTCATCCCCGATCTCAATCAATACAACTCTTTCCTTTTGACCAACTGATATTCCACTTCTGATGATTAGAGCATTATCGCTTCCCATCTTTAATGTACCGTAACGCTTTGCCAGCCAGCCTATGCCAATAATTACTGCAATTACAAAGCTCAAACCAATAATTGTTCTAAATAGTTGCCCACCAATCGAAATCTCGGGGGTTGCCCTGGGTAGCTTCTGAGTCGTGACTTCCGCTGCAAGCACAGGATCAATCATGAAAACCGATGCGCATACGATTAGAGATATCGCCACTAATACCCTATAACAACGGCTACTCATATTTTTATCCAACCTACTGATATCAACGTAGTTTCTTTATCCGCTCTGCAGCGCTAATAACGTCCGTCAGGCGAATACCAAATTTTTCATTCACTACAACTACCTCGCCATGAGCGATCAGAGTTCCATTAACGAGCACATCCATCGGTTCACCTGCGAGCCTATCAAGCTCAACGACGGATCCTTGATTTAATTGCAATAGATTTCTAATTGATATCTTCGTCCTTCCGATTTCCATGGACACAGTTACGGGTATATCTAATATAACTTCCAGATTCTGATCATTCGAACCACGATTACCTGTATCATCGAGCTCAGAGAGCGGGGCGGATTGATATTCCTGCTTCGGCTTTTCAGTCTCGGATGTCGTCTGCTGCTCGGAAAGCGCCGCAGCCCATTCATCGGCCACAGCATCCTGCTCGCCTGAACCTACTTGATCATTACTCATACAAACTCCTTAAACTAAATCTGTATCTTAGAAATAGGCATTACGTGCTTCACGGTCTCTGATATCTTAATCGCGTTATTACCGCGATGCTGACCAAACAACCCCCTAAATATCACTACGTCCTCAGCAGCAATCGATATCTTCTCCGGTATTTCCACAGGAATTACATCACCCGGCTTTAGCGATAGAATTTGTCTTAGCGTCAATGTCGTCTCGACGAGAGTGCTTTTCAGATCGACATCAGCGGCTTGGATGTCTTCTTTTACTGCATTTGTCCACCGCTCATCGACTTCGGAACGATCACTGACAGTACCCGCGTCCAATAAATCTCTTATCGGCTCAAGCATGGAATATGGAATTGTTACATGAAAATCTCCGCCGCCACCGTCAAGATCAACATGAAATGTACTAATCACCACCACTTCCGTTGGTGAAACTATGTTTGCAAAATGCGGGTTAACTTCCGAACTCTGATATTCAAATGCGACTTGCAATACAGGACTCCATGCATTCGTCAAATCACCAAATGCATGCTGGAGCATTAAATCAATAATCCTTCCCTCCGTCTGTGTAAACTCTCTACCTTCTATTTTGTTATAGAATTTTCCACTACCTCCGAAAAAGTTATCGACAACGATGTAGACCAATTTCGGATCGAATACAAATAGGGCCGTGCCACGTAGTGGCCTGATATGAACAAGATTCAAGCTCGTTGGCACAAAAAGGCTATGCACGTATTCGGCAAACTTGAGCATCTGGACTCCCCCTACTGCAATTTCCGGGGATCTTCGCAACATGTTGAACAGGCTCGTTCTAAAATATCTGGCAAACCGCTCATTGATCATTTCGAGCGTTGGCATTCGCCCACGAACAATCCGATCTTGGCTGGTAAAATCATATGGACGGGCGTCGCCATCCATGGCCATATCCGCCGCCTGTACTACATTATCATCCACTCCGTGGAGCAGCGCGTCTATTTCGTCCTGTGAAAGTAGATCGTTGACTGACATATTTTTATTGGATCACAAAGTTGGTGAAATAGACTTCTTCGATACCCGGCTTGCCGGATTTCTCTGTCATGATTGCCTGTAGCTTACTCAACACTGTTGATCTAATTTTATCCTTGCCCTCTTGGCTAATCAGATCACCATAGTCTTGGCTACTAAAAATCATGATCAATTCGTTGCGAATAACAGGCATATGCGTTTTGATTTGATCCGGCACGAGTGGATCATAGGTCATCACCTCAAGCTCCACCTGTAAAAATCGTAGCCCACTTTCTGTTTCAAAATTGACAGTAATCGGCTTATCAAACGCAAAATAGACGGGCACCTTCTTAACATTTGCTACAGCCCCTTGAGGCTGTTCCGCCTCAACCTTCTTGTGCCCGATAACCCCAGTCATAAACAGCGCGGTCCCTGCGATGCTGGTGACTCCCAACCCGCCCAGGATCAAAAGCAGCATCATTTTTTTCTTTTTATTACCTGGGGCTTCGGACTCGGCGCCTTCGCTCTCACTTGCTTCTGTCTTTTTTTCAGCCATATATCCATCCAGTTTGTGTTTACTGACAAAGTCAATGCAAAGTCTATACCAGTATTATTTTTTAATAAAATACAGATGGTTACATATTTCACATCAAAAGAGAGACGGGATGTTGACGCTTTGATGAGTAATTTACGAGGTCGCTGTCAAAGGCTAGACAGCATTAAGGGTTAAGGCAGGAACAGCATTAAAGAATTGGACTGACTGGAATCAGACCTTGGAATCACGCATAAAAATCAACCGCCAGCGCCAACCCTTGATCAGACGGGTAGTAGCTGCGGCTAGCGATCCCCACGTTGATATCCTCATCATTGAGTGCAAGTGTCCCACCATTCATCGATCGCTGTTCAGATTGACGCCGTTGCTGGGGATCGCGAGAAGATTGCCCAGATACCTGGGCATCGGCAAGCATCAAGCCATTAGACTGAAACAACTCACGCAATCTTGGCATCGAGCTTTCGATCGCGTCTCTGGTTGAGCTGTGATTTGCCGAGAAATTGATACTTGCCTGGTCATCGTTAAGTGTTATCCGCACCTCAATTGGCCCTAGATGCGCAGGATTAAGTCTTAACTCAGCTGTCTGCACCCCTTCCTTGGTCATCATGAGGATGCGCTGACCAAACTCCGATTTCCATTGTGGGCTTGCCAGTGGTATATCCAGCGCTGTCGCCCAATTTGACTTCATGGGGCTAGTGGTGGTTTCAGCCACTGATTTAAGGATGTTTGCGCTACGATCTCTCACATTTGACGAGGAATGAAGCCCAGTCAACGCTGCCAGATCAGAATCCATTCCCTTATCTATCCCCTCTGACATGCTTGTTCTGACCATCAATGGCACAATGGAAGCCCTTAATGTGTCAGAAACTCCCGTATTTTCCTGTAGCGAAATACTTTCCAACTTTATCGGAGTCACATCCGCCTGATCAGACACCTCTGATTGCTTCGCTTTCAGATGTGCCAATATCTGTGTTGGCAACAGCGTAGGCTGTAAATCTAAGGCCGTGTCCGCCACCTCTAACGGAATCAGTGGCGTACCAGTACCATCCCCGATAACACCAGCAGACAACTTCATCAGAATTGCCGGTGGCAATGTGCGTTCCACACCGGTAGATAATTGTGTGTCTATCGCTGGTCCCGGCAGAATCGGAGTACCCGAGACAATGATCGAGGTAGATTGTTGCCCCTCAATCAAAGGCTGCTGCCCTTCCAGCACGGGTTGCCCGAGCTGTTTAAATTGCTGTACCAGCATTTCCAGGGATTGATCTTGCGACACCCCGCCGGCCATACCGTTAGCCAAGAGCGATGAGTCAAGGGTCGATAGCGGCAAAGGCTCTCCGCCCTGTGGCAATAGTTGCTGCATTGCCGCCACATCGGATGCAGGCTCCTCTACCCCACCCAACAATTGCCGCAGTAAATCCCCAAACTCTTCACCCGATATAACTAGTTGATTTTCTGATAGATTAGTGCCCTGCCCAAAAGCAAGCGCAGGATTAATAACCTGCGACGAAGTCACTAGCGATGATGTTGCTGAGTTTTCCATCGGTAATCCGGGTGCTCAATGAAGTGGAGTTATAGATAATGAGCAATATTTGTGCCAGAACTCTGAAACGATCGCTCAGCGAGAAACTAAACTTCCGTCGTCACCTTGTCGATCAACCACCGTGAAATCTTGTGCAACGGCAAAATCTCCTCCGCCGCCCCAAGTTTTACGGCCTCACCGGGCATTCCCCAAACAACGCTGGATTTTTCATCCTGGGCGAGGGTCCTAGCTCCCGCTTCAAGCATCTCCTTGAGTCCCCTCGCACCATCATCCCCCATGCCTGTAAGGATCATACCAACGGCATTGGGTCCCGCACTTTGCGCAACGGAGCGAAAGAGCACATCCACCGACGGACGGTGACGATTTACAGGAGGGCCATCGCTGAGTTCACAACGATAACGAGCCCCATTCTTGACGACCAATAAATGCGCGTTACCCGGTGCGATGTACACATGTCCCGCCAATATCTGCTGGTCATGCTGGGCTTCAGAGACCTCCAGCTGACATAACTTGTTCATTCGTGCCGCGAAGGGCGCACTAAATGCCTCGGGAATATGTTGAGTAATGACAATGCCTGGCATATCCGGCGGCAATCCAATCAGCACATCCTTAATCGCCTCGGTACCTCCCGTAGAAGCGCCAATGGCAATCAGCTTATCGGTAGTCTTGTAATGCTTGGAACGCCCCTTATTGAGAACCACATCGGCAGAATATTTAGGCGGGACATTTTGTGAAGTCGCAAGTGCGTTATGTCTTGCCTTGATATTGACCTTGGACGCGACCTTTATCTTATTCACAAGATCATCGCGATATTCACGAATACCTGACTCTACATCGATTTTTGGTTTGGTAACAAAATCAATTGCACCACACTCTAATGCCTGCAAAGTAACATCCGCGCCAGCCTCCGTCAGAGACGACACCATCACCACTGGCATCGGACGTAATCGCATGAGATTTTTGAGAAAAGTCAATCCATCCATGCGCGGCATTTCTACATCAAGCGTCAGCACATCGGGATTCAACTCTCTAATTTTCTCTCTGGCCACATAAGGATCTTGCGCCCAACCCACTACTTCCAATTCTGGGTCGCTTGAAATTAACTCCGAGAGCAGCTTTCTAATAAGCGCGGAATCATCGACTATTAATACTTTTATTCTATTCATAACCATCCGTTGACATTAGAACAGGTCTATATCGCCCTCGATCTTTTCATGCTCCAGTGCGTCCAGATACTTGACTTCCCTTTCTACAATCGTATTGTTATGCACGGCCCTGAGTTTTTTTAGCTTCACCCTTCCTGACAAAGGATAATAGTAAACTTTTCTGGGATATATATCGCCAACGTCTTCTGCCGCAAGTTTTAATTGCTCTAATTTGATAAACTCTTTCACAAATCTGATATTCATGGCGCCGATATTGGTCATCTGTTCAAGGATTCTGCCCCCGCCAAATATCTTGACCTCCAGGTTCTCCTTTGATCCACCATTCTTCAAAATGCTATTAATGAGCGCCTCCATGGCAAAGTTACCATAGCGGGTTGAAGTAGTGTTGAATGCAGGGCCGCGATGACTACTAACTTCATCTCTACTGACTGGAAGCATGAAATGGTTCATGCCACCTATCCCAAAGACCACATCCCTGATACAAGCGGAAATACATGACCCCAATACGGTCACGACGATCTCATCCAGGGCGGTCACATAATATTCACCTGGCAATATCTTGGCCGCAGGCATATCGCATGACTTATCCCAATATTTATTAATATGATCAAACCCAGGAATACCTCTCAATCCAGAAAATTGATTGATTTTTCCTGTCCTGCTCACGATATCTTCCGATATATTGTTTGCCCCAACAGATCAAACCTATCCGAAACCTTATACAGGCTTTCTGAATGACCTATAAACAAAAACCCTTGCGGCCTCAGATGATTCGCAAATCGATCGAATAATTTGGTTTGGGTTGGCTTATCAAAATAAATAACCACATTTCGGCAAAATATGATATCTACATCCTGTTTAACAGGCCATTCACCCATCAGATTTAGCTGTTTAAACATTATCATCTGCCGCAACTCAGGTTTTACCCTCACCATGCCCTCGTTATCGCCAGATCCTCTGCTAAACCATTTTTTCACCACAAGCTCAGACAAACCATTCACTCGCTCGGCACCATAGATCCCACTTCGACCCTTCGCCAGAACTGCGGTATCCAGATCAGTGGCAAGTATCTTTACTGACCACCCTGGGTAACTTCGCAATGTCTCTGTCATGGTAATTGCCAGACTATACGGCTCCTCACCCGTGGAGCAACCCGCCGACCAGATTCGAATGGTATTTCCAGGGCGACCTTCCTTCACAATACTGGGCACTAACTGCTGCTTGAGATATTCGAAATGATGTTTCTCGCGAAAAAATGAGGTCAGGTTGGTTGTGATCGAATTAATGAAATCACCAAGCTCATTACTGCTTTCTTCTTGGATTATTGCACAATACTCACGAAATCCACCCAGCCCAAGCTGCCGTAACCGTTTTGATAAACGGCTATAGACCATTTCCCTTTTCGCATCAGAAAGGTTGATGCCTGTGCGATCATAGACGATCTTTCTTATCTGATCGAATTCATGATCGTCAAGCACATATTGTTTTTCCATGTGCGGCCACTCTCGCCATCATTTATGATAGTTATCCCTACCCACAAATCGTTCAACCTCGTATTATAAAGTCGAGGCGACAACACCTTCATCAATTTGCTCCAATACGCTTGTATTGAGTAATTTATCAATATTCAGGACAATGATCATCTTATCGTCCACCGTAGCCAGGCCGCGCACGAAATCCGTACTAATAGCGTGACCGAAATCTGGCGCCGACTTCATACCATCATCGCTGATATTGTAAACCTCTGAAACAGCATCAACGACTATTCCCATGGTCCGCATTCCTTTTTCACCCTCTACTTTGAGGACGATCACAACCGTTGTTTGGCCGTAACTTATTGGGTCGAGCCGGAATCTCAGTCTTAAGTCAACGATGGGGACGATGGTTCCTCGCAGATTGATCACACCTTTGATATATTTTGGTGTATTGGGGATTTGCGTCACGTTATCCCATCCCTTGATTTCCTGCACACGGAGAATATCAATACCATACTCTTCACCTGCCAGCAAAAATGTCAGATATTGATCTGTATCTGTATTTCTACTGAGAATATCCAATTCAATACTTTGCCTAGCTTCCATAATATCTGCTCCTGTACACGCTTATCCTATGCCAATGCCGAAGAAAGCTCGCTCAATTCAGAATAACTATGCTGATTCAACTTGGATAGTTTAATCAGCCCAGGAGTATCGACGATTAGCGCCACCGTTCCATCACCGAGAATAGTTGCCCCTGAAATTCCTTCGACTTTCTTGAAATTCGACTCAAGACTCTTGATAACCACCTGCTGTTGACCGAGCAATTCATCAACAAAAATACCGCCATATCGCCCTTCGCCTTCAACAACAACAAGTAATCCACCAACAAGTTTGGTACTATCGGATTCTATGTTAAATGTCTTATGCAATCTGATAACGGGTATATACTCGTTACGCAAACGATATAACTCGGCATCTCCGGCAATCGATTTCACATGCTCTGCCTTTACCTGCAGTGACTCAATGATTGACACCAGAGGCACAATAAACGTTTCACTTCCAACCCTTACCAGTTGTCCGTCAAGAATAGCCAATGTAAGTGGCAACCTGACCCTAAAAGTGGTCCCGACATCGATTTCAGAAATGATTTCAATGGTTCCACCAAGCTCGTTAATATTTCTCCTGACAACGTCCATGCCCACACCGCGACCAGAAATATCGCTGACCTGCTCAGCTGTCGATAAACCTGGCGCAAAGATCAGCTCCAGCGTTTTCTCCTTGCTAAGGTTATCGTTTTCTCCAATAATTCCCCGCTCGATGGCTTTGCAACGAATCTTGTCTGTATCAATCCCTGCACCATCATCAGTTATTTCTATAATGATATTTCCACCTTGATGAAATGCATTTAAATGCACATGGCCCGTCTCTGGCTTTCCTATTTTCCTTCTCTTCTCAGGCAGCTCAATCCCATGATCAAGAGAATTACGGACAAGGTGTACCAAAGGATCCCCGATCCTCTCCATCACAGTCTTATCCAACTCTGTGCTTTCACCTGAAAGTTTCAACTCAACTTTCTTCCCCAACTGGTTACCAATATCGTGCACCAGCCTCGGAAACCGGTTAAAGGCGAAACTAATGGGCAACATACGAATTCGCATCACATTTTCTTGCAACTCGCGGGTATGCCTCTCAAGCTCGACCAAACCATCCTGCAGCTTTTGAAGCTTATCGAGAGTAAACTTTTCGCCAATTTGATTTAGCATCGACTGGGTAATGACCAACTCGCCAACCATATCAATCAGCGCATCGACTTTATCGATGCCAACACGTATCGACCCGGAGTCTGATGGTGCAGCGCGGCGCACTGCAGATTGATCCGTCTTGGATACTGCATTTTCCTGACCGACACTTGATCTATTAACGTTATCCCTCTCACCTGAGGCTGCCTTTACTTCGGGTTGGGTGACGGACTCACTTATAACATCCACAGTCAATGCTGATGCATTATCTTGCGCGTTAGAAGAAGAGGTACTGACTGTTTCTATGGTGATATCTGCATCATCCTCAACCCATGAAAATACGTCTTTAATTGCCGACTCTTCAACTACTCCATGAAGCATAATTTCCCACGCAAGGTAGCTATTTTCAGGATTTAGCTTTTCCAAGTGCGGCAATTTGTCGAGATTGGCAATTACTTCCATATCACCAAGCTCAGAAAGTTCGGCCAATATTCTTAGGGGGTCATTCCCAGTTCTGAAAAGATGTGACTTTGGAGTGAATTTTATTTTATAGCTCGTGCCAATATTGGACGTCTTTATAATGGGTGCTATCGCCTCTGATGTCGCTGATTGTTGTTCTGGAGACTTCTTCGGCTCCTCGCCACTGAGCATTTCCTCTAATTTAGCATGAACCATATTGATCCTGGCTTGATCCAGCGGCAGCTTAGACTGTAACGACTTCATCATTTCACGAATGACATCGACCGATGTCAACATCAGCTCAACCGCCGGCTGGCTAATCTTCCTCTTTCCGCTTCTCATTTCATCAAGAAGAGTTTCAAGTACATGTGTAAAATTAGAAACCTCTTTCAGCCCAAAGGTACCACTTCCCCCTTTTATGGAGTGAGCCGCCCTGAATATATTATTGATCGTTTCATCATCCACTGAACTGCTATCAAGATTAAGCAGCTCAGACTCCATGATATCGAGACCTTCAAAACTTTCTTCGTAGAAGGTGGCTAGAAATTGACTGATGTCGATGCTCATGTCATGGTCCTTGTATTACCTGATAACCTTTTTAATAGTGGCCAGCAACTGATCTGGATTAAAAGGTTTTACTATCCAGCCTGTAGCGCCCGCAGCCTTGCCTTCCACCTTTTTTTCAGCCCCGGATTCAGTAGTCAGCATCAAAATTGGCGTAAACTTGAAAGTCGGCAATACACGCAGTGCCTTTATTAAAGCGATGCCATCCATCTTGGGCATGTTGACGTCAGTCAACACCAGATCAATCTTGGCCGTCTTTGCCTTACTCAGAGCATCTTGACCATCAACAGCCTCAACAACGCTGTAGCCAGCTCCTTTCAACGTAAACGACACCATTTGTCGCATTGATGCAGAGTCATCAACGGCTAATATTGTGGGCATAACTGACTCCTATCCTGCATATAATCTTTATATTCCGTAAACAATCCCTAAACAGCGTTTAAATGCAGTACTTCACCAAGCCCTGATAACTTTCCGGCATTAATGAGGGCCTGCGATGGCGACTGCCATCGAATAGCGTGTTTTGCCTGGTCTGCATCATTGAATAACGCCGTCAACAATTGCAAGGCTGCGCCATCTATACGTTCTAGATGCGTGGCATCCAGAACAATCTCCCCATCAGAAACCATCGCCTGAAGAATGAGCGCTCTGAAGTCCATAACTACACTGACATCAAGCGATTCGCCACAATCGATGACCATAAGCGAATCGTTGCTAGATAAATGATCCATATCATCCCTCTATTATTTATAGGGATATTCCTGAACTTGAATATATCCACCCGAACCACTTCTAATGGGTTAACGGCAGGTTATTGAATGACTTTAACGTTCAAAACCGCAGATAATGTAAGAAATATTTTTGGGAAACATTGGGTTAGAATGGTTTAAAGCTAATCTACAGACTTGATAACAACGAAAGGATTAAATCAATTAAGGCGGCTGCCCTCAAACGTTCCTATGATGTTTTATTTGCGGGCTCGCGACTATTGCGCTCATCTTGTTCAATTTGTTCGCGTTTCTCCTGTATCTTTCTTTCGTCAGCAACATACCTGGCCAGTACGTTATCCAGCGCCTTGGATCGCCCCCTCTGCGAAAACCAAAATGCTTTACTACGATCCAAATCGAGCAGTGCCTGTTCAATCGATTTCTCCTGCTGTTCAATGGCCTGCTTTAATTTTTCCAAAAAGAGGCGATAATCAACCGCCTTGGCACTGGGCATACCGGTTTTTCCCACCAGACTAAATTGACGCACGTATTCGTTGTGATATTGCTTCAGATCACTCAGCCTGTTGATAGCCTGCTCGTATTTTTTCAAAGATGCGCCCAGAGATTCCGCCGCCTTTCTTTCAGCATCATGTGCAAGATCGACGATTGGCGTAAATCTCTTTGATTTTTTCATGTCCAACTTTATGACCGGGAATTATCTTTGAACTGGCAATTGATCATTCGCAAATAGAGTCCTGAGTGCGGCACATGATTCTTCGTGGGTCACTCGCTCATCAATCCCCTGCTGCAGAAATCTCGTCATGCTTGGATGCAAAGCAATGGCTTCATCGGTCCGTTTATCGCTACCCTTGGCATAGGCGCCAATACTGATTAGATCTCTATTCTGTTCATAGGTAGAATATATTTGCCTGAACTTTCTGGCCATCATTTGATCATCCTGACTCACGATCTCATTCATAACTCGGCTGATCGAACCCTCAATTTCAATAGCAGGATAATGCCCCATATCGGCCAGTCGTCTCGACAACACAATATGCCCATCCAGAATAGCGCGCGCCGCATCTGCAATAGGATCTTGACCATCATCGCCCTCGGTTAATACCGTATAGAAGGCCGTTATCGATCCAACTCCGTCACGACTATTTCCTGCGCGTTCCACAAGCTGTGGTAACTTGAAGAAAACAGAAGGCGGATATCCCTTGGTCGCAGGTGGTTCTCCAATCGCCAGCGCAATCTCGCGTTGAGCCTGCGCATAGCGCGTCAATGAGTCCATAAGGAGAAGAACATTTTTGCCCTGATCCCGAAAATATTCAGCAATACTTGCGGCCAGCGATGCACCATGTAATCGCATCAGCGGTGGCATATCCGCGGGAGTCGCTACCACAACCGCCCGCGACATACCTTCCTCGCCTAGAATCCTTTCAATGAACTCTTTCACTTCGCGGCCACGCTCACCAATGAGTCCCACCACAATCACATCAGCATTGGTAAATCTTGTCATCATGCCAAGCAGCACACTTTTACCCACACCACTTCCTGCGAACAACCCCATGCGCTGCCCACGTCCAACAGTATATAAAGCATTGATGGCACGCACCCCCACATCCAAGTGGTGCTCAATGGGTTTTCTGTCAAGAGGATTAATCATTTTTGGATTCAATGAAACACGAGCCGAGGTCTTGAGCGGCCCTTTACCATCCAAAGGCTTGCCAGTACCATCCAGAACACGGCCCAGCAGTTCTGGGCCCGCAGGAGCATCACTAATAGTACTTACAGGATAAACCGAGGCATTAGGCACCAGGCCTCTAATGTCCCCCACAGGCATCAAATAGGTCTTTCCCCCGGAAAAGCCAACAACCTCCGCTTCGATAGGAAGGCCAAGAGAAGAAGAAATAAGACATCTACCACCAATAACCGCCCGAATTCCAACCGCTTCCAGAGTCAAGCCAACCATCCTGGTTAACTTCCCACATATCTGAATAGGAATCGCAGTATCAAGTCTCGTCTTTCTTTGCGAAAGTCTATTATGTACGTTCTGCTTGGATAGATAATATTCAGGTGTTTCGTGCGTCATGTTCCCGCTCACCGCCTAATAACTCAGCCGCAATCGTAGCTATCCGGTTTTCAATGCTGGCATCGATAAGAGACTCCTCAGTCTCCACCCTGCATCCACCTCTCTCAACAGAAAGATCATCATGCAGTTCAATTCGTGCATCTTGCTTGCCAATGGCATATATTTCCCTGACGATCTCCGCATCCGCAGGATTTAAATATATGGACACCTTTGAATACATCGGTGGCAAACTTGCTATGGCCTCGCGTACAACGCCGACAATATGCTTCGGGTCAGTCTTAAATTCTCTTCTTATAATTTGCCTGGCAATCGCAATAGAAAGATTAACTATCTCTTCTTCCAACTTGTCATCAACCTCTTTAAGAGGATTTATAAAATGATCGATTATATTTAGTATTGTTCGCCTTTCTTTATCAGCCTGTTTTCTCCCTTGCTCCAGTCCATCGGCGGTTCCATGAGCATAACCCTCTTGCCGTGCCTGCTCATAAATCCTTTTCAATTCGTCATCAGAAACAATATTCTTGTTTCTAACTACATGCTCGGAAAGAATTCCGGAGCTATGTTCTACATCAGAAAAAAATTCAGGCCGCTCCCATTTTTTTGGCTCATTCACATCATTGCTCTTGATAATATTAGACAAACTCTTCACCCTTACCACCCAATGAGAGCTCACCTGCTTCCATCATGCGACGCGCAATAGCCAGGATTTCTTTCTGTGCCGCCTCGGCATCACTGAGTCGTACTGGCCCCTTGGCCTCAAGGTCGTCACGCAACATTTCGCCAGCGCGCTTCGACATATTTTTAAATATTTTTTCCTTGACTGCCTCATCGGCTGCCTTGAGCGCCATGATCAGAGTTTCGGATGAAATTTCTCTCAACAGCAGCTGAACACCTCTGTCATCGATTTCAGCGATGTTATCAAACACAAACATCAAATCTTCTATTCCCTGTCCCAAGTCAGGGTCGGCTTCCTTGATTTCCTCCATGATCTCACCTTCAATATTAGTATCCATGAAGTTAAGAATATTGGCCGCCGTCTTCTTACCACCGACATTCGATGTTTGAACATTATTATTGCCCGAGAACTGTTTCTCCAAGATATTATCAAGTTCATTTAGTGCAGCAGGTTGAATACCATCCAGAGATGCGATTCTCATGATCACGTCAGAACGTGTTCGCTCCGGCAAAAGAGATAAAATTTCGGCTGCATGATCTGGCTCAAGATATGACAGTACAATAGCAATAATTTGTGGATGCTCGCGCCTGATCAATTCGGCGACTGATTTTGGTTCCATCCATTTCAATGCTTCCAAGCCCTTGGATGAATGACCAAATAAGATGCGATCGATGACCTGCCCGGCCTTATCCTGACCCAACGCGCTGACAAGAATATTACGAATATATTCTTCAGATCCCCCCAGCGATGCTTGATTATCAAGCTCACCCACAAAAGTTGTTAGCACCTCAAATACAACTTCCTTGGGTACATTACTAATCGTTGACATCGCAGTGCCCACACGTTGGACCTCCTTCGGCCCCATATGCTTTAATATTTCAGCGGCATCGGCCTCCCCTAAGCTCATTAGAAGAATTGCTGCGCGCTCGGAGCCACTTAGCTGATCAGCCTTTCTGTCAGGATTAGGCATCTTTTTCTACCCACTGTTTAACAACCTGCGCCACACGTCGCGGATCTTGTGTTGCCAGCGATTTCGCAGTGGCTAACTGTTCATCATAGCTTTTGCGCTGTGCAGCCAGTAGAGCCCCTGAATTATCCAGGGTGGCCATTCTACCCATGTCGTCGCCGGCCATTCCTTTATGCTTCCCTTTCTCTGCCAAGGCCTTCAAGATGGGCTTTATCACGAAAATCACAATGAATATTATCAGACCAACGCCTGCCACCTGTTTTCCTATATCAAGCAGCATTCCAGAATCGAACAACGGCTCGGCTACCGGTGCCTCAGGTTCAGCGACAGTCTGGAATTCAGCACTAATGACATTGACGCTATCACCCCGCTGCGAATCAAAACCCACAGCTTCTTTAACAAAGGATGTCAAACGTGTAATTTCCGCCTCTGTCATCTTTTTGCCACCTGAACCACTATTTTGATCCAGCACAACAGCGACAGATAGGCGGCGCACGGTCCCCGAGGGCATCCGCGTATGAGAGATAGTTCTATCCAGCTCATAATTACGCACCAAACGTCGACTCGAGTTTTGCGGGGATTCTTGGGTCGCAGTTTGACTCGCTGCATTAGGCTGCACGGTACCTCCCGCTGGCGGTTGATTGGAAAGCGTGCCAGGAACCCCAGCCGGCCCACCTGCGCCGCCTTTGCTTTCTTCTTCTATGCTCTGTTCACTACGAACAGCCGGTAAATCAGGATTGTAATTCTCCTGAGTCTGTTCCGTAACTGAATAATCAAGTTCAGCAGTCACCTGCGCACGTACCTTATCGGCGCCTACAATCGGTGCCAATATCGATTCAATGCGCTTAACGTAATATTCTTCAATATTTTTTCGATATTCAAACTGTGATGCCGAATATCTGATGTCATTGTTAACAGCAGGCGAGCTCAAAAGCCTACCCATCTGATCAACCACAGTAACACTTTCAGAATCAAGATTTGGCACACTGGATGCCACCAAATGTACAATGGAAGAAGCCTGCTCCTGACTCATTTGCCGCCCCTGATTCAGGGTGACAACGACCGAAGCCGTGGCCTTCTTTTTATCTCTTACAAATGCACTTTGCTTTGGCAATGCCAAATGAACGCGCGCGCTCCGTATGCTATTAATTGATGAAATTGTACGCGCCAACTCTCCTTCCAATGCCCGCTGATAACGTGCAGTTTCAGCCATTTGGCTCGCCCCAAAGCCCTGATCCTTATCCAGCAACTCATAGCCAGTACCACTTGATTTTGGCAAGCCGACGCCCGCCAGCTTGAGCCTGGCCTCATGCACCATGGAAGCGTCTACCATAATGGCGCCCGTGTTTTTATTAATCTCATAGGGAATATTGGCCTGATCCAGCGCTTTGGATATTTCGAGCACCTCTTGATCGGCAAGATTGCCATATAACATTCTGTAAGTAGGTTTCTGCGCCCACAAAGCAATCGATACCGCCACGGCGATCAATGCCGCGAACCCCACCAAGAGCCCGACCTGCCGAACCAGGGTAAGCCTATCAAACCCTTTGACTGGCTCGGTCACTGATTCTGGTTTTAATATCTCCATTCGATTCCATTCCTAACTGCAGCAAAATTAAATCGGCATATTCAACACATCATGGTACGCCTGGACCAGCTTATTTCTAACCTCGGTCATTGCTGTAAAGGCAATTTTTGCCTTCTCAGAAGCCAATGTAATATCAATAATCGACACAGAAGAATCGCCCTGGTCAAATCTCGTCTTCAAATCTGTCGATGTTACTTGCAGCTCATTGACTGCCTTTACCGATTTTGTCAGTAAATCGCCAAAATTCACCCTCTCGGCATTATCCATCGCTGGCGCCTGCTCGGCCTTCGCCTGTGCCGCCAGAGTTCGCATTTGTGCCAACACTTGTTCAACGCCCATAGTACTCATAGCCGCTTCCTCACTTTATTCCCCGGGGATCTGGATTCCCTGATCACGCAGTTTTGCCAGTTTATATCTCAATGTCCGTGGACTGATACCCAGTTTCTCGGCAACATCCTTTCTGTTTTCATATTCCCGAAGTGCGTCCAAAATGATATTTCTCTCAATATCTTTCACTCCATCGGTAAGTAATTTAGATTGACATGGGTCATCATTCACGAGCACCCCTTCAGGAATGCAGGCGTCTGGCTCGAAATGAATATACTTGGCCTCGATATCACATCCAGCCATTAGAATAATGGCCCGCTGAATAACATTATCAAGCTCTCTCACATTACCTGGCCATGAGTGTGTCATCAGCTTATTCGCCGCCGCCTCAGTCAATCTTGGAGAAACACCTTGTTTCTTCCAATGACGGGATACGATGAACTTTGACAATGGAATAATGTCATGCGATCTACTTCTTAATGGCAACACATGAATCGGAAATACGTTCAATCGATAAAAGAGATCTTCCCTGAATCGCCCCTTCGTAACTTCTTCTCTGAGATTTCGATTGGTCGTCGCAAGGATTCTCACATCAAGCGGAATGGCTTTCTTTCCACCCAGGCGCTCCACCTCACGCTCCTGAATGACACGCAACAACTTTGCCTGCAATCCGAGATCCATCTCAGATATTTCATCCAGCAGCAGGGTCCCGCCCTGGGCCTGCTCAAACTTGCCTGTACTGGCCTGATACGCCCCGGTAAATGCCCCTTTCTCATAACCAAAGAGCACGGCCTCCAGCATATTTTCCGGAATCGCGGCACAATTAATAGCCACAAATGGCTGGTCATGGCGATTCGAACAGCGATGAATGTGGCGCGCAACAACCTCTTTACCCGTACCACTCTCACCGGAAATAATCACTGTTGCCTCCGACGCCGCCACTCGCTCCGCAAGCGCCAGCAACTCAATCGAGCGCGGGTCTTCTGCCACAATATCTGAACTAATTTCGACATTACTGATATAACGACTAACCATATTGACCAACACTTCTGCATCAAACGGTTTGACCAGATAATCATCCGCCCCCTGCCGCATCGCCTCAACCGCCTTCTCGACACTGCCATAGGCGGTCATGAGCACAACAGGTAAATTAGGGTCTCTTTGTTTCAGTTTCTGAAGCAATGCATTGCCATCTACTGGCCTCATATGGACATCACTTACTACCATTGAAATCGATTGTTCCTCGACCATCTTCAGCGCTGAATTTCCATCAGAGACGCCTTTCACCGTGTAACCTGCAAGCTCAAGTGTGTCACAGAGGGCTTCACGTAATGAAGCATCATCCTCAACCACCAACACCGTTGCCAAACTCATGCAGTTACCTCGCTTTTATTTTTTGTATTTATAAATCCATTTACTTCGTTTTTAATATCATCGCCTTTAACCAGAGGAAGCTTGACAATAAATGTCGTCCCCACTCCTGATTCAGTCACAAACCCTATTTCCCCACCATGCTTGTCAATCACACTTTTAACTACGGCAAGACCCAATCCCGTTCCTTGAATCTTGGTTGTCACAAATGGCTCATAGAGCGAGTTTTTGACGTGATCGGGAATTCCTTCACCCTTATCGGAGACCTCAATCTGAAGAGCATCATCACTTAACTTACTGGTCACGATAATCTCAACGCTGTTATTTGAAGCCGCAATCGCGTTGATGATCAAGTTGGTAAATGCTCCCAGTAAAGAATGATAATTACCGTTCACCACCACTGATCCAGCAGTATTATTAATCTTCAGCACCCCGCCTCTATCTTCAATTTGAGATATTACGGTTGTTTCCAAGCCTTCAAGCAGCATAGAAAGCGGGAACTCATCGTCATGATTCTCAGACTCTCCGCGAGTAATACTTAGCATATCTCTCACCATACTTTCGATATGTTGCAACTGGGCCTTGATCTTGAGCGCATACGCAGACGATTTTTCAAATGGAATATTGTTGCTGCAGAGATGGGAAACGTAGAGCAATGCAGAAGCGACCGGAGTTCTAATTTGATGTGCCAGCGTTGCCGCCATATGCCCCATCGCCGACATTTGTTGCAACCGCGCCAACCGATCCTGCAAGCGGCGAGTTTCGGTAACATCCTTTAGCAGAATAATTTGACCCGGTTCCCTGCCGAGCGAACTGGTTGCAATACTGACGCGCCGGCCATCACGCAACGATACCTCGTGCCCATCGTCAAATTGCGGCGCAAAACAACGTGTGATCACCTTGCGCCAGGATTCTCCCGCAAGCGGTTGACCGAGCAATTCAACCGCCACCGGGTTTGATTCGCGAACAACCCCTAACCCATCGAGCACCACCACACCTGCGGGCAGCGCTTCCAACAAACACTCCAGACGATTGGCTAGGCGACGCGTTTCTTCGAATTGCTTAACATGACCATCCTGAGCCCTGGACAACTTGCTCTGAAGATCAACTACCTGGGTTTGCAACGCATGATAGGAACTCGCCAACTCTTCGGAGAGCCGGTTAAAGGTCTGAAAGGTCTCTTCCAGATGTGCCAAATTGGTCGGTTTTACGTCAGCCATATCCTGCCTGCATCAGAGCAACTTTGGGTTGCTTCTGATATAACGTGCAAAGAACGGGCCAACTACATCAGCTATACAAAATCAATGAGTTATAAGATCGATCAATTTTGGCAAGTCAAAATTACGTCAGTTCTTCGACCCGTTGCAGGCCATATTTCCGCATTTTTTCAACCAACGTGGTCCGCCGCAATTTAAGACGGCTCGCCGCATGGGCCACCACACCACCGGCCTCTTCAATGGCCTGCATAATATAGTGCTTCTCCAGATCAGCCAGATACTCCTTCAAATCAATCCCCTCGCGCGGCAAACGTGGCATTGCCTCAGTGACGGTAACACTCTCCTTGGCCATGACCCGATTCATGATGGCCTCAGCCACTGGCTCACTGGACTCGGACCCTACCTGGAATTTGGCCGGCAAATCTCCAACATCCACCACCCCCATTGGATGCATAATCACCATCCGCTCGACCAGGTTCGCCAATTCACGAACATTGCCTGGCCAATGATATTGGCACAGACTCACGACCGCGCCCGGCGTCAGTCGCACCGAACCTCGCCCCTCATGCTCCAGCCGGGTAATCAATTCGTTCACGAGCAACGGGATATCCTCTACTCGCTCGCGCAACGGCGGCATTTCGATCGGGAACACGTTGAGACGGTAATAGAGATCCTCGCGGAACTCCCCATCCTTGATGGCCTGCTACAGATCGCGGTGCGTCACTGCCACAATGCGCACATCGGAGGTAATGCTCTTGTTACTCCCCACGCGCTCAAAGGTGCGCTCCTGCAACACGCGCAACAACTTCACCTGCATGTGCAGGCTCATATCACCGATTTCATCGAGAAACAGCGAGCCACCCTCAGCCATTTCAAAACGACCTTGGCGGGCTGTGATCGCACCGGTAAACGCACCCTTCTCATGGCCAAAAAGTTCGCTTTCCAGCAAATCTGCCGGAATAGCTCCGCAGTTGATCGGCACAAACGGTTTTTCACGACGCGCCGAATAATAATGCAGGTTACGGGCCACCACTTCTTTGCCGGTTCCAGACTCACCCAGAATCAACACATTGGCATCGGAGGCCGCCACTTGCTGGATTAACTTGCGCACCTGACGAATACTGCGGCTATTACCCACCAAGCTGCGGAATAACTCAGGCGAGGCACGCCCCACGGCGTGAGTTTCACGATTATTGCGATAGAGTTGCGCCTGCTGTAACACATGCAACAACTGACGATACTTGATAGGCTGCTCGATAAACCCTATCGCCTCATGGATCAACGACTCCGGGCACGCACCGGCATCCACATCCTCTTTAAACAATATCAGCGGCAAATTGGCATCGGATATGCGCAATTGCTCTAAAATCTGAGACATCTGCTCAGCCGAGCTACACGCCCCCAACACTATGGTGGCGGGAGGCTTTTGCCCCTCTCGCATCAACTCTTTGAAGGAATCGCTGCTGCTGGCCATGACATCGCTGACCTCAATAAACTCAAAAACGGCCTGCAATTGCTTTCTACGGGCCTCATTATTGTCAATCAGTAACACCGGGGCTTCCGTCACTGACACAGCGTCACTCCTTATAGATAATGGGTAAATTCGTCCAATCAAGAACGTCTTTGCCGGAACTCGACATCACCGTCGAAATCAAGCCGTTAACCAATCATGTCAAATAATTGTCGGCATGGCAAGAACCCAAAGGGAGTTAGCGTGGCAAGCACGCCATTGAAGATATCTTATTGTTAATTAAAAATATTTTTAGATTTTTTGACGCAAGCGGGCAATCTGACGACGATGGCAGCGAAAAATAAACTTTTCTAATAAAATCCTGACCGACTCCGGCTGCGGATCCAGCAACAGCTCCACCTGATCGCCAATGAGTTTTTCGACACGTCCCGTCAGCACGATGGGAAAGGGGTAACGCCGATGCAAATACACCTCGACCCGCAGCAGCTCGCCCACCCCAGGCAGCGGATTACCCTGCCAACTCAAGCGTGACAAGCTTAACGAAACCGGCATCGGTTGCGGCACATTGGCCCGCCCCAACAATAGCTCACTGAGCATATCGAGAGCCAGATTAACCTTGAACTCCAGGCGTTGGAGCTGAACTGCGATCTCAAGCATATCCTCTTCAGATTCGGCCTGGTACTCGTCAATGCCATTAATGATTCGCAAGCGATCTTCATTAAGGGCAGCCATTGAGGCAAACGCAGCATCTCCCTCCCCCTCTGCGCGCTCCCAACGCAAAGCCATATGGGTCTCGCAAGTCACGCCTGATAAAGAATCACTCATTGCCACCCCTCGACAAACAAGAACCTATAGCAAAACTGAAAATGGAGGAAAAAGCAATGTTGTTATGTTATGTAGAAAAAGAGGTAGAAATAAGCTTGTTTACGTAGGACCGTTAACGCCTACTCCAACATTTGATTCTCATGGTACCGGCTAACTCCTTGGCGTGACTTTCCGAGCTGTTCCAGTGCCGATATGATTTCTTGCTGCGCCTCCCGCGCCAGGGACATCAGCGCCTCATCATACGCCACCAGCGCCTCCAGCTTTTCTCGTAGATGTGCGGGGCGGATCAGAGACGCATGAGCTGATGACAAAATCCCCTGGAGCAATAGCCCCCGGCGCTCTTCAAGCGCGATGACTTGAGGCCATTCCCCCGTGCGCGCCAACTCCAGCATTTCCCGGGAAATTTGCAGCGCATTAGCCAATGCTTGCTCAGAAGAACCTTGAATGGATCCGGTATTGGGAACAACGTCCACAGGAGAAACCTAAGGCACCAATTGTTTTTCTTTAGCCAATATCTGAGGAATGGCATCCCAACCTGCTTTGATTTCCTTCAACAGCCCAGCCACTTCATCCAGCATAGCCGTGTCGTTTTTCAGATTCGCCTCCGCCAAACGCCGCCCCATATAATTATAAAGTGCATCCAGATTGGTGGCGATTTCCCCCCCGGCCTCTTTATCCAAACTCATCCGCAAACCATCGATAATTGAAATCGCCCACGAAACATGACTGCCTTTAAGCGCAATTTCACCACGCTGCATATAGCCCTTGGCAAGATTGATTTTCTCCAAAGCTCCTTCAAGCAACATCTGAATCAGACGATGCGGCGTTGCCGATGTAGCGTCAGAATGAGTCCCGATATTTTTGTACTCATTCAGCACACCGTTTAGATTGGAAGAATAATTCATTGTTATGCTCCAAGATTCCTTGTGGTTATCATTTAATTCCTAATACTCAGAACACATTATCTCTTCGGCAGATTTGCCAACTGCTGGGCCAATGAGTTGCTCGTATTTTGCAAACTTGATACTAAAGAATCCAACGCTGTAAATTGTTTTTTATAGCGCTGCTCAATAAGCGTCAATCGATACTCAAGTGCGGTCTGCCGGTCCTTAACACTGCTAATTCGGGCATTAATCCCATCCTCGCGTCCTGCAATCATCCCATTGGCCACTGTCCAATCGCTTACCTTGGATTTAAAACGTGCAGCGAATCCTTGTGTCGCATTGGAGAACAGGTTTACCACACCATTAAAATCGGTACCCAACTGGGTATCGAGTTTGGCAGAATTTATTGACAATGTGCCATCCTTCTGCGTCGAAATTCCTATATCCGATAAATAGCTAAAAGACAAGCCGGTAGCCGCAGTATTGAGCACATCGCGAATTCCTCGCTCTACGGTGAGCAGACCACTGTCACCGCTCAGAGTCCCGGTTTTTCCGCCAAGATCACGTATGGTATTGATAACGCCATTATAGGCATCAATAAATTTCTGTATATCCCCCTTAATTGTGGCGACATCACGACCAACAGTTAGAGTTTTTGCTACAGTGTCTGTTTGATTAAGCGTCAAGGTGACCCCTGTAATCGCTCCGGTCACGGTATTGGAAGCGCTATTCACCGTGAAACCATCAACGGTAATCTGGGCATCCTGGGCGGCAAAGTTTGTCACTGTGGCAAAGCTCAATGTTGCCGCAACCGCTCCCGCCGTATCGACTGCGGAAATTGCGCTTGCTGCTCCAGTACTCTTTGCCGTGAGCACCAATTTATTCCCGGTCACATCATTGATAATCGACGCAGAAACACTAGTATTACCTGCGGCGTTATTGATCGCATCCCGAATACCCGTTAGCGAATTATTAGTAGCGTCAATAGTGACGCCAAACGTATTGGTACCCGAGGTGATATTGAATGAACCCTGCTGGGCGGCATACACGCCCGTCGCCGACACCTTGTGGGCCTGTGCCAATTGAACAACTCTGACATTGTATGTCGCAGCCACTGCCGTGGAATCGGCTGTAGCGGTAAATTTGGTAGTATCTGCAGAAGTTGCCGAGAATTTGGCGAACCCACTGCTAGTACTCAGGTTAGTTACAGCCGTTTGGAATGTCGATAATGCGCTTTTCAGCTTGCCATAGGCGCTCAGTTCTGTATTGAGGGATTTTTCCTGCTTTTGCAGGAGAGTTAATGGCTTACGTTCCAGTGTCATCAACTGGGTGACGATGCTGTTTACATCCAGCCCGGAACCAACACCACCAACGGACAATGCCATGATAAATCACCTCAGTTGCACAACAACGCGCACTAATGACGCTGCGCAAAATAGAAGCAAAACCCGTGCCGACTACCTAGGCTTTGGTTTCCATTAAAAAACCTGAAGCATCTCCTTGTTCCAAGGCACGCGCTATCCGTAAAACTTCTTCAGCCTGAATCTGACGCACAAGTTCATTAGTGGCAGAATCAACGACCTTGATGACCGTCTTACCACTGCCTTCATCAACACTAAAGTTTAAATTACGTTCAACTTTATGGGCATAATTTTGAATTTTACTCATCGCCTCAAAGACATCAGCCCGCTTGGCATCAACCTTTGGTTGAGGCGGGGCGATGATGAGTGTTGATTCAGTTTTTACGGCGCTATCTTTAGGAACCGATTGCGCCCTTGCAGCAGCTGAAGCCACTTGCACAGTCACATTATTAATCTCGCTAATCATGATCTTAACCTCCTGGTAGTGAGATCACCCAGCTCCAGGAATTCCCTGGAGCCGGGATAACCTTAATTCACCACCATCACCACTCTTATTTCAAGAGCGAAAGTACGTTCTGAGGAACCTGATTGGCCTGCCCCAACATAGCCACACCCGCCTGTTGCATGATCTGCGAGCGTGTCAATGAAGCGGTTTCAGCCGCAAAGTCAGCATCCATGACTCGGCTACGAGATGCCTCGAGGTTTTCAACAACGTTCTGGGCATTACGAATAACCGATTCGAACCGGTTTTGAACCACACCCAACGTAGCACGGAGACTGTTGACTGAACTCAGGTAGGTGTCGACGGCCGCAATCATACGTGAGGCCCTGGAAGTCACAGATATCGCGGCAGCAGCAGTCAATACACTCGCGACACCAGTTTTACTCAGGACGTTACTGGTTACTACTTTAATGGTATCGCCTGCATCGGCACCGATCTGGAAAAAGAAGCTGGTCGCTCCAGCACCTACGACAGCAGTACCATTGAACTTGGTGCCTGCAACACGGGTAATTTCACTTTTCAGCGCCTGAACTTCGTCATCCAGAGATTTACGGTCACCTTGGCTATTAGTAGCATTACGGGCTTGAACAGCAAGCTCACGGATACGTTGCAAGTTCTGGGTAATTTCGGCCAGTACACCTTCACCCGTTTGGGCCAGAGAAACCGCATCAGCTGCGTTGCGACTGGCTTGATTGAACCCACGAATCTGCGCTGTAAAACGAGCAGAAATGGACAAACCAGCTGCGTCATCCTTGGCGCTATTAACGCGCAACCCTGAAGACAAACGTTGCAAAGCAACTTGCATATCCATCTGCGAACGGTTCAAATTCCGTTGAGCATTCAAGGACATAATATTGGTATTAATGACTTGCGGCATGGTGCTACTCCTAATACTGAGGGGGTTAGAAAAGGCCTTTGGCCTACAATCGCCCCGTTGACTTCAGCGGATATACTTCACATTGGAAATATTTACCGCTCCCATCAAATGTATCGACCTTTGCACCCCCAAACTTTAGCCACATTAACTATCTTTGATATTTACATGGGGGTGAGTCATTTTTTTGACTGACTGACAACCTTTCTTTACTTACTATCTCAGAAAAAAGATTATATCTTATTGTTTTTTAATGTTTTTTATTAACATAAAACCCACCTATTAACTATCATGTTATTGATAAAACTGGCACTTATATTGCATGTATTTCTCAAAATCCCATCCATACTAAATTATAGAATGGCATTAAGAAATGGATATTCAACCTGGACTAGGTAACTTCCTCACCAATCGCTTTGGAGAAAGGTATCTGTATTCCGTTAATGGAATTACCTTCACGCAAACCGATTCAACATCGATCTACCAAAGCCACTTTGGCAAACGATTATTTCGTGAAAACCACCTATACATCATCGTGGGTACAGATTCAGGGCTACTACCCAAATACATCCTCCATCGTGGCATTCCCGAAGGCAGTCGATACCTCTTTATCGAACACGACGAAATTTTTAAGGTTGTCACCCCTGAGTTCACAGATCTAAATACTCAACAAAAATTAGCATGCTGCTCGGCTTCAAGGTGGGAACAAACTGCCACCGAATTCTATTTCAGTGAGTATGCGTATACCGATTCAATATCCCTCTTCAAATCATTAGCAGTCACAGATTGTTACTTACCTCAGTATCGAGAAATTTGGTGCGATATCGAGCACGCATACAATACTCGATTATGGGCAACCCAGGCGCAACTTGGCACCTCCATCTTTTGTCAACGCCAAATAGAAAATCTTGCCGAAAATAATATACCTGCCACCGTTCTTCGGAAACTGGGGTCTGGCCAAACTGCCGTTATCATGGGAGGAGGCCCCTCCCTGGATGAAATATTGCCCTGGATTCAGGAAAACAAATCAAAAATCACCACCATCGCGGCATCGCGTATTTCACGGAGACTTCTGGAATATAATTTATACCCAGATATAGTGGTTTCAGTAGACCCGCATCCAATCAGTTTCGATGTCAGCCGAGAAATGTTGCTGCTTTGGAAGCATACTTTACTAGTAAATGCTAATCATATAACGCCACTGCTCCTTGGCCAGTGGCGCGGCCGCAATGTTTATTTCGATGAAAAATTTCCATGGACGAATCGCTATGATAATGACAATGTTTTAAGCGCTGCTGGCCCAACAGTTACTAACTGTGCGTTATCTCTAGCTATAGAAATGGGGTTTTCACAAATTATCCTGGCGGGCGTTGATCTCTGTTTTTCCAGAGAGGGATTTTCTCACGCAAAAGGTAGTAATGAAAGCATCGCAGGACCAACTATTAACATGGCGACTAGGCGTGTCAAAACCAATGCTGGAGATTGGGCGGAAACTGAAAACTCTCTATTCAAGGCAGTAACCTCTTTAGAACAACAGGCAAAACTTGCTTGTGATCACGGAATCAAGATCATCAACCCTGCGCCTAGTGCCGCCATGATAGAAGGTATTTCCTATACCCCTTGCCAGGAGATCATCCTGGGCGATCTGGCACACTCCATTAAGCAAAGTATAGACGCAATACTGTCGAAATATGATCAAGTATCAAAAACAAAACATCTAAACAATGTTATTGATGAACTTTCCCAAGCAGCTGACAAGTTAAAACGGATGGATTCTCTAGTTTCGAAGGCAATCCTATATAACAATTCTCTATTTGATAAAACCGCACCAAGAAGATCAACTGGCTATAAAGAAAAATTAGACAAAATTGAAGAGATTCTTAGCAAGAAATACAAAGAATATTCAATTTTTTCAAAAATATTTGGGATGACAAAATTTGTCCGGCTACTCAAGCCATTTGATGCATCCACAATAAAGGAAGATGCGGCCATAGAACTCGGCCGTTCCTATTATCTTGCCTATCAGGCTGGAATAAAGGAACTCTCAAGAATAATAAATGAGGCCATAGAACGAACAAAGTCACGTCGCATGGAATTAGAAAACACATCCGATATTGACATACTTTCAAAGCAATGGAAAAAAGATAACCAACCAGGGCGCGTGTTGATTTTAAAAGACAAACATGCCGGGATTATTAATTCACCCAATGCCGCTGGAAATGAGCTATATAGCGAACTTGAGGCGAGCTTCAATGCGTCACTATCAAACATGGATACACCTCACATGCGCCGCTCAAAGACGTTCGCAGACCTTCGTGGCATAGACAACAAGGCAAGCGAACTTTATAACAACTCTGACTCGCAGGCTCTTAAACGACTTTTGTCAAGCTTACAAGCACACCCAGATGAACGCGCGCGCGCGCTTACCCATTTGGTCTCAGGATATTTGGCTGAAATAGAAAATAATCAAGCAAAAGCAATTACCGAATATCAATATGCTGATGCCCCACCGGCAATCGAGCCTGCATTGCGCCGCCTATCCATGATAGCTCTCGACATGGGAGATTATGATAGTGCTACCATTGCCCTAAAGTCACTCGCAACCCTGTCGCCCGTGTATATTCCACAACTCTCGGAATTACTCCGTATTAAAGGCGATCTGCTTGGGGCATTGGACACACTCACTGAATATCTTGAATTCGCCGAGGATGACTTCCATGCCATGCTTAGAGTTGGCCTAATATATCGTGAACTTGGTCAGAATGATAACGCCGACTGGGTTTTCCGCTATATTCTTGAAAAAGATCCCGCTAATTTTGCGGCAAAAAATCTATTGGAAAATAAGGATTCGGCTCATGGGTAATCGCTCACAAAGGATTTTAGTCACGGGCGCTGATGGGTTTATTGGCTCTCATCTTACCGAGCGATTGGTAAATCTCGGATATCGAGTAAGAGCCTTTGTGATGTACAACTCGTTTAACTCTTGTGGCTGGCTGGATGATTCTTCATCTGATGTTCTGAACTCACTCGAAATTTTTAGTGGTGATATACGCGATCCTCATGGTGTAAGCTCGGCCGTCGAGGGTTGCGATATCATTTTACATCTGGCGGCGCTCATTGCCATTCCCTACTCCTATCAGGCACCAGATAACTACGTTGATACTAATATCCGCGGAACCTTGAATATTCTTCAAGCGGCGCGTCGTCATAAGGTATCTCGAATGATCCATACCTCCACCAGCGAAGTTTATGGTACAGCGAAGTTTGTCCCTATTACTGAGGAACATCCACTCCAAGGGCAGTCTCCTTATTCTGCAACTAAAATTGGTGCTGACCAATTGGCATTGTCCTTTTACCAATCATTTGATACGCCAGTAACAGTCATTCGTCCTTTTAATACTTATGGTCCCCGTCAATCGACGCGGGCGGTTATTCCAACCATTATTACCCAATTGGCCTCTGGCCAGCATGAAATTAAACTGGGATCTGTGCATCCGACGCGAGATTTCAGCCACGTGCATGACACGGTCAGTGGTTTTATTGCCGCTGCGACAGCCCCCAGTAATATTTTTGGCGAGGTTATTAATCTAGGCAGTAATTTTGAAATCTCTATCGGAGAAACCGCTAGGATAATAGCCGAACTTATGACTAAACAGATCAATATTGTTACCGATGAACAGCGGTTACGACCAGAAAATAGCGAGGTTGAACGCCTCTTCGCTGACAATAGCAAAGCAAAACGCTTGCTGCATTGGTCTCCAGAATATGAGGGCCGAGAGGGGCTACACCGTGGCCTTGCCGAGACTATCCGCTGGTTCACCGAACCACGCAACTTACAAAGATATAAAATTGACCGCTATAACGTATAATGAACAAAACAACGATCCAAGAAGCATTCAAAATACTCGCCGGCGCATTCCCTGAGGCAAGAAAACCTATAGGCCTGCATGAGCCCAGCTTTTCCGGTCAAGAATGGAATTATGTAAAAGACTGCCTCGATAGTGGATGGGTATCTTCGGTAGGTGAGTACGTCAACCGCTTCGAACGTATGCTGGAAGAATACACCGGGGTCAATCATGCCATTGCGACTGTCAATGGCACAGCCGCTCTCCATATATGCCTAATCCTAGCGGGTGTCTCCGCAGATGACGAAGTTTTAATTCCATCACTCACATTTGTTGCGACTGCCAATGCGGTAAGATATTGTGGTGCAATCCCACATTTTGTCGATGTTGATCTTCTGTCACTTGGGATCGATACAGTTAAACTGCGCACATACCTTGAACAGATCGCTATTAGAAAATCGGATGGCTGCTACAATCGCAATACCGGCCGCAGAATCCGTGGCCTAGTAGTAATGCACACCTTTGGCCATCCAAGCGACCTTGATTCAATTCAATCTGTTTGCCAGGAATACAATATCACTTTAATAGAAGACGCCGCTGAAGCCTTAGGCTCCTTCTACAAAGGTAAACACTGCGGTAATTGGGGGGCATCTGCGACACTCAGCTTTAACGGAAATAAAGTTGTTACCTGCGGCGGCGGCGGTGCAATACTAACTAATAATAAAGATATCGCTCAACAGGCCCGCCACATCACCACCACTGCAAAGTTACCGCATGCCTGGGAGTTTTATCATGATCAAACAGGATATAACTACCGAATGCCTAATATTAATGCTGCCCTGGGGTGTGCTCAACTGGAAAAGCTACCTACATTTATTAGAGAGAAGCGTGAAATTGCCAAGAACTATCATCGTCTATACGCCAATTTCAATGGTGCCCATGTATTTAATGAACAACAATATTCTTCAAGTAATTATTGGCTAAATCTCCTGATCTTTTCAGGCATTACTCGCCATGAACGGGATGAGCTACTAGGAATGTGCCATGAAGCGAACATATTATGTAGACCCATATGGACCCCTATGCACCGCCTCCCAATGTATGAGAGTTGTCCACGAATGGATTTATCAATCACCGAGAAGTTACATGAACGTGTAATCTGCTTACCAAGTGGTACGAGGCTATCACGCCATGAGTAAGCTAAAGATTTCCGTTGTCACCGGGTCGAGAGCTGATTATGGGCTTCTGTGGCCATTGCTTCAAGCTATCGACAAGGATAGCCAGTTAAAGTTACAGATCATAGTTACCGGCATGCATTTATCCCCTGCCTTTGGACTCACCTACCAACAAATAGAGGCTGATGGTTTTACCATTAACGCATCGGTTGAAGCCCTCCTCAGCGGCGACACAGATGTTGCCATAGCAAAATCAATCGGCCTGGGTATCATAGGATTCGCCGATGCCTACGCAAATCTTGATCCTGACATGATTGTGGTGCTTGGTGATCGCTTTGAAATTTTTGCGGCCACACAGGCGGCTGCGGTGGCAAAAATTCCGATTGCCCATATCGCAGGTGGCGATGTCACGGAGGGCGCCTACGACGAATCATTCAGACACTGTATTACAAAGTTGTCACACCTTCATTTTGCAACTAATGCCGATGCCGCAAGACGTATAATCCAGCTTGGAGAAGAATCATGGCGAGTACATACCGTTGGAAGCCCGGCCATAGATGTAATAAAAAACATGAAGCTTCTTACTAAGCATGAGCTTGAGACAGATCTTAACATTAAATTCCGCGACAAAAACATTCTGGTCACATTTCACCCTCCTACGCTGGATAATGATGCTGGTCGCCAGCTCACCGCTTTGTTGGGCGCACTGGATGACACTTGCGCTGATTGCGGCATTATTTTTACCTTATCAAATGCCGATACTGGTGGACTAAAATTAAATAGCATGATCAAAGAATACACTTCTAGTCGAGCCAATACTTTTGTATATTCATCCCTTGGCCAACTTCGATATTACAGTCTGCTTTCCAGGATCGATGCCATAGTGGGTAATTCATCCAGTGGACTATATGAAGCACCCAGCTTCAAAGTGGCAACAGTGAACATTGGTAACCGTCAGCTTGGTCGCTTACGTGCGATGTCAGTCATCGATTGTGATCCAGAAAGACGGGCGATATCTAAAGCCATTCTCCAGGCGTTTTCCCTTGACTGCACTGATAGCACTAACCCTTATGGTGACGGGAATGCCATTAGTCGCATAATGTCAGTGTTAAAATCAAATTTTTCGCGTGATGAGCTTATCCGCAAGCGATTTCAGGACTCCAGAAAATGAATACCAAAGATGGCGTCTATATTATCGCAGAGGCCGGTGTCAACCATAATGGTGATTTAGATCGGGCTTTGGCAATGATTGATATTGCAGCGGACTGCGGCGCAGATGCAATCAAATTCCAGACCTTTATTCCAGAGCTTCTAGTCTCACACCACGCGCCAAAAGCGAATTATCAAATAGCCAATACCGGGGATCAAGAATCACAGCTCGCCATGTTAAAACGGCTAGCATTGTCATTTAGCGATCACAATTTATTACTTGATCGATGCCAACAAAAAAATATTGATTTCCTTAGCTCTCCATTTGATACTGAAAGTGCTTCTTTTCTTATCAGGACACTGAAAATATCCAGGATAAAAATAGGTTCCGGTGAACTTACTAACGCCCCACTTTTATTACATATTGCCCAGCAAGGTGTCTCCGTTATTTTATCTACTGGCATGAGTACTCTTGATGAGGTAAAAACAGCGCTCGGTGTACTTGCCTTCGGTTATCTAAATTTTTCCAATATTCCTTCTGAGGAGGAGTTCAATCGCTGCCTAGAATCACCAGAAGCATGGACCGTATTAAAAATCAGAGTGACACTCCTACATTGCACCACAGAGTACCCATGCCCTTATGATGAAGTTAATCTACGTGCCATGGATTCGTTACGTGATGCTTTTGGTCTCGCCGTGGGATACTCGGATCATACATCTGGAATCGCGGTAAGCATTGCAGCTACAGCAAAAGGAGCCACTGTCATCGAGAAACACTTCACCTTGGACCGAGCTCTGCCTGGACCAGACCACAAAGCATCGTTAGAGCCCACTGAGCTTAAGGAACTGACCAAATGCGTGCACCAGGTCTACCTTGCTATGGGTAATAGCATCAAGGGCCCTTCCTCCCATGAGCTCGCTAATCTCGCCATTGCCAGAAAAAGCCTGGTAGCTAAAAAGCCAATCAAAAAGGGAGATATATTCACGGAAGAAAATATTACCGTTAAACGTCCGGGAAGTGGCCTTCCACCTATTAAGTATTGGAAATTGATTGGTAACTTCGCCCATCGGGATTATGCCGAGGATGATCAGATTCAACTATGAATACTCCCATAATCATCCTTGGCAATGGCGGGCACGCGCTAGTCTTATATGAAATACTTCAATCCTTACATTGGCAGATAAAAGGATTCGTCTGCCCAGACAATAGTGGCGACAATAAACTTTCCACCATTCCCAGACTTGGTGGTGATCAAAGCGTATTGGCATTCAAACCGGAAGATATTCTTCTCGTCAGTGGTATTGGCTCTGTTGGCGACAATTCATTGCGTCGTAGCATATATGAAACATTTAGTAGCAAAGGATATCAGTTTGCGCAATTGATACACCCAAGCGCGAACATCAGTCAATTGGAAGTCACCCTCGGTTTTGGTACTCAATTGCTCGCTGGAGTCAGAGTCGGACCGGCTGTGATTATTGGTGATAATGTTATTGTTAATTCTGGCGCCATCATAGAGCACCATTGCAACATTGGCACCCATAGTCACATTGCCAGCGGTGCCATTCTATGCGGGCAATGTCATATAGGCGTCAATGTTCACATAGGTGCAGGTGCCGTACTAAACCAAAACATCTCTATTGGCGACAATTCTATTGTTGCTTCTGGCGCAGTCGTCATACACGACGTTCCCCCTAATACCATGGTAGCAGGCATACCTGCCGTCACCAAAAAGAGGTTACAAAGCTCATGAATGATTGGCGCACTATTGCAGTAAAACCCAGCGATACCATGCAAAAAGTCATGCAGGTTATCGATACTGGACGAATGCAGATCGCTTTAGTGGTCGATGATAATGATCATTTGATAGGCACCGTAACAGATGGCGACATTCGCCGGGCCATACTCAAGGGACGGGGACTAGATACTCCAGTCCAGGAGTACATGAATAAAAACCCGACTACCGGCCTTATCGATGAGGAACCAAGCTCATGGCAACGCACAATGCTGAGACACACACTTCGTCATCTACCATTGCTAGATGCTGGTGGGTGTATCGCAAAATTAACATTTTTAGAGCCCCCAAGAGAACCAGTTCGTGATAATCCCGTCGTACTCATGGCAGGTGGATTAGGCACTCGCCTCCGTCCATTAACGGAGAAAAAACCAAAACCGCTTCTGACAATCGGTAACAAGCCTATTCTTGAGACAATAATTGAAAATTTCGTCAGCCAGGGATTTCATAAATTCTATGTTTGCATTAATTATAAGGGCGATATGATTCGCGAACACTTTAAGGATGGATCACAATGGGACGCGTCAATTACTTACATCGAAGAAAACAAACGTCTTGGTACGGCCGGTGCACTAAGCCTTATCAAAGACAAGATTGATCTTCCGTTTTTTGTCATGAATGGCGACTTACTCACCAAGGTTGACTTCGTGCGTCTATCTGAATTCCATAAGCAACAACAAAACACCATCACCATGTGTGTTCGGGAATATCGCTATCAAATTCCCTATGGAGTTGTCAGCCTAGATCGGCACAGAATTACTGGAATAAGCGAAAAACCAATTCAATATTACCAAGTTAATGCTGGAATTTATATGCTAGATCATGAAATAATCAATGACATACCACACAATCAATTCTACGATATGACGACACTTATAGAAGTGATACTTGCAAAAAATATAACTGTTGGTAGCTTTCCTCTACGCGAATATTGGATGGATGTTGGTCGAGTTGAGGATTTCGAACAGGCGCATAGTGAATATTTTGATCAGTTCGAACAATAGTAGTTTATTCTGAATTTAGACGGCCATATGAGAACAAAAAGATTGGCTCCACAACTCAGAGGGAACCGACATTAAGCAATAGTGGGTTTACAAAAGACGTCCCTCTTGCGAACATATGGGATAGGATACCCCTAGGAGTCTATCTTCCTCGTCTGCAGTAATTCGCAGGCCCTTTCAAGATCATGCTGACAATCAACATCAATAGAAGATTGCTCACTCATGATATAAGGGATGGTCTCATCCCCATAAAATCCGTGAAAACCATCTACCGGTGCGATATAAATGGCACCATTAGGAAGGTAACACTTAGGTAAAGACTGGCGCCGTGGACTACTCAGATCAATCCCGAAGTGACTGTAGATATAACCATTTTGATTAAGACCGAAGGCCCATAACAACTTGCTATCAATTTCCTTTACCGAGACCAATGTGTCATTGCCTGATCGCTTCTGTAAAAAAAACATATCAATGGCTTCAATAATGTGATTTTTATCCCTTAGGGGAGACGTCGGCTGCAATAAAATCACAAAATCAGCATCAAAATCGGTATTTTCAATCGCATGTGCCACAACATCATTTCCGCTCGCCGTATCGCTGGAAAGGTATTCTGGTCTAATAAAAGGTGTCCATGCACCATATTTTTCTGCGATATCTGCGATATTTTTTGAATCTGTGCTTACAATCGTTCGATCAATATATTTGCACCCACGAGAAGCCTCAATGGTCCATGCGAGCAATGGCTTTCCGCCACAGTCGAGAATATTTTTATTCGGCAATCCTTTTGAACCGGCCCTAGCCGGGATAATGGCCAAGATTTTATTTTTTCCTATCAAAACACTTCCTTCATACCATGAATAAATTAATCACTTTAAATTCTTTAACATGGGGGCCGATATCTTTTCAGCAATAAAATTATGTGAAGGTTTAGGAATTGCGTATGGCTTTATAGATTCGTCAGATTTATTCCAGTGTTTTTCTGCCAAATCCAGCAATCTTAGATCTTTCTTGGCCACTATCTCCTGCAACCCCAGGAGTTCCATACCTGAAAACTTGTGGCAAATCGTTGCAGTAATTTTTGTGGCATCACCAAGATCCATAATGTATCTTTCCAGGTTACCGTCATACTGCTCAATTATGGAATCTTTGTAGGTATAATACCATTCAGAGCCTGGGTAAGCAGTGGCAAAATGAGGCTTGGCATGTATTCCAAGCTTGACCAATGACTCAATGGTGTTTCTGAGACTTTTAAAATCTTCCTCAGGAAATCCTATGATAATGTTAGGTATAGGCTTAATGCCAGATTCTAGACAAATACTAATGCTCTGCTCATTTTTCTCGGAAGTTGATCCTTTTCCAAGCTTTTTTAGAATCCTTTTATCGAATGACTCCAGACCATATACCAAATGTGTACAACCGGCTTCATACATCTTTTTCAGAATTTCAGGTCGATGAAGCGCTGCATGACTAGTACCGCTCCAGAAAACACCATGGTTTTCAACTTGATCAAATGGAACATTCAAGCGGCGACAATCTGGTTGCAATCCTCCTTCAATCCATTTACGGCACAACTCATCTAACCATGTCATTTTACTGTAGCGATCCATGGTCATCAGGTTTTCATCAAGAAAGTTTACAAAATCTATGCCATATTCACCCTTAAGGTGTTTTACCAAACTTACGATGTAGTCAGGTGAATGATAACGAATGTTTCTTCCATAAGTAAACGCTACATCATTTTCCCCGGTTGGATCTTCACGAACTATCATGTCCCCTGTTGTTCCAAGATGCCAGCAATAACGGCAGACCAGATTACAACCATAACTTGCATTTACATCGATACGTCGTTTGGCATAATAGGCCTCTTCACTGAAAAGCGATGAAGAGTTTTTTAAATATATCTCTTCAAGCGGAAATAGATCCCATGCCGGCCAGGGTATGGTATCGATATCAGAAATATTTGGCCGCTCCTTGTTGACAGTGATTTTTCCGTTATCACGATGAACAACGCCAAGCGTATTTCCCCAATCGAAATCCTTGTTATCTACCTTTGCTAGCACTTCAGGAAATGTGATGTAAGCTTCGCCAATAATGCCCAAGTCAATCTGAGGCACCCAGTCCATTATTTCTTTAGGCATGCTCGTAAGAAATCCGCCACCCGCGATCAAAAAACTATCTGCGGCATGAATCTTCGCTAGCCGACATACTTCCTTTATAAAATTATATGTTGTCGTTAAGCCGCCAATAGCGACCACATCCCAATGATCGGCCTCAAGGACTTGCTTTACGATATTAAACCCTTTGCGCCAGGCATTCGCATCATATACTTGAACCGCATGCCCACTTTTCCTTGCGATTTCGGCAAGTATAGCCATACCGTAAGGGATGTGCCTTGGAACGTCTTCCTCGCGCACGACAGGGTTAATAAAAAGTATTTTAGCCATCTGTTTTATCCAGAAAATCTTTCAACCTGATGCAGGTAATGCCATCCCCGAATAACGTTCCGCCTTCCGTACAGTTGTATAAAGTGGATGCAGAGTTTGCAACCAGCTCAAGTATATTTCTGCGATACCAATAATATGTCGGGTCAGTATAAAATTTTTCGCCAGTTAGTGGATTCTTAATCACTGGAAATAATTCTTTAGTGATGCCCTCCTCACCCAATATTTGAGCCAATTCATAATAGGTTTGTGTCATGGTATAAGGAAGATCTATTTTATACCCAAGGTCCATACCTATAACGGCGATATTTTTAACTTTAAGCCAAAATTGTGCAAATACCCATGCCGCAGTGCCAACATTCCCCCCCGTATTCAATGCGGGCAACTTGGCAAAGTTATACATTCTCCGAGTAAGACTGTTTTCGGATTCAGGATTATCCACTAATGGCAACCACCAATACATATCGAATCCTGCTTCCTTTGTACGTGAAACAACATTAGCAGGAGCAGTTGAAGCGATAATCAATTTTGTATTTTTAGCATATCGATTTACAATTTCAATATTATCGTTATTTTGTAGAACAGAATTTTTTCTAAAATCAATATCAAGGTCTTGTCTTGCGAAGTAATCGTCGCCGATAGTGTTTTTCTCAAAATCAGGATCACCAAACCAACGAACAAGTCGTGTTGGGTGTGGATCCAACGTCAAAACATAATCGGGAACGATTCCAGCCCTAAGGCACTTCACATAAGAGCCATCAATAGCAATGATTGTTCCTTGATACTTTGAATCGGCGAGCGTTTTCAGCGTATTGGTGTAGTGCAAGCTCGGACCGGCACTCACGACAACAGCACTGCTGGCCTTTTGGGAGGCTAGACCTGGAAGATCTTTGATTGATTTATCAATGTGACGGACGTTAGCTTCAGAGTTCTTAATTATTGTGCTTCCGTGCCAATCGTGACCAATATTTTCAATCTTATCGACGAGAACGTCGAATTGACTCATTGAACTCACTCCTTGGGTTCATTTTCATCCTCTCCGGTCCAAACGAATTTATTGCGCTCAACAAATACCATGCTACCGCCAATAGAATTCAATGCCTTCTTTCGGAATTCACTATCCAAATCTCCGTCTTTCTCACACTCATCAACAATTTCCGTATTAATTTTGTATGTGCCTTTCAGGAAATCACTCATATGCGCCTCCATTTGAAGCAAATTATGCTTCAGTAGGTTATAGCGGCCATTTTTGTTTAATATTTAGTCTATTAAATGGAGATTACGGCTAGAAATAATCGGGCTGGAATATTTATAAAAGCGCACGTTTTTTGGTCGCGCATAACAGTGCAGTATCCATACGACATAACCACTCAGTAAGCATTGACGCTAATGGCACCTAGCCCATTACAAGTGAACTCCATCTACCTCAAGAAAAATTATCGCAAATAATCAAAAAGATTCAGACCTTGAACCTTCTGAAATGTTTGCTGAGCGGCCTGCATCCCTATCATTTGCAAATTCATATGGCTCACAGCGGACGCATAGTCCAGATCCTGTATATCAGACAGCGCCCCCGTCATCTGGGTCTGGAACTGCTCATTAATTTGCTTTTGCGAGTCGATCGCGCTCAGTCTGGCGCCAATGTTGCCACGGACACGCAAGATGCTATTCATAGCTGTGTCGATATCCGTCAAGCTGTTGCCGGACGGGTTGTTTGCATTCAATGAGGTCGCGAGGTCGTACAATATCTTGAACATGTCCTGAGTTCCGCCGGCCGCTGCAGGTAAATTCGTGAATACATCATATCCGCTATCCCCGGACGCTATCTGACGAAGAGGACTAATTTGTACCACCCGCTGCCCCTGATCGCCCTGATAGACATAAACTCCCGCTCCTGTGTCCAGAAAAGGCTGTGTCTGAACCTTATAACCGCTAAAGAGAAATTTTCCGGTACCGTCCTTCGTGTTGGCCAACCCTAAGAGGGCCTCCAAATTTTGTGTCACTTCGGCAGCAATTGACTGCCTGTTAGCCGCACCCTGCGAACCATTCAAACCCTGCACTGCCAACTCACGCGTCCTTTGCAGCACATCGCCAACCGAGGTCAATACCTCTTCCTCAAATTCCAGTTGACTCTGTCCAGAACTCGCGTTTCTCTGATATTGATCATTTATTTGCAACAGCTGCTGGACATTCATCGCCTGCCCTGCCGCCGTCGGATCATCAGACGGGGTAAGAATACGTTTGCCCGAAGAAAGTTGCTGCTGGGTATGACTAATATCAATCTGGCGATCAAGTATTCCTTTAACCGCCAACTGCTGAAACATGTTAGTCGAGATTCTCATAATCCACTACCGCCCTACTGCGCTTAACAATGTCTGAAATATCGTATTCGCTGTTGTTATGACCTGGGCTGCAGCCTGATAAAGCTGCTGAAACCTCACCAAATCGGCAGCCTCTTCGTCAAGGTTAACCCCGGATACAGCCTGTTGTGACTCCTGCGCCTGTTGTAACAAGTCTGCCTGAGCCTTTTCCGTAATCTGGGCACTATTGGTCTGAATACCCACAGTACTCACCAAACCGCCATAGGTATCCCCATAAGTTTCGCTGCCATTAGCAAGCAATCGTTGCGTCTGCAACCCAGCTATCAGCAACACATTGCGATTGTCTCCCATACCACCGACATTGTTCGCTATCACGAACTGGTCACCGTTGGCCGGATTGCCTGAAATAGAAAACTGGAGGCCATTAAAGGCTATCGTGCCACTGGCTACATAGGGTATCGGCCCCGCGCCTGGGACGGCCCCTGTAACAGTAAAATTATTGGGGCCCGTGTTGTAGGTCAAAGTAACATTACCGGGTAGTGGCAAATTGGCGGTACTGGTTACGCTGCCCGCAGAAATTATCCCGCTCCCGCTATTGGCGGGCACCACGCTGGTAGCGATTGGTGCAGCGGCCGCGATCGTACGCGGATCGGCCAGCAGATCCTGTATCCCCAGAGCCCCACCGCGCGTGGGTCTGATGAGAAATTGATCACCCGCAGCGGCACCCGCCGTAAGCGTCAAGGTAAAACCATCAACCACTGGTGTAGTATATGGTGATGCGCCACCGGTATTAATGGCTGTGGTTTGTTGATCAGAATTTCTAATCAGCGTATACGAATTACCCCCGTTGTAGGTCAACATATACTCTTTACCGGTCAACTGAGTCGCGTTGCTAAGATTAGCCACGACTACGGCCGGAGCTCCAGTCGCCGGCAACACTTGCAAGGCGGGATTCTGAAAGAAATTCGTGCCGAGATTGCCGTTCAAATCTTGCCCGAGTGTATGCTGCGCATTAATCGTGGATGCAAAACCCATGGCTAACCGTCCAAGTTCATCTTGAGCCGGGTCTAAAACATTATTTCTAAAATTCAAAAGCCCACTCAAGGTTCCGCCAGTGATCATATTCGATATTTGTACCGTTCCCGCACCTCCAGTAGAGACCACTACCTCATTTATATTGATGTCAAATTTGTTTGGCTGTACCGATAACTGCATGGGACTAAACCCGATCACCAACGGTTGTCCGTTGCCTATGAATACATTGACAGCCCCATTAGTGTCAGGAACTGTGGTGACAGCAATTTTCTCTGATAATTTGTTGATCAGCGTATCTCGCCGATCAAGAAGATCATTCGGAGAATTATTGGTACCAGCGATAACAATCTGTTTATTTAGATCAGCGATTTCAGACGCGTAACTATTAATCTCCGCTACGGTATCTTTCATTTGCCCATTGACCTGAGATCTCATTTCTTCAAAGCGCTGGTTCAGGTAATGGAAACGATCAACCAGAGTGCCCGCTTGATTGAGCAAGGCCTGACGGGGCGTAATCGCTGAAGGATCATTGGCCACATCTTGCATCGCGCCAAAAAAAGACTGAACCGCGGGCATCATCCCGACGTTTGAATCTGCCAGGAGTTGATCCACCAGGCCCGATTGGCTGGCAAACGTTTTTGCCTGACTATAACTAGAGTTATACGCACGCACCTGACCGACAAGAAAGCTATCGTACGAACGCGTAATACCGCCGAGCTTGACACCGCTCCCAAGGTAATTTCCGCCGAGGAACAACGGAGTCTGCGTTTCCAACTCAACTCGCTGACGACTATACCCTTCGGTCTGAGCATTGGCGACATTATGCGCCGTCGTCCGTAGATTCGTTTGAGCCGCGGCCAGAGTTCCAACGCCTATATTATACAAACCACTCGACATAGCTCGTTCCTAATTTCAGGCAATATAGTGGACGTCATCAACTTCTGATAACACCTATACTCAAGATAGCGGCACTTCTGCAGCGTTCTTGAGTTTAGCCACCCCTTCGGGGGGCCAGACACTATTCATTATCATATTGATTTTATTTGAGTATTCAGGATCTGTCGCATAACCGGCCTGGTGCAGGGCACGGACAAAACTGGCTCCATCGTGCGTCTGCGCCAAGGCATCTTGATAACGCGGGCTCGCCCGCAAAAAGCCGACATAATCGGCAAAGCTGGATTCGAAATCCGGATAAGCCCGGAATGCGGCCCGCTTTTGTACCGCGACCCCATCTTCAAACTCCAAGCTGGAAATCACTGCGCGCTTGTCAGTCCAACGCTCATCCGCTTTGATATTGAATAAATTATGGCTACTGCCACCACTCGCATCACTGATGACTGCCCGGCCCCACCCCGTTTCCAGCGCGGCCTGAGCCAACATCACCTTTGGGTCAAGCCCGATTGACGATGCATAGCGTTCAGCCAAGGGCCATAGCTTATTCACAAAGTCCTGTGGCGAGCTAAATTCCTCGATTCGTTGTGATGCAGAGCTGGGGACGGTGCCACTTTCAGCAGCCTTTATAACCGGTCTATATTTTTCAAGCGAACCTGTTGCAGGACTATTAGATTCTTTAGGCACACCGTTAACGGCTTTCAGTTGGCGAATTAGCGCGTCGGCAATTCCACCTTGATGCTTATTCGCCAAATTCAAAGCAATCTGCTGGTCATATAGCTCCTGATACATTTGGCTCTGATCGTTATCCATTATCCCATCGCCCAGCTTTGCCTCCCTCATACTCTTAAGCATCATTTGCAAAAAAATTCCCTCGAATTGGACGGCTACTTTTTCAAGTGTCTCGGGCGACGATTGGCTCGCCATGCCACGCAAAGACTGAAGCCCTTGAAAGTCCGTGACAACATCTTGTCGCGTATTAAGACTCATGCAAACTCGCTCGTCAAATGACGATCAGCTCCGCCCGCAAAGCACCAGCCTCTTTCAAGGCCTCAAGAATCGCAACCAAATCACCAGGCGATGCACCCACACCATTCACTGCACGCACGATCTCATCAAGAGATATTCCAGGCTCAAACATAAACATCTTATTCTTCTCCTGCCTGACCTGAACATCGGAGCTCGGCACAACCACAGTACTTCCCCCTGCCAATGGTGCCGGTTGACTGACCGTTGGCTTTTCGGAAATGGCAACTGTAAGACTGCCATGAGTAACAGCTGCAGATGTCACTCGTACATAGCGGCCAATCACGACAGTTCCCGTACGCGAATTGATCACCACTCGCGCTGAACGCTCGCCTGGCTCCAGTGTCAACTGCTCCAGCATTGAAACAAAAGCGACTCGCTGTCCATGATCGCGCGGGGCTTGAACAGCGATCGAAGAGGCATCGATCGGCTGTGCCGTGCCAAGGCCTATTTTGTCGTTAATGGCATCGGAAAGACGATTAGCCGTCGTAAAATCCGGGGAAAATAAATTCAATACCAGACTATCCTCGCTACCGAATGGCGTAGGCGCCGGGCGTTCGACGTTTGCACCGCCAGGTATACGTCCGACACTTGGAATATTCACTGTTATTTTCGAACCATCACTGCCGCCTGCGCCAAAACCGCCAACGACAAGATTTCCCTGAGCAACAGCGTAAATATTCCCATCCGCCCCTTTAAGCGGCGTCATCAACAGAGTACCGCCCCGCAAACCTTTGGCGTTGGCAATCGAAGAAACCGTGACATCGATTTTTTGCCCAGACTTGGCAAAAGGTGGCAGCTCGGCACTTACTGATACCGCAGCGACATTCTTAAGCTGCGGATTTACATCCGGCGGTATGGTAATACCAAACTGAGACAACATGCTCTTCAGGCTCTGCACGGTGAAAGGGGCTTGTGAAGTTTGGTCGCCAGTGCCATCCAATCCGACGACCAACCCGTAACCGACAAGCTGATTACTTCGCACTCCGGCCACCGTGGCAAGATCCTTAATTCTTTCAGCCATCACTGGAACCGAGTTAATAATTAGCGCCAGGCCGATACTAAAAATTAAGATAATCCGTTTCATATGTGTCATACCTTATAGTATTAGAACGGCCACCACTTGCTATTAAAGAATCGCCCAAGCCATCCTTGCGAATTCACATCTGCGAGCGTCCCTTCACCGATATAAGCGATTTTTGCATCGGCCACCTTTGATGAAATAACTGTATTATCTGGACGAATATCTGCAGCACGCACATAGCCGGAGAATTGGACCAGCTCATCACCTTGATTAATAGTCAGCCGCTTTTGGCCTCTGACAAATAGGTTGCCGTTGGGCAACACTTCGGCAACCGAAACCGTAATATTTCCTGTAAGACTATTACTCTGAGAAGAATCTCCTTCGCCTTTGAAACTATTCTTGGAATCAATTGATGTCTCTAAGGTCATCCCATTTATAGACGGCTGGAAAGGCCGCGGCAGACTGAAGCTCGGCTTCCTTCCGAACAATGTCGGATTAGCCATCGCCATACTGCTATCCTTGGCAGTATTAGTGCTTGCCTTCTTCGATGCATTTGTATTCTCCAGGAGGACAATTGTAATAATGTCACCCACCCGGCGCGCTTTCATGTCATCATACAATGACATCTCATAACCGGACTGATAAATAGCACCATTGACTGGTTGTGGCGGCGTCAAATAGGCCGGACGTGACGATTGGAATTCTTCTTCCGAAGCCTTCCGGTCGATGGTTGAGCAACCACCAAAAAGTGCCATCACGGTCACTACTCCGATCATCATTACACTCTTATTCACGATGTACATCACGTCACCCGCCTCACACTAAGACTAGAGGTTATTTGCTGCATACTGCAGCATTTGATCAACCGTCGTAATCGCCTTTGAATTCATCTCATATGCGCGCTGCGCCTCAATCATCCCGATCAATTCTTCAACCACATTAACGTTTGAGCTCTCAAGAGATCCCTGAATGACCGTACCGACCCCATTCAAGCCGGGATTACTCGTCTGTGGAGTACCGCTGGCCGCAGTCTCGATAAACATATTTTCCCCAATCGGTTGCAACCCTGAAGGATTGACAAAATCTGCCAATTGAATTTTGCCCACTTGAGACGGCGTCGGCTGCCCAGGAAGCATGACCGAAACGGTGCCATCTGTACCAATCGTCACGCTCAAGGCATTTGAAGGAATGGTCATCGCTGGCTGCATAACATAACCATTGGACGTGACTAACTGTCCTGTCGCATCCATTTGAAACTCGCCATCGCGGGTATAGCCCAAGGTTCCGTCAGGACGCAAAATTTGGAAGAATCCACGCCCTTGCACCGCAACATCAAGTGAATTATCGGTATTAACGGCGTTACCCTGAGTGAACATTTTTTCTGTCGCAACCGTACGCACACCGGTCCCAATCATCAAGCCGGACGGCAAAATCGTGTTTTGCGATGATTGGCCACCTGCTTGCCTTACATTTTGATATAGCAAATCCTCGAAAACAGCTCGACCACGCTTGTAGCCCATGGTATTAACGTTCGCCAGGTTGTTGGAGATTGCCGACATTCTAGTCTGCTGTGCATCCAGACCGGTTTTTGCTACCCATAATGCTTGATTCATCACATCACCTCGGAATTTTTAGAATTAATTCATGCTCATCATTTGCGTAGATGCGTTGTCATTTTTGCTTGCCGTTTCCATCACCTTGATCTGCATTTCATATTTTCGCGCCAGCTCCACCATATTGATCATCGACTCGACAATATTGACATTCGATCCTTCCAACATGCCTGACGTCAGTCGTACAGAAGCATCTGGTGGCAAAACTGTTTGATCCTTGACTCGCATCAGGCCATCCTCCCCCTTTTCAATGGCTGATGCCGCCGGTTTTACCAATTTTATGCGATCCACGACCGCTAATGTTGTCGCATCTTGTCCCTGGGGACGAATGGTGATCGTGCCATCATTGCCAATTTCGATTTTTTCAAAGGGTGGCAATGTAATTGGCGCACCACTGTTACCAATTACAGGATGTCCGGCTGCAGTCGTCAACAATCCTGTCGATGTGATTCGAAGATCGCCGGCACGAGTAAATGCCTCATCTCCGCTATTGGCCGATACTGCAATCCATCCATCGCCACTGACTGCGACATCCATGTCACGGCCCGTAGACATAAGCGAACCTGGTGCCAGATCCGCCCCGCCATCCTCTTCAAGAACATAAACACGCGATGGATGACCAATACCATACAGTGGCTGACTCCGGGCAACTGCCAGGTCTTTCTTGAAACCCACTGTATTTGCGTTGGCAAGGTTATTAGCGTTGAGGGCCTGCGCCATCATAATTTCCTTGCTACCGCCACTTGCTATGTACAACACTCGATCCATGCTTCACCTATATTTTGAATTAACGCATTTGAATAATCGTCTGCGTTACTTGATTGGCAGTGGTGATTACCTGCGCGTTCGCCTGAAAATTACGCTGGGCTGTAATTAAGTTCACCAGCGACGCAGCCACGTCGACATTGGATGCCTCCAGGGCTCCCGACTGCATCAACCCAAAACTGCCAGTACCCGCCTCACCCAACAGTAAATCACCCGCTGCATAGGTTTGCCCCCATTCCGTATCGCCTTGTGGTGACAAGCTTTGTGGATTTTGGACATTGCCTAATGCAACTTTGCCCATCGTAGTGGATTGACCGTTGGTATAGCGTGCGGAGACCACGCCTTTTGCATCGATATCAATACCGCTCAGTCTCCCGGGTGAATAACCATTCTGGCTCAGAGAATTGACGGCAAACGGACTACCATACTGAGTTGCCTTGGCAAAACTCAAGGTCAAAGAGATATTAGACGCACCCGTGGTTGGCACATACGGATCGAAAGGAATCTGTCCGCCAACCGGGGTTAGCAACGCGCCTGTTGGACTGAACGTCATGCTGCCGAAATTACTAGCTCCACCGCCGGTTGTAACCAAAGTATTGTCAACGTATAAATAGGTATTCCAGCTATTGGCTGCCGTTTTTCTAAAATATTGTGTCGCGGTGTGCGCACTGCCCAACGAGTCATAGACCGTCATCGACGTCGATGAGTTATATTGATCCGGCTGGGGATTGGCGATATTGAAGGCCGCAGCTGGCACAATGGCGCTTGCATCCAAATTTAAGTCCGAAGAAATTAGATCTGTCGCTTTAGGCGATCCGACGGAGGTTGATAGTTGAAGGCTAGTCAAGCGACCGGTATCGAATACGGTACCCGTCGGCGTCACAGTCGCCGGGAATACCTGCAATTTATGATTACTACTGTTGACTACATTGCCATCACGGTCCACACGGAATGCGCCGGCGCGAGTCAACATTCGAGAGCCATTGTTGTCCATAATAAAAAATCCCTGGCCGTTAATGGCCAGATCGAGATTATTATTAGTGAAATCGACATTGCCCTGACTAAACTGCTGCGCCACCGACGCCAAGCGTGTACCGCCACCAATGGCCGTGGATGAAACCCCGCCATAACCGATCGCGAATATGTCGACAAATTCCGCGCGCGACTGCTTGAACCCTGTGGTATTGGCGTTAGCAATGTTGTTAGCGGTAGTTTTAAGATCGGCCTGTGCACCATTAAGGCCGCTAAGTGCTATACGAAATGGCATGTATTTTCTCCTCTATTGCGTTACATGATCTTTGCGACTGAGTTCATATTGACAGAACCGATACCAGCGACGTTGAGCGTAAACCCGCCGCCACCTTTATTCAGCGTCACACTTTCCACCGGACTAATCGAGTAAGTATCAATGCTCTGCTTTTTTCCATCGATCAAGGCGCTTGCCTTTATTTGATAATTGCCCGGCGACATCGGCTGCCCGTTATCATCTTTTCCATCCCAGGAAAAATCAGCCTTACCACCTTTCTGAGATCCCAAGTCCAAATGTCGACGAACTTGTCCGTCCGGCGAGGAAACCAACACCGAGACATTCCCCGTTGCTGAAGGCACATCCACAGCCCCCATCAATGGCCGATCACTCCATAAAACTGCAGTTTCGCTCGGCACCATCACCCAACGTCCAACCATCGACGATGCCTGCAATGCCTGATTGGATTGAAGTCCGGCCGCAAAGTTATCAAACGATGACTTCAGTTCATCAATACCAGATACCGCCTTGAACTGCGCCAACTGGGATAGGAAAGCACCATTATCCATTGGCTTCGTTGGATCCTGATTTTTTAATTGCGCCAGAATCAGCTTCATAAATGTATCCTGGCTCTTATCGATTTTTTTTGCCTGACCAGCCTTGGCCTTGGCATCGGCTGCTTGAGTAAGCCCAAGACTATCGAGCAATTTCATATCTAGTGATGACGTTGTCATTTAATGGCTCCTTGCGTTAGCGCCCAAGCTGAAGTGTTCTCATTAACAATTGCTTGGTTGTATTAAAAACCTCTACATTATTCTGATAAGAACGTGAGGCCGACATCATATTCGCCATTTCCTCAACCATGTTGACGTTGGGAAGGTAGATATTTCCCTGTGCATCAGCCATCGGATGATTTGGCTCATAGCGTTTTATTGGAGGCGCGTTACTCTCAATCACACCATTAATTTTTACCCCGGCCATATCCTGCTGTAATCCGGCATTTTTCAGCAGTGTGGAAAATACCGGCTGTCTAGCTTTGTAAACCGTGTTCGGGTCGCCGCTGACGGTATCCGCGTTGGCCATATTACTAGCCACAGTATTTAACCTCACCGACTGCGCATTCATCGCAGAACCAGAAATTTCAAAAGTCTCAAATAGTGACATAATTATTCACCACCTTTGATCGCTTGCTTCAGAGTACTGATCCGACCTTCTATAAAGGTTAACGTCGCTTGATATTCGACTGCATTTTTGGCAAAAGCCGCCTGCTCCACTTGGCTCTCAACGGTATTGCCATCAAGTGCCGCCTGAAATGGAACCCGATATCTAATGCCATCGTGCTGCACAGAGGAAGCGGTATCTGAAATATGTCCTTCTCTTGTAGCCGAAAGGCCGACGCTCGATTGACCTGATTGCGCTTGTTTTAATGCCGTTGAAAAATCGATATCACGCGCTTTGTACCCAGGCGTATCTGAGTTCGCAATGTTCGCTGCGATTATTTCCGAACGTTGCGCCCGCAGTTTCAATGCGGTTTCATGCACACCAAACATATTGTCTAGACTGAATATCATGCAATGCCTCATATGGTCCTATAGACATTACATGAGCAATTGTCATGCCAACTACAATTATTTATTAAATAACAATTAGTTATGAATTTACAAGCATTTTTGACAGGCGCAAGCGGCAAAGTCCTGCCATGCCAACGGCAATGAATCCCACAACGATTGATTTACAACCAGAGATGACTCAACTACGTCGCATTGCGACGCCAGGCGTGTAACCTGATTTTGAAGGGTTTGGTACATCTTTTAATTGATAAACTATTCCGCCTTCATGACGCACTGTATCAAAGGCATCGGAATAACTGGCCAAAGTTTCCGTGGACCCCATAAATAAATATCCACCTGGTACCAGCGCTTGCGCCATGCGTGACAAAATATCACGCTTGAGTTCGGTCGAAAAATAGATCAGCACATTGCGGCAAAATATGATCTGGAATTTCCCAAGGGATGCATAACTGTTCATCAAATTTATCTCTGTGAACTTTATACGCTTCTTGAGCTCGTCCTTTACTTCCCACATATCGCCCGCCTTTCTAAAAAAGCGTTCACGCCGTTCCTGGGAAAGGCCGCGGGATAATGCAAGATTGTCATACCGGCCAGTCCTCGCCATTTCCAGCATAGTTGGCGATATGTCAGTTGCAGTAATTTGAATATTATCAGTCAGACTTCCTGGCCGTAGCGCAAGATATTCCTGCAAAATCATGCTAATAGAATATGGCTCTTGACCAGATGAACACGCTGCTGACCAGATTTTGACCTGTGACGGCCTCGCTTTGGCGACATTCGGAAACACAAGGTCTTTAAGCAGTGCATAGGGATGATTGTCACGAAACCAGAAGGTTTCGTTGGTGGTCATAGCATCGACAATGCGCTCTCGTAACCCGGATCGTGGATCGCGTTTCATTTGCGTGATCAGCTCGCCAACGGAGACGACATTGAGTTCTTTTAATAGCCTATTTAACCGGCTGGCAACCAGATAGTGCTTGTTTTCGCCCAGAACGATTCCACAGGCCTCTTCAAGAAAGATCCTAAACGATTCGTAATCCTGAGCAGAAATAGATTGATTCGTCACGCGCACCCCTGAATGCAATTATATAACTCTCTATTTTCTGTGCTCAATGTCTTAGATTGGCTCAAATCTAATATTAGCCATTGGCGCGCGATTGCACAAACTCCCGCACCCGCTGCAACACCTCGCCGGCCAATTCATCCGGTTTAAACTTTGGCACAAATTTGTCAGCCCCGACTTTTTGCACCATTGCCAAATTGAATGTCCCACTCAACGAGGTATGCAGCAAAACATACAGCTTCTGTAAGCGGCTATCCTTGCGAATCTCAATGGTGAGCGTATAACCATCCATTTCTGGCATCTCAACATCCGACAGGACCATCGCCAGTCTATCCAACCGCTCATCTTGAGTTTCAGCCCATTCCTGAAGCATTTTTAGCGCTTCCCGACCATTCGTTGCCAACGTACACTGTAATCCCAACTGATCCAGTGTACGCTTAATCTGATTACGGGCAACGCTGGAATCGTCAACGACCAGGATATGCTGTTCACTCAATGACGACTCAACAGAATCAGTCACCTCTTTTGAAACCTCGGTCGAAGCCTGCGTCACTTCGGCCAGCACCTTCTCCACATCGATAATTTCAACTAATTCATTATCGATTCGGGTCACTGCTGTCAGGTAACTATCTTTGCCCGATCCCTTCGGCGGCGGCAGGATCTCTTCCCAATTTAAATTCACGATCCGTTCGACAGCACCCACCAGAAATGCCTGAGTCGAACGGTTATACTCGGTCACGATCATAAAACACTTGCTGGTATCCCCGATCGCACCCGCACCAATCGCCATGCTTAGATCCATCACGGGAATGGTTTTGCCACGCATCGTCGCCACCCCTCGTACCACAGGATGTGAATGCGGAATTTGTGTCAGTGCCGGGCACTGCAATACTTCCTGTACCTTGAATACATTGATTCCGAACCGTTGTTTGCCACGTAGACGAAAAGTAAGCAATTCCAAACGGTTATGGCCAGCCAACTGCGTTCGCTGATCAACCGAATCAATTACACCCGCCATGATAATGCCCCTAAGAAGTTATAAGAATGGGATTTTCATGAAAATCTTATCGACCTACCGGGTTTAATCTTGAGCCCCAATAACCCGGCACGGGTCTTGCTTAACAATCTTTGACAGATTCATAGCTCAAAGTGGGTATTTGTGAAGATAAAACTATTAACAATGATTTTGTTGCTGGGCAACAGCCTCCCAGGGGCTGCTGACTCCGTAAGCATACAGCCCCTTGATCTCATCCAGGCACAAGCTAAAACCTTTGTTGAACAAAGCCTTGGTTCTATCCCCGGTCGCCATGAGGTGGCCGCTGGCGGCCTCGATCCTCGATTAAGGCTTCCCAGTTGCAGCACCCCGCTACAAACTGAATTTCTATCCCCGCAACGCAAGAGCGGCAACACTACCGTCAGTGTCAGTTGCCGCAGCGGCAAGACTTGGACTATTCACTTGCCGGTCACCGTAAAATCCTTTGTTCAAATTGCGGTTGCCAATCGCCCAGTCGCCAGAAACACACCCATACAGTTCAGTGATATCAGGCTCGATGAACGGGATGTCTCACCTCTGGCAAGCGGCTATTACACGGATATTCAATCCTTGGTGGGCAAGATCTCTAAACGCCCCCTCAGTGATAGCACCGTCATCACTCCTAGCGACCTGGATACCCAGAAAATTATTCGTCGCGGCAACCGCGTCACTATTATTGCTGAAGGTGAATCTTTCTCAATTCGCATGGAAGGCACTGCTTTGAGTGATGCGACTGAGGGCGAGCAAATTCCTGTGGAGAACTTATCTTCTCAACGTAAAATCGAGGCCACTGCTGTCGCCGCAGGATTGGTAAAAGTACCGATGTAACAAATAGTTAAATCTACATTACTGTTCATGAAGAGAGATAAGCTCCTCAAGTTTTATCTCCCTAAAGTCGATATAAAATGTATGAATTTTTTGCGTAGGAGAAGTTAGAAATGGCCATAGAGATATCTGGTAACGTCTCAAGCCCGTCGCAAAACACCACAGAGGCGAGCCAAGTTCAAAAACAGCAGGCTGCACAAACCACAAAACCTACTGTTGAACCCACTCGTTCTCAGGAAGATCGAGTCACTGTGACTGACACTGCGGCACAACTACAAGCTCTGGAAAAAGTAATCGCCAAAGAGCCGGCTGTTAATCTACAAAAAGTCGATGACGTGCGCGCAGCAGTCAATAACAAACAATACGACATCAATCCCGAACGCGTCGCCGATAAAATGTTGAATTTTGAAGGCGCCCTTAATAATGCCCGTGGTTAATAAAGAGCAAAGGAGTCATTAATGACAGCCGCCAAGGACACTGGCCTGACTATGGAGAAAGTAATCCTCCAGCAAATTGCTGCCACTGAAGAAATGGCAAAGATTCTTATTGATGAAAATCAGGCGCTGATTAAACGCGATATCTCTGCGATTGAACAATATACTCAGTTCAAAAATGAATTGAGCGAGACCCTGGCGACACTGACGCTTCAGCAACATCAATTACTCACCAAGGCTGGGCTATCACTGTCGCGAAGCGGAATAGATCAGTTTATTGCCAGTGCACCTCGGGCTGAAAAACAACGCTTACACGACACCTTCCTGACCTTGAATCAGTTACTAGAACAATGCCAGCGCCAAAATCTCATCAACGGCAATATCATTGCCGCCAACCGCCAGGCCGCCGAAATGGCACTGGCCATCCTTCGTGGCCAAAACCAACGCAACCCAACCCTTTACAACGCCAACGGACAAACCCCTCCGGCCGATCAAAGCAGTACTCTGGCCAAAGCCTAAGTAATCGGGCTAAGATAGGCCCTGAACATCACCATGATTTCGGTGACTTTATTGGGTATTGTCTGGTGAATCGATGGAGCAGCTGACTGATCAAATCCGCATTAAGGGCTTTCTAAAGCGCCTCTTTACCCAGCGTGCGCTGCTGACCCTTAAACTCTTTGATCGCCCTGAAGAATTTATCTCCATGGTTATTGGGTTGGACCCCGAGCAAAACCGGTTCATGATCGATGCACTACAGCCGGACCTCGGTAACAATCTTTTAGGCCAAATCGGCAAGGTTATGATCAGGGGTACTTTCGAGGGTATCAACCTCAGTTTTGAAGCCAACCTCATCGAAACCAAGTTAGAGAACAATCTTCCTCTCCATGTCCTGGCAATCCCCAACGTAATGGACTATTTACAGCGCCGAGAAGCCATCCGCATTAAACTCAGCGCTGCCCATCCCTACCCTGTTGAATTACGCACAGAGGATAAAAAAATACCGGTGATTCATGGATTAATTCGCGATTTATCGGTGGGCGGTTTAGGTATTCAGGTGGATAAAAAATTGCCCGCCCAAATAGAATCAGGACAGCATCTGGAATGCACCTTTCCTTTACCCCTGGACGTAAAACAGTCTATTCGCTGTGAGGTGATTATTCGCGTCATCAAATCCCCGATTCCCGGGCAGTCACATTCGTTCCTGGGCATTCAATTTATCGACATGCTCAAACCCCAGCAACGTCTGCTCGAAAAGAGCATCATGAACCTGCAGCGCTTGGCACAACAACGCCGCAACGGCGAAGAAGACGAAATGGATTAGGTTTAACGGGGCTGTTTTCACGTCCCCTCCTGCTTGCTATACTTAACCCACTGTTTGAATTGGTAATTCAGTCCGAGCCGATATTCAAAATCACATCCGCCCCGGTAGCTCAGTGTATAGAGCGATCCCCTCCTAAGGGATAGGTCGCAGGTTAGATTCCTGCTCTGGGCGCCATATAACGTAACGGTATGTTATTATAAAAAATTGATTGTTTCTATTATATAGAAAATCGACTATCATTTTCTAAGGCCATTTACCCATTACTGCCATGTTAAAACAGAGTCCTGCATATCAAGATACCGTCCCCAATACCGGCCACCAAGGCCCGGGGATGTACATCTATAACCAATATGATCAGCGCGCCGTCGACGAGCGCGTCGCCCAGTTTCGCGATCAAACCCGTCGTTTTCTGGCGGGCGAACTCAGTAACGACGAATTCATGACGTTGCGCCTGATGAATGGACTCTATGTCCAGCTCCATGCGCCGATGCTGCGTGTGGCCATACCTTATGGTTTGCTCTCTTCACGTCAGATGCGAATGCTGGCCCATATTGCCCGCAAATACGACAAGGGCTATGGCCATTTCACCACGCGCCAAAACATACAGTACAACTGGCCGCGCATCGAAGATGCACCGGACATCCTGGCGGATCTGGCTTCAGTGCAAATGCACGCCATCCAGACCAGTGGTAACTGCATTCGCAATGTCACCAGTGATCCTCTTGCCGGTGCCGCTGCAGACGAGATTGAAGACCCAAGACCGTATTGCGAAATCATTCGCCAGTGGTCCACCTTCCATCCGGAATTCGCCTATCTACCACGTAAATTCAAGATTGCCGTGACCGGCGCCAGCCATGATCGCGCGGCAACATTGGTACATGATATCGGTTTACGTTTAGTGCGCAACAACTCGGGGGAAGTCGGTTTTCAGGTGTTGGTCGGTGGTGGCCTGGGCCGGACCCCGATTCTGGCACAAACCATTCGTCCCTTTATCGAGAAAGAACATTTGCTTTCTTATCTCGAAGCGATTCTGCGGATTTATAATCTCCACGGTCGCCGCGACAACAAATATAAGGCCCGCATCAAAATCCTGGTCCAAAGCCTGGGCATCGAACGCTTCCGCGAAAAGGTAGAAGCCGAGTGGCACAAGATCAAGGATCAGATGCAACTCGATGCACGCGAGATCGAGCGCGTCAAAGCCTTCTTCGCCCCACTGCCCTACGCCCCTGGTGCTGGCGATGACCGTGAAATCCTGGTCAAAGCCGGCACTGATGCGGCCTTTAATCGCTGGTTGAAATACAACGTTGCCGATCACAAGGTCAAAGGCTATCGCGTGGTCTTTATCGCCCTCAAGGCTACCGGCACACCGCCGGGCGATATCACCGATATCCAGATGGATGCTGTTGCCGAGCTTGCCGATCGTTACAGTTTTGGCCTGATCCGCGCCACGCATGATCAGAATCTGGTACTTACGGATGTCAAACACTCCGATCTTTACACGCTATGGCAGGCATTAGCGGCGCAAGAACTGGCCACACCATGCATCGGTACCCTTGCCGACATGATCTGCTGCCCCGGTTCCGATTTTTGCGAACTGGCCAACGCCAGTTCCATCGATGTCGCACTGATGGTGCAGCAACGCTTTGAACAGCTCGATTATCTTTATGATTTAGGTGAGTTGCGACTGAAGATGTCGGGCTGCATGAATGGTTGCGGTCATCATGACATCGGCCACATCGGCATCCTCGGCGTCGACAAGAAAGGTGAACATTGGTATCAGTTTTCACTCGGTGGCTTTGCCCTCAACGAGGGACGCTTGGGTGAACGTCTCGGCCGCTCCGTACCCAAAGCGGAAGTTGCCAATACTCTTGAGAAGCTCATGTGTGTCTATGTCGATAAGCGCGTAGAAGGAGAACGCTTCGTCGACACCTTCAACCGCATCGGCATCGAACCTTTCAAGGAACGGGTCTATGAAACAAATCATTAAACAGCGGCGGATCGTCGACGATCACTGGACCCTGGTTGCGCCGGAAACTGAAATTAGCAGCTTGCCAAGCGGTGACATCATCGTACCGCTGCGTCTTTGGCAAACTCACCGCTCCACGTTGGAACAACGCAGCGGCAAACTCGGCGTCTGTCTGACAGGTGACGATGACCTGGAAGCCATCGCGGCGGAAGTAACGCGTTTCCCTGTGATTGCGCTGAGCTTCCCCGTCTTCCGTGACGGCCGCGTCTACTCGTTTGCGCGCCAGCTGCGCCAACAGTATGGCTATCGCGGCGAAATACGCGCGGTGGGTGAGGTACTGCGGGATCAGCTGCTCTATATGGAACGTGTGGGCTTTGATGCCTTTGAAGTACACCCGCGGCAGAATATTGAATCTGCCCTGGCGGCGTTTGACGAGCTGACAGTGAAATATCAGGCCAGCAGCGACGAACCCCGCCCCCTCTATCAGAGATATTAAAAGCCCCAAAACAGACAGGCGGCCTTCTGGCCGCCTGTCTTGGTTCCTTTCCGAGCGTTGAGCCCCCCGCATCCATTCCCCGCATCCTGCTTCCATGCTGGGCGCCCATCAGCCTCCATGGCATCCACTTTATTTATAGTCAATATTCAGGTAAATGCAAGTTTTTTCTGATAAAGTCGCCGACGACCCCTGTCTCAGGAACCGTATCCAGACTCCAGCAACTCCTTAAGTTTGACTGGCGGAACGTATCCGCCGAGTACTGTTCCATTTTCAAGCACCAATGTCGGCGTACCTTCCAACCCAATTTGACTTGCCAACTTCATGGTTTTTTCGATGGGATTGCTACACTTTTTCTCCGCCACGTTCTTACCCAGCTTCGCCTCAGTCAACGCACGTTTTCTATCGCCAGAGCACCACACTGATTGGGCCTTATAGTAAGAAGGGGAATTCAGCCCGGTGCGCGGATACAACAAATACCGGATCTCAATGCCATTGTTATTATATTCCGCGATCTCCTGATGCATGCGCCGGCAGAACGTGCAATCAACATCGGTGAATACCGTCACCCGATATTTCACCTGCTTTGGGGAAAAAACAATCATATCGGATTCGCTGACCGAGGTCATCAATGCCTTCCGTCCCGCCGAACGTTTACTCTCGGTAAGATTCTTCTTCTGCTGAATATCGATCACATCACCCTGGATCATATATTTTGCATCCTCAGTGACATAATAAATTTCGGCACCATACGTCACTTCATACATACCCGTTGCCGGTGAAGGCACTATGGTATCTGGCTGAGCTCCGGGAATCGCCTTTTGTAATACCGTGCGAATCTTCTCAACCTTATCGTCCGCCTGTGCGGTCATCCATCCCAACACGCACACCATGCCTACAAACAATACCTTTTTCATAGAAATTCCTACACGCATATAAAATCTCACCTTATTGGATAATCAAAATAATTTCCAGTCTAACCTCGAGGATGGTGTTGTGCATGCAGCGTCTTCAACCGCTCACGCGCCACATGGGTGTAAATCTGGGTCGTGGACAAATCGCTATGCCCCAGTAACATCTGCAGCACGCGCAAATCGGCACCATGATTCAATAAATGTGTCGCAAACGCATGGCGCAAGGTATGCGGCGACAATGGCTTGCTAATCCCCGCCTGCAGGGCATAGCGTTTAATCATGTGCCAAAAGGCCTGCCGAGTCATGCCCTCGCCACGGCGTGTCACAAAAACCGCATCGCTAAGCTGACCACCCAATAATTCCGAACGGGTTTGCTGCAGATAACGCTGCAACCATTCCTGAGATTCCTCTCCCATCGGCACCAGACGTTCCTTACCCCCTTTACCCATAATTCGAACCAGACCTTGATTCATATTAATTTGATCCAGCCGTAGCTCAACCAGTTCCGACACCCGCAAACCACAGGCATAGAGCAATTCCAGCATCGTTCGATCACGTAGGCCGAGGGGCCCGCTCACCAACGGCGCCGCAAGCAAAGATTCCACATCCGCTTCCGTCAGCGACTTAGGCAAAGGGCGACCCAACTTCGGCGCTTCAATCAACGCGCTGGGATCGGCCGTGATTTGCCGCTGGCGGATCAAGTGCTGATAGAAGCGGCGGATGCTCGATAACAAGCGGGCCGTCGAACGCGGCTTGGTTCCCTGTTGCACGCGATGCGCAAGATAGCCCAGCAAATCGGCACGCTGCACATTCAGCAAATCTTTTTTATGCGCCGCCAAATACCGCGCCAGACCACGCAAGTCAGCACCATACGCCTGCAATGTATGCTCACTGCCACCACGCTCCATCCAAAAACTATCCAGAAAGGTCTCAATCAAGGCCTGATCAGGCGCATTGATTGGGGACTCCTCAAGCAGCTGCGACATCGACACCCTCATGGCGCAACAGCCACTGCTTGATCAGCATGGCGCGCCCACTTTGCTTGCCCATGAATCCCCCAATACCATTGGCCGCGACTACGCGGTGACAGGGAATAATAATCGGTAAGGGATTGCTGCGACAGGCAGCCCCTACTGCGCGCGGGCTGGTATGCATGCGCTTGGCCAACTCGCCATAGGTTCGCGTTTCACCCGCAGGAATCTGCTGCAACTGGTGCCAAACGCGTTTTTGGAACGGCGTACCAGTCACGGCTATTTCAAGCGAGAACATCCTTTTAGGATCAAGAAAATACTCTTGTAGCTGATTCATGGCATCTTGAACGGCGCCTACTCTCGATAACGCATAACTCTGACTGGCGCCGACAAAATCAATTTCACTGATTTTCTCACCCGAGAAGATTAAGCCCAGGCGTACGCCTGGAATGGGGGTCGCTATCACCGCCGCATAATCTGGCATCGGACTGACCTTAATGATGCCTCGCCAACAATTGCAGCTGTTGCAACTCACGCTGCAACACCGCACGCCACTCCGAATCTCCCACGTCCTGCAACATGTGTTCATATACCTGTCGCGCGTCATCGAGATAACCCGCTTTCACCAATGTCTGTGCCGCCTGTTGTCGCGCTATCTGTGGCGAGAGATCCTGGACGCCTGTTTTAATCACATCTGCGGCCTGAAAATATAACCGCGCCGCCTCGTCAAACTTCTTCTCAGCCACACGAATATCTGCCATCCAGAACAATAGTTCGCGGCGCAGACTCAGCTCCGGCGCATCATTTAACATTAATGAGAATAGCTGGAACGCCGCGTCCAATTGTCCAGCCCGCTGCAGATCAAAACCGATTCGGATCAAATATTCAAATTGCGTGCGGTCCAGAGTCTGGCCGCTACGCAACAATTCTTTCACGATATCCGCTCCCACCGACGCTACGCCTGTCAGAATTTGCGATCTCGCCCGCCGCAACCGCCAATCAATCGTCTGCACAGCACCACTCGAACCCTGCAATAAATTCATCAGTCTGGCGGCGCTGGCTTGATCGCCGCCATTCAGCGCCTGATCGATCAATAGGTAAAGCACGGGCTCGGGTAGAGAACCGACGTCCATAGTCTGACTGGCGCCAAGATAGAGTGGTTTTAACAAAGCCTTCTCTCGTTCCTGTGCGGCCAAAATGTGACTAAAGCGCAGATGAACCTGATGGGCGGCACCTTTCTCGTCATGACTCGCAATCACTGCCAACAACGCACGCGCCTCTAACGGCGAAATTTTTTCAATCCGATCAATTTCACCATACCAGGGCTCAAAATCCCCCACCAGTAATTGCGATTTATTGGCCAGTTGATCACCATAATCCTGATAGGCACGCCAGAGACGATCGACCGCCAGCGAACCCTCAATGCCTTCCACATCCTCAGCCGCAATCACAATCTGCTCAAGTAACTGAATCTGCTGCGCCCCTGTTGGCAAAAGATTGGCCTGCCCAACCAAAACATTTAACAACTGTTGCCGCAGTTCAAACGTTAATCCAGGCTCACCCAGTTTCATCAGCAACGATTCAATTAACGCGGGCTCCAACGTCTCGCCCAGCCGATGTCTCGCCATTGCGACAATCACCTCGGCACGTCGATCATTTACCGCCTTTAGCATCGCTATTGCTTCCGACGCTCGATTGTTCGCCAACAAGACCCGCGCCTGAATCATCGTCCACTCGATCGCGTTATCTTCAGCATAATCCTGATGATAACGCAGTATGGCGGTATATGCGTCCGCCACCTTATCTTCGCTAAGGTAGCTTTCCACCAACATGCGACGCCATGTTTGCAAGGTCTGCACGGGTAAATCAGAACTTAACCAAATCTTTTGCGTTAACAAGACACGTGCCTCATCGCCACGATCGGTCGCCAAATACGATTGCGCCATCTGCGTCCAGGCCCACAACATAAATTCCGCGGACAAATCCTCGGTAAGCACGCCTTCCAATTCGCGTATCACCTGATCCCACTTTTGCTGTTGTTGGTAAATGGCAATTTTTTGCTGCTGCCACTGCATCCAGGCGGCAGGATCGACATCGCGCTTGAGTTCGGATTGCTGAAGGAGTTTTAGCGCCAGAGTAGGAGCCCCGGCGGCAGAGAGGGCGATAATTTCATCAGCAGACGATGCCGCCAATACACTGCCACACAAAAAGAAGAAGGGGACAACAAAACCTCGAACCAGGTTTTGCGTCCCCCTCATCGGTATGGGCATTTTGAGAAGAGTTACGCTTACAGCTTCTCTTTGATACGCGCGGCCTTGCCTTCCAGATCGCGCAGGTAGTACAGCTTGGCGCGACGCACATCACCACGACGCTTCACCTCAACTGAGTCAATCGCCGGGCTATATGTCTGGAACACGCGCTCCACACCTTCGCCGTGAGAAATCTTGCGCACGGTGAAAGATGAATTCACACCACGATTGCTCTTGGCGATGACAACGCCTTCATAGCTCTGCAAACGTACGCGGTCGCCTTCTTTGACTTTGACTTGGACGACAACAGTGTCACCCGGCCCGAACTCAGGCAGTTCGCGACTCATCATTTCTTTTTCAATTTGCTGGACAATATTGCTCATTGTGCTTTCCTCAATCTAATAATCCGTCACTTCCGTTCCCGCTGCGCCGCCACCGGCGATTCAGCGATAAATTCTTCCAACAATCGGCGCTGCTCTGCCGTCAACTCCAAACTCTGTAACAGCTCCGGCCTTCGTTGCCAGGTACGTCCCAGCGCCTGTTTCAGACGCCAGCGGCGAATCGCCTCGTGGTTGCCGCCAAGCAGCACCTCTGGCACCGCACGCCCCTCGTACACTTCAGGCCGCGTGTAGTGCGGGCAATCCAACAGGCCGTCCATGAACGAGTCCTGTTGTGCAGATTCCGCGTGCCCCAGTACTCCCGGCAACAAGCGTGTCACCGCGTCAATCACCGTCATCGCCGCAAACTCGCCACCGCTGAGGACATAATCGCCAACCGACCATTCCTCGTCGACCTCAAGCTCGATGATACGTTCATCGATACCTTCGTAACGCCCGGCGACCAGAATCACACCGCTGCGTTGCGACCATTCATGGGCCACGCGTTGATCGAACTGTTTCCCTTGCGGCGACAAATACACCACCTTCGCCTCGGGATTGGCCTGTCGCGCGGCGCGTATCGCCTGGCGCAACGGCTCGATCAACATCACCATTCCGGGACCGCCACCATACGGGCGATCATCCACAGTCCGGTGCCGGTCATGGGTGTAATCGCGCGGATTATGACACTCCAGCGCAAACACCCCGGCCCGTGCCGCCCGACCACAAACCCCGTAATCGAACAACACTTGGAACATTTCGGGAAACAGGGTGACGACGTCAAAACGCATCGCGTAAGAGGTTCCCCTAAAATTCCGGATCCCAATCGACCCTTATTACACCCTGTTCCAAATCAATCTGCTTTACAAATTCATCGATGACAAACGGAATCAACCGTTCTCGATCGCCGCTGACCACCAGCACATCATTGGCGCCGGTTTCCAGCAGTTGTTCTACGCGCCCCAGTGTTACACCGCTTTGCGTGACAACATTCAATCCAATCAAATCGGCCCAGTAATACTCGCCGGGCGCTGCAGGAGGTAATTGCTCCCGCGTTATCGAGATCTCTGCCCCGACCAGTTTCTGAGACAGATCGCGATCGTCGTACTGATCCAGGTGGACGACCATGCCTTTGCCATGCACTCGGTGCTCAAGTACCTTGATTGGCCGCAATGCCCCACCCAGAGTGATCATCCAAGGGCTGTAGTTGAAAATATTCTCTGGTGGTTCAGTGTGAGAGTAGACCTTGAGCCAACCCTTAACCCCGAAGACGCCAGTGATCTTGCCAACCACCACCCGCTCTTGCCGCTCGCTTTCCATACTCAAACACTTACTTGCGTCGCGGCAAGGCGCAGCGCCAACATTTAGGCAGCTGCGGAATCCTTGATCAACTTGGCAACGCGATCAGAGGCTTTGGCGCCTTGACCCAACCAGTAGTTGATGCGGTCATTATCCAAACGGATGCGCTCTTCCTGGCCGGAAGCAACCGGATTGAAGAAACCGACGCGCTCCAGATGGCGGCCATCACGCGAACTACGTGAATCCGTCACCACCACATGATAGAAGGGCCGTTTCTTGGCGCCACCGCGAGACAAACGAATTGTGACCATTACCTTTCCTCGTGAAAAACAAATCCAAGCCTGCCCCATTGGTTCAGGCCGTTAAAAATCCGCACATTTTACGCTAACCAACGAAAAATGAAAGCATTAAATCATTAAAAGGGCTTCAACCCCTGGGGTAGTCGCCCACCCAGGCCGCGCAACAGCTTGGCCATGCCGCCCTTCTGGAATTGCTTCATCATCTTTTGCATCTGGGCGAACTGTTTCAGCAGGCGGTTAACATCCTGGACTTCGACCCCGGAACCGGCAGCAATACGCCGCTTGCGGGAGCCCTTGATAATATCCGGATTCCGCCGTTCAGAGGGGGTCATTGAATTAATGATAGCCTCTATCCTATTGAAATCCTTATCATTTACTTGCTCTTTTAGATCTTTGGACATCCCCCCGACGCCGGGCAGCTTGTCCATCAGGGAGGCCACACCCCCCATTTTCTGCATCTGCTGCAACTGGCTACGGAAGTCCTCCAGATCAAAACCCTTGCCCTTTTTGAGCTTCTGGGCGATCTTTTCGGCCTCGCCCTTGTCCAGGCTGCGCTCGGCCTGCTCGACCAAGCTCAGGACGTCTCCCATGCCCAGGATGCGCGAGGCCAGGCGGTCAGGGTAAAACGGCTCCAGGGCCTCGGTCTTCTCCCCCACCCCCAGGAATTTGATCGGTTTGCCGGTGATGTGGCGGATCGAGAGCGCGGCCCCGCCGCGGGCGTCGCCGTCGGTTTTGGTCAGTACCACCCCGGTCAGCGGCAGGGCGTCATTAAAGGCCTTGGCGGTATTGGCGGCATCCTGGCCAGTCATGCTGTCGACCACGAACAGGGTCTCGATCGGCTGCACGGCAGCATGCAAGCGCTTGATCTCGTCCATCATCTCGGCGTCGACATGGAGGCGGCCGGCGGTATCGATCAAGAGTACGTCAATAAACAGTTTGCGGGCCTGCTCTATGGCGGCCTGGGCGATGGCGACCGGGGCCTGATCGGGCCGACTGGGGAAAAATTGGACACCGACGTCATTGGCCAAGGTTTGCAGCTGCTCGATCGCGGCCGGACGGTAGACGTCGCAGCTCACCACCATCACCGATTTCTTTTTGCGTTCCTTGAGGAACCGTGCCAACTTGGCGACGGTGGTGGTTTTACCCGAACCCTGCAAACCGGCCATCAAGACGATGGCGGGCGGTGCCGCATTGAGCGCCAATTCGGCATTGGCCTGGCCCATGATCTCGACCAGCTCATCACGCACCACGCCGATCAGAGCCTGGCCCGGAGTCAGACTCTTGATCACATCGTGGCCGACAGCGCGGTTTTTCACTCGCTCGATGAAGTCGCGCACCACTGGCAGCGAGACGTCCGCCTCCAGCAGCGCCATGCGCACTTCACGCAGGGCATCCTTGATATTGTCTTCGGTCAGGCGGCCAACGCCGCGCAGGTCACGCAGGGTTCGCGACAGTCGTTCTGTTAAACCTTCAAACATGGGGAATCACTTATCAGTTCCACGAAGTGGAACATTATAGCTGGAATACGAGCCCGTTCTTAAGTGCTTTTATCGCCCGCCCCTTAATCAGGGATTTGACCTCTTTGAGGATGGACTTTTCGGCATCTGGCTTGTGGTGGGTAAGGTAGATGTCGGGATCTAACTTGAGTTTATGAATGTCTTCGGCCAGGGTCTTGGCGCAATAGTGTCGTGCCACTCGGCTCAGCGCCTCATCTTCGTTACTGAAGGCCACCTCCAGCAACAATAAATCGAGCCTGCCATGCACATTCAACGCATCCCAAAATGTGTCGTTGTTGGCGGTGTCACCGCTAAAGGCAAAGGATTTACCCGCGGCAGATTCCACCCGGTAACCGACCGTGGGAACAATATGATTGACGGGGATCAACTCAAAGCGGCGGCCACCGACGGTACAGATCGAACCCGAGCGCTCAACCTGAAACCGCATCACCGGCCGCTCCCGCGTCGGGAGTTTGGAAAAATCGGGCCAAATGACCCAGTTGAAGATGTGGTCCTGAATCCCTTTGATGGTTTCCGGCAAACCATGAACTACGACGGGCTCGTGAATACGCTCAAAAATGCTATCCACCAGCAACGGCAGAAAGGCCACATGATCAAGATGGGTATGAGTTAGAAAAATATGGCGGATGCCCGCCATCTCGTCAAGGGTCAGATCCCCTACGCCGCTGCCAGCATCGATCAGGACATCATCGTCCACCAGCAGGGAGGTGGTCCTCAGCTTTTTCCCGATCCCCCCGCTGCATCCTAGAACGCGTAGTCTCATGCGTATATTGTCTGTCCCAAGACAAATTTCTTTAGACTATAGCACGTTACTTTCTTGCCTCACCATCAACCCACTAAGGCGTCGTGCCCCCTTTAACCGGTCCACTGGTTATGCCATCATTGCAAATTCCTAAGGAAATCAAGAAATATGCACAGCTTGGTTATCGGCATCATTAGCTTTTTTCTGTACCTGGTCTCGGCCTTTATCCTGGGCTACCGGCTTTCGACCCGTTCCAGCGCCCCGGCCGGCAAATGGCAGGCGCTTGGGATAGCTATTGTCGCGGTCAGCCTGCATAGCTGGATTCTCTTTCTTTCCCTGTTCAGCGAAGGCGGCCTGAACCTGGGCGTCTTCCACGCGGCCTCGCTCATGACCTGGGTGGTCGCGGTATTGATCATCATCACGGCGCTGAGCCGGCCTACGGAAAATCTTGGGATAATCGCCTTCCCTTCAGCGGCAATTGCCATCGTCTTGCAACACAGCTTCAGCGCCAGCCACATGCTGTTCAATTGGCAGAATCCGATTGAGATTCATATTCTGATCTCGATCCTGGCCTATAGCTTGCTCAGCATTGCGGCAGTACAAGCCATCATCCTCGCAATCCAGGATTATCACCTGCGCAATCGCCACCCCGGCGGTTTTATCCGCGCCCTGCCGCCACTGCAAACGATGGAGACATTGTTGTTCCAAATGATTGCCGTCGGTTTTGTACTACACAGCTTGTCACTGATCACCGGGATCATGTTTCTGGAAAATATTTTTGCCCAGCACCTGGTTCACAAAACAGTTTTGTCGCTCATCGCCTGGTGCGTCTTCGGTACCTTATTGTGGGGACGCTGGCGATTTGGCTGGCGCGGCCGCACTGCGATCCGCTGGACGCTCGGCGGTTTTCTTGCCCTGGCACTGGCCTACTTGGGCAGCAAGGTCGTGCTGGAGGTCATCTTGGGACGCTAACGCGAACCGGGATCTTTATATGGAAGAAATTCCGTTACACGTCCTCATTGCGCTGTTACTGATCTTTGTCACGCTATCGGGCTGTTTCGCTGCTGCGGAAACAGCACTGATGAGTCTCAATCGCTATCGTTTGCGTCATCTAGTGCGCGCCAAACACCGAGGGGCGATACTCGCACAAAGCATGCTCAACCGTCCTGACCGGTTGATCGGCCTGATCCTGTTCGGCAATACCTTTGTCCATATCCTCGCGTCATCAGTCAGCACCTTGATCGGCCTACGCCTCTGGGGCGATAACGGGATCGCTATTGCCGCTGGCATCCTGACGTTCCTGGTATTGATTTTCGGTGAGGTGGCGCCCAAAACATTGGCTGCGCTACATCCTGAACGCGTTGCCTTTCCTGCTGTCTTTGTCCTGTTCCCGCTGATGAAAATCAGCTACCCCGTGGTCTGGACCATCAGCATCATGTCCAACGGTGTATTACGCCTCTTCGGCATCTCGACCAAGAGCGGCGCCATGCATTCATTGAGTACTGAAGAATTACGCTCCGTCGTCCATGAAGCGGGCGCGCTGATCCCCCGCCGTCACCAGGAAATGCTGGTCAGTATTCTGGACCTGGAGAAAGTCACCGTCGATGACATCATGATTCCGCGCAATGAGATCGTGGGTATAGACGTTGAACACAACGAGCAGGAAATCCTGAATCAACTCACTCACTGCCAACATACGCGACTCCCGGTATATCGCGGTGACATCGAAAATGTGATTGGCTTCCTCCATGCTCGCAATGCGCTGCGCCTGATGACAAGTAATCAATTCAACAAGGAAGCGCTGCTTGGTATTACCCGTGAGGCCAATTTCGTCCCTGAGGGTACACCGCTCACCACTCAACTTTTAAACTTCCAGCGCGAGAAACGCCGCATCGCCTTCGTCGTTGACGAATACGGCGACATTGAGGGTTTGATTACGCTGGAAGATATTCTGGAAGAAATCGTCGGTGAATTTACCACTGACGCCGCAGCGGCGATCCGCGATATTCATCCACAGGAGGACGGCACGTATCTAGTGGATGGCGCAGCATATATTCGCGAAATTAACCGATTAATGCAGTGGGAGCTGCCCACCGATGGCCCCAAAACGCTCAATGGCCTGATTATCGAATATCTTGAATCCATCCCCGAACCGGGGACCAGTGTCCGTATTGCGGGCTATCCCATCGACATCGTGCAAACCACTACCAACGCGATCAAGACAGTACGCATTCACCCGGCATTGCGCACAACACTCGTCATTACCAAGGATTAATCAGAGGCCACTTTAAGTGGCAGCGCAAAAGCGGTTACGCCCTGTTTTTTTGGCGTGGTAAAGTGCTTCGTCTGATTTGACAATCAATTCTTCTGGTTTCTTATCCGCCACAGGCACCATCGTCGCAACGCCGAGACTAATGGTCACGTGATCCGCGGTATCAGAGTGTGCATGAGGCAGATTCATGGTATCGACATTTTCGCGCAACGCCGCCGCAATATTGGCAGCACCTGCTGCATCGGTATCCGGCATCACCACCGCAAATTCTTCACCCCCGTAACGTGCCACCAAATCGGTCGGACGCTTCACCGTCGCCGCCAAGGCGTGTGCCACGCTACGCAAACAAGCGTCTCCGCCCTGATGCCCATAGCCATCGTTGTATTTTTTGAAATGATCAATATCGATCAAGATCAAAGAGAGCGGCTTGCTTTCCCGAGACGCACGCGACCATTCCTTCGAAATAAATCCATCAAAGGTGCGACGATTGGCAATCCCCGTCAGGCCATCCTGCGATGACAATCGCTCCAGTTCGGAATTCTTCACCTCTAATTCTTTTTGCAACTCATGCAAGGCACGATAGGCCTCATCACGCTGCTTTTGCGCCAGAAAACTGCGCGAGTGGGCCCGCACACGGGCAACCACCTCGATTTTGTCAGGAAATTTCACCAAGTAATCGCTAGCGCCTTTTTCAAAAGCCTCACTCTTTACTTTTGGATCCTCTTTACTGGAAAGCACGATCACCGGGATAGCTTTGGTTTTGGGATTGGAACGATAAAACTTCAACAACAACATTCCATCGATATCCGGCATCACCAAATCTTGCAAAATAACCGTCGGCTGGAATTCAATCGCTTGATTCATTGCCTGCGCGGGATCACCGCAATAGTGATAATCGATATCCGTTTCTTCAGCCAACATTCTGCGCAAGGCTTCAGAGATAATTGCCTGGTCATCCACCAACATGACACGCAAACGGGATTCTTCAGCGCTTTCGCCGAATTGCTGTCCCGCCTGCTGACTAGTTTCTTCTTCGCTCATACTCTCATGCCTTGCTGCAGACTCCCACTAAAGTACTGCACAAGTGTTTTACTGATCTCATCGATCGGGAGCACTTCGACGGCCGCATTCAATTGAACCGCTGCCTTGGGCATACCATATACAGCGCAGGTAGCTTCATTTTGGGCGATAGTATGAACCCCTTTGTTACGCAACTGCAATAACCCCTGAGCTCCATCGCGCCCCATCCCCGTTAACAACACCGCAATCAAATCGCCCGTCCAGTACTGCACCAAGCTATTAAAAAACACATCAACGGAAGGGCGATATGGCTGATCGATCGGATCTGGCGTGTACGCCAAAGTACGATCTGCTTTCAAAATCAAGTGATCGTTGTTACCGGCAATCAATACTCTTCCTTTCTTTAAGGTGTCTCCTGCTTGTGCGAGACGCACCTCAAGGCAGCATTGATTATTCAACCATTCCGCCAATTCTTGAGAAAACTTTTGATCCACATGCTGAACAATGACTACTGGTGCCGGAAAATCTGCGGACAATCCAGAAAGAACCTTCGCCAGCGCTTGAGGCCCCCCCGATGATGCACCAATGGCAACCAGTTTTTCATTGCTCGTCATCACCCGCCGAATCGACGACGACATGGGTTGCGCATGGGCTATCACCGTTTTCTGACTCCGGATTAAACGGGCAATGGTGCTGATCTTGCTCAATAATTGTTTTTTTCCCTCGCCTTCACCATCAGCGCCCAGTACTGGCGTGTTGACTGCATCAAGCGCTCCCGCACCCATCGCCTGAAACACCTTCGAGGCATTACCTTCGACTGTCGCCGTGACAACGACAATCGGACAAGGAGTATGCTCCATGATGCGGCGGGTCGCCTCGACACCATCCATCACCGGCATGATCAAATCCATTAGAATCAAGTCTGGCCGTTCTTGAGTGCAGCGCCATACAGATTCAGCACCATCATGGGCAATCCAGGCGACACTGTATTCTGGAACGCTGATTACAACCTGTCGTAGCGCTTCAACCGCCAGAGCAGAATCATTGACTATCCCGATTCTCATACTTCGTCAGCCTTTCCAATTAAATCAACTGCTGCCTGAAGCAGGCCCTGATCATGAAAACTCCCCTTGGTAAGATAATAATCCGCACCTGCCTCAAGCCCTCGCATGCGATCCTCGTCACGATCCTTATAAGAGACCATCATGATGGGAATACTGCGCAGCGTGGGATCCTGTCTCACCGTTTTTACAAGCTCAATACCATTCATACGCGGCATATCGACATCAGTCACCAACATATTGTATTGGCCCATTCGCAATGCATTCAACCCATCCATGCCATCAACGGCAACATCAACGGCGTAACCCGCACTTTCAAGCAGCTTCCTCTCGACTTCGCGCACCGTGATCGAGTCATCCACCACCAGCACGCGCTTACGCGGCAGGTCCTCCACCTGAACAGCATTTACTTTACTGAGCCGCTTGGTCCTCAATACCTTCTCAACCGACCGCAAAAGATCATCGACATCGACAATTAACACTGGCGAACCATCTTCCATTAACGCAGCGGAGCTAATATCCTGAACCTTACCTAACTGTTCTGGCATCACCTGGACCACCAGCTCACGCTCGCCAAGAAATTTTTCAACCACCAATCCGTAATAACCATTGCGTTCATGCAAAACAACGACCGACAATTGACCTTCAAGCTCGACGCTATCTGCCATACCAATAATTTGTGACGCGGAAACCAGCCCTACACTCTTGCCATCCACCGTGAAAAATTGATTGCCTTCGGCCTCCTGGATGATTTCATTTTCAATCCTGAGTATCTTGTCGATCCTGGCCAGAGGAAACGCGTAAGGCTCGCCGGATATTTCCACCAACAATGCCGGGATAACGGACAATGTCAGCGGTAGTTGCATCTGAAAACGCGTACCCTTGCCAAATTCAGTTAACGCACGCACCGTACCCCGCATTTCCTGTACCACGTCATGAACAACATCAAGACCGACACCACGCCCTGATATCTCACTCACGGAATCCTTCGTGCTAAAACTCGGCAAGAACAGAAATTCCAGCAATTCGGTCTCACCCAGCGTTTCCGCCATCGACTCGTCAACCAGTTTTTTTTCCAGCACCTTGCGTCGCAGTCTCTCAAGATCAACACCACGCCCGTCATCGGCAACCACAATCGACAACATTCCTGCATTGTGATATGCACTTAAGGTAATAGTGCCCTTGGCTGGCTTGCCTGCGGCGGCCCGGTCTTCTGCGGAGTCTATACCGTGATCTATTGCGTTTCTTAATAAATGATTGAGTGGCGCCTCAATCTTGTCCAGGATGTCACGATCAACAAGCGTTGTCTCACCTTGAATCACCAACTGCACATCCTTGCCCAGAGAACGCGAAATATCACGCACCATGCGCGGAAATCCATGCACTCCATCACCAAACGGGCGCATTCGGCTTTTCACTACTTCTCTATGCAAACGAGAAGACAAGTTCGTTGAGCGGCGATCATAAGACTCCAGCTCAGCCAGACGATCCGCCATCGTCTCACGACAGAATGACGCCTGCTTCTGAGCACTTCTAGCCAATGTTACCAGCGTGTCACTCCCCCGTTCTCTATCCAGATGCTCCCGCAAACTATCAAGCACACCGATCAAGTCCGTCTGTTGACGTTTTAATCGTTGCAATGAGCTGGCATAAGGATATAACCACCGCGACTCGACCAGCGACTCGCCAGCCAGCCCCATCAAACGATTGAGCTGATCGGCGCTGACGCGCAATACTCTTTCTTTCGGTTGCGCAGTGGATTTGTCCTGCTTCTTCGCCGCCGCCTGTTGTGTTGGCGCGGGCGCCACGACAGTTTCCAACTCCGGCTGAGGCGATGTTACTACTGCCGACGCGGCAGATACGGTTTGCTCTGAAGTGACTGGTGATTTTCCTTCAAATACTGCGCGCAAATTAGCGATCAGCTCATCATAACGCAACTGATTGGCCGCCAACCAACCATTCACTTCTCCCTCAAAGCGGGCGATCTCGGTGATGGTATCCACACCACGCAACAAGACATCGATCTGGTTCCCTCCCAACACCAACGATCCCTTCTGGGCGGCAACAAACACGTCCTCCATGACGTGCGCTAAACTTACGACGGCCTGTAAACCCACTAATCGTGCCGCACCCTTGATGGAATGAGCGGCGCGCATCAATGGCTCCAGTCGCTCGGGCGAGCGTGCATCTTGTTCTAAATCCAGCAAACCTTCATTAAGCACCCTCCCTTGCTGATCAGATTCAACTCTAAATAACTCGAACATGGACATGTCAGCCACATTCATTTCTGGGGCGGCTTGCGACACGGGTGATGAGTGCGCAGGGACATCCTTGGCCAGTGCCGAATGTTGATTTGATTCAACCTCAGCAGCGACCTCAGATTTCAATGATTGAATTGTCTCAAGGTTAGTCAGGACACTAGCATAGTGATCCTGATTGAGTTTCAACCACTCTTCCGGCCCGGCATCAAAGACAGAAATCTGTCCAATCACATCCATGCCTTTTAGCAAGATATCGATCGCATCACTGCTTAATATAAGGCGTCCCTGTTGCGCCGCAACAAGACAATCCTCCATTACATGCGCCAGCTTAACGACGATCGGGATATCCAATAACTTGGCTGCACCCTTGATGGAATGAGCGGCACGCATTGCGGCTTCTAACTGAACACCCGCCGCAGGGTCATTTTCTAAAACCAGAAATGCATCATTCAGCACTGCAGCCTGCTGCTCGACTTCACTCCGATATAAATCCATCATCGATGTATCGACCATAGCGCCTCCTACAATATTCCTCTACCCAGCGCTGAGAACAGGAGTTCTTGATCAAGAATCCCGATATGTTTGTTATCTACCACCAGCATTCCTTTTAGGAAGTGAACTGAGCAATTAAGCGCCGTGGCAGGAGCATCCATCACCGCAGAAACGCCATACCGATGTACCCCCCTCACTTCACTGACCGGAAAAGCATATTTAGAACCCTTTAACGAGATGATCATCAGCCGTTCGTAAATACCTTTAATAACATTAGTGCCCGATATCTCGCCACGCGTAATATTCAATAGGCTCCCCATAGATACACATATCTGCAATTCACCTCGAATTGTCACCAATCCCCGCAAAATTGCACTTTTGCGATGTGGTACTCGGTGAATCTTCCTCATCGGAACCACTTCATCCACCAAAGCTGACGGCATTCCCAGCCACTCATCACCCAATCTGAACAAAATAACAGACGAGGTATTGCGTTCCTTTTGTTTTTGCTCGACAGACAGAAATTCCGCCCATTCCAGCAAGTATCCCTCAGGTGGGGCATTATTTAACAACTGTCGACCTGCCAAAGAAAATACCGGGCAGTTGGCGCAATGAATGTATTGCGTCAACTGCTCACATGAGCGATTGGACTTCGACCAGACGCCAATCCGATTCCAGCAATCATCTATCTTATTCACATCATCGTTCATTTTGTAATTGCATCCCTATGACGCCTTGACCCGTTCCGCTCGCGCCCGGTAATTTTTCGCCCCAGCGGCATTACCTTGTTCCTCTGCAAGGATCGCTAGCTGAACCAGTCCCTCATAATGCCCGGGATCAAGATATATAGTTTTCCGTAACCAATCTTCTGCTCCACGATCATCATCCATAGCCAGCGCAATGACCCCCATTAAATAGTACCCTTTGGGGTCATTCTGATGGTTGCGAATATATTTCAGACACTCATGTTTCGCCTCATCAAGCTCACCAAGATCAGCGAGTGTTTGAATTTTTTGCAGCGGGTCATTAACTTCCAGTTCTGCCAGTATCGTCGTCTTTGAATTTTCATTAGCAATATGAGTAAATTCAGGCGTTGGCAGCGGCTTTGCATCTACCTGCTCGAGCAATGGCTGACGTGGCAACGGCCTTTGCTTACTTGAAAGGAAATCAGAAACGGCACCAGCAACTGATTTCTGATATGCGAACGCCCCAGGATGCCTGACCGGTGAAAACAATCCTTGGGCAATACGTCCGGTTTCGGCATGACCGAGGAACAACAGCCCATCATCCGCCATCAAGCTATACAAATTCTTAATAGCGGTATTTTTTGTATCAACATCAAAATAAATCAGCAAGTTTCGGCAAAAAACAATATTGTAACGACCTGTTTCTGATTTAAATTCCTTATCCAGGATATTTCCATGCCTGAACGTAATGGCACTTTTGACGAACTCCGAAACCACATATTCGCTTCCCACACGCTCCAGGAACGGCGATTCATCTGGATTTGTTTTTCCTCTAAATGAATTTTTTCCATAACAACCGCGGCGCGCCATTTCCAACACTCGAGTATTGACATCAATCGCTTCAATGTGAAATTCATCGACTGTCAGACCGGCCTCAAGTAGAGTTATAGCAATGGAAAACGGCTCCTCCCCTGTAGAACAGGGGATACTGAGTATCTTTAGAACTTCGCCGGGCTTATCCTGTAACCAGACTTGGCTGACATATTCAGTTAACAAAGCGAATGGGATTTGATCGCGAAAAAACCAGGTTTCTGAGACTGTTACTTCATTAATCAGCTGTTGAAGCTCTTCTACCGACGCCACGACTCGATCTAGATATGACTCAACATCACGCTCTCCGCACTCGGTCATACGGGATCTAACAGCGCGCTCAATGGACGACATACCAATTGAATCGGAGATGATTCCAATTCTTTTTTTTATTAAATTGGAAATTGTCTCAAGGGGCATTACCAATCCCCGCCTCATGATTCATCGCCTCATGACTACCACTCACTACAATCTGCAACTCATGAGGCATTAAACGAGCCAAATTAACGATACCTATCATTTCATCCCTATCCAAAATGATTGCATCTACAAATGCGTCCATATTAGAACTGATGCCCGTCGTCAGGGCATCATGCACATCAATTTTTGTTGTTTCGGTTGCACACTCTGCAATCATTCCAACCAACTGACTATGACCCTCCTCGGAATCAAATTGAACCAAAATAATGCGCGTACTCAGCGAGTGACTCGCGGGGTGTTTATGCACCAGCATTGCCAAATCAACCACCGGGACTATCCGTCCACGATAATTGATCAGCCCAGGGATATAATCTGGGACCCTGGGCAATGGCTTAATCGCGATCCTAGGCATAATCTCAACGATGTGAGCAACGTCGAGAGCATATTTCGCATTATCCAGCTTGAACAGCAACACCATCATGGGCGCATGCCCTCTTTAGGTTGCCGTAACCTTGAACTTGGATACCCCGCCCTGCAGTCGATGCGCGGCCTCATTGAGATGCTCAATCGATGCATGTGATTGCCGCAGAGAATCCACAGTTTGTTGTGCCGACTCCGAGAGCTGAATGATCGCATGCTTAATCTGCTCCGCCCCTTGAGACTGGAACTGCATACCCTCATGTACACTCTCGAAACGCGGGGTCAATGCTTGCACCTGCTTGATAATACCCGCCATGCTCGTGCTAATCGTACTGACCTCAGCAACGCTGCGACGCACTTCCTCCGTAAATTTCTCAACGCTCATGACGCCTGCCGTTACTGCCGTCTGCATTTCCTTGACCATTTGTTCGATATCCCAGGTCGCAACGGCTGTCTGGTCCGCCAAACGTCTGATTTCTGTGGCCACCACCGAGAAGCCAAGCCCATATTCTCCGGCCTTTTCGGCCTCGATTGCCGCATTCAACGACAACAAATTGGTTTGATCCGCCACCTTGGTAATCGTGGTGACAACAGTATTAATATTGCTTGCCTTTTCATTCAAGATTTCAAGTTTGGCGGCAATGGCTGATGATGCTTCCATCATTTGGTGCATGGTAGTTTCCATGGCCTTCAACCCAGTTTGCCCACTAGTTGCGGATTCTGCGGTCACCTCTGCCACTTTGGAAACCTCGTCCATAGTATTGACAAGCTCTTTAGCGGTGGCGGATATCTCCGTCGCTGTCGTCACTACCTCATTCACAGTCGCTGCCTGCTCAGCAACAGTCGCCTCCTGTTCCTTGGCGGATGCCGCAATCTGGGTTGCGGACGATGTCACTTGAATACCCGATTGCTGCACCTGTGCCACCAATAGATTGAGGTTATGAATCATGGTCTGCACGCCGCGTGCAAGCTGCCCCAGAGCATCCTCGCCCTCAACATTGATCTTGACTGTCAAATCTCCACTCGCCGCCTTCGTGACGGCTTGCTGGATCATCTCCACCTTGCGTCGCAATTCTTCGACTGCTTTTCTGCGTTCTTCGATGAGATCACGAATATTATTGATCATGCCCTGCAATCCAGAACCCAGCTCGCCAATGGCATCATGCCCGGAGAAGGTTACCTGTCCCGTCATGTCACCACGAGAGGCTTTATTTACCACTTCCAGTAGAATATCCACCTTGTTCCGCAACTCTTGTGCAGCGGCATGTTCTCGTTCTGCGGCGGTATTGATCTTCTCCGACATGGCATTGAATGATTGCCCAAGACGCCCGATCTCATCCTTACTGGTCAATTCGAAACGGACATTAACATCACCTTCCGCACGTCTTGCCACCACATCCATCAAGTGTGCAAATGGCTTTGAAAACCAGCCGCGCAAGAAGATATTGATGACAATAAGGCCGATTACTAAAAACGCAAAATTCGTACCTGCCTCTTCAACCATTTCCGCTTGCAGCTCTTTATCCATGGGGGCTAGCGAATAACTCACTCGAATTCCTCCATTCACCGAGCCTATGGGGACGTTATGACATTGCAGACAATCGACACCACGCGTATTGTGCGTCGGTTTGAATGGCGTCAGCACCGTCAACACCCGTCCCTGCGGCGTCTCTTCTATCACCTTGATCTCTTCACCTTTCAGGACCCGCTGGTCCAACTCATCGCGTGGCTGTTCACTTTCAAAACCAGGTCCAAATTGTTGTTTCACAGGTTCACCACGAATCACGCGCGCCTCGACCACATTGGGACGACGCGCCATTTTCCCTTGCAGGATTTCACGTTGCGACATGGTGCCGGTCAGCATCATGGTATTCAGACCATCGAAATAAAGCGTGGTCATGTCTTCGGTGCGTTCCTTGGCCAGATCAATTGCCCGTTTGCTGTCGGTAATAAAAATATTTATTGTCGACAAGCTAACAACGGTCAAAAATCCTATCCCAACCACCAGATTGATCTTGGTGGGTATTGATAGATCCTTAAAAAACGACCTTTTTGATTGCGCAGTCATAGCTATCCTTTTCTCGATCTGTGTAAATTCCGATACATTGGCTCGAAACCACACATGCTGACGCACGGCATCTCGAACAACGGAAAATCAAACGGCAAATACCCTAAGCTCTGGTGCAGAGAACGGCAAAAAAAGCGAAAACTTTAGTAAAAACGGTGGGGTAAGCACTGCAAATGGCAATGCTGGCGATTCAGGCGCCACCCACCAGCAACAACTGCCCATAGCGCCGCCTTGGCAACAGGCAAAAATCCAGCCACTCCCCCAGGAACTCATTCACTCGGCGTTTTTCCCGTACCTGGAACATATCGGGATTGGGGTAATCATAACGCGCCCTCAGGCGACCACTTTCTTGATAATCAATAACTTCCGCGACTTTAGCATCGTGATAGATACACACCGTCATGGTTAACGGGGGCAAAAATAATGGTAAGGGCTGGGCAAGACTGACCAAGGTGGTGTATTTATGGCGTTCAACCACCTCAACTCTCAGCACTCCAACGTTAGACGCGGGCACCGACGAGACTGCCACCCTCAACTCAGGCAGCAATGTTACTAGCCGTCGAAAATTGCGCTCGTAAATACTCATCGTCGTCCCGTAGCTGCCCTCTTTTACATATTAACCAAAAGGCCTTACTAAGTAATATCGTCTATTACCTAATTGAATTAAGGGTACCGTGACAAAGCATACAATTCCCGGTATAAACTTCGCCATGTCCATGTCTATAGATTCCAACGCTCCTCCAACCGTTCCGCCCGCGGTCCCTAATCCCAACATTCCCCCCGCTACTCACCGCGAACGGGTGGCCTGGTGTTTCTACGATTTTGCTAACTCCGGTTATACCACAGTCATCCTGACGGCCATCTTCAACGCCTATTTCGTTGGCGTGGTAGCCAAGAATTTGGATCAAATACACCCCGGCAGCGCCACTTTATGTTGGACCTTGGGTATGGCTGCCGCCAATGCCTTGGTCCTGCTCAGCGCCCCCGTGTTGGGGGCCATCGCCGACTACTCTGCCTCAAAGAAAAAATTTCTGATGGCGAGTACTATTGGTTGCGTAATCTTTACCGCACTCTTGGCCCTGGTCGGCCCCGGTGACATTGCCCTCGGCCTAATCCTGGTAATCGTGGCCACCGTGATGTTCGCCGCCGGAGAAAATTTTATTGCCTCTTTTCTTCCAGAGTTGGCCACGCCTGAAACCATGGGTAGACTTTCCGGTTACGGCTGGACCACGGGTTACCTGGGCGGACTCTTAACCTTGGGCCTATGCATCCTCTACATACAGAGCATGGAGGCGTCTGGTGCAACCGCCGCCGATTATGTTCCAGGCACCAACCTTATCGTCGCCACCATATTCGCACTCGCCGCCCTGCCCACATTGTTGTTTCTAAAAGAACGCGCCCAACCAAATCAACGATTGAAGTTTAGTGGCTATGTTCGTACCGGCTTCACACGCGTCAGCGAAACCTTGCACCACGCACGCCACTACAAAGATTTGTTTCGCTTTCTCGGCGCCCTCACCATTTATTATTGTGGGATCAACACGGTAATTGTATTGGCGGCTGTTTATGCTCAGGAAGTCATGGGGTTCACCACCCGCGATACTTTGATCTTGATCCTCGTGGTAAACGTCACTGCCGCCGCTGGCGCCTTTGGCTTTGGCCAGATTCAGGATCGCATCGGCTCCAAAACCTGTATCGCGATAACGTTGTGCGTATGGATCGCGGCCATTGTATTGGCCTATCTGGCGCAGAGCGAAACTCAATTTTGGATCGCCGCCAATTTAATCGGTATCGCCCTGGGCGCCAGCCAATCTGCGGGGCGGGCGATGGTTGGGGAGTTTTCGCCACCCAGCCGCAGTGGAGAGTTCTTTGGATTATGGGGATTGGCCGGCAAGCTTGCCGCCATCATCGGACCGCTGACCTATGGCGCCGTCAATTTCCTGTTTAGCGGCAATCACCGGCTGGCGATACTTTCGACACTGCTGTTTTTTATTATGGGATTACTCGTGCTCATGACGGTCAATGAACCCCGTGGCAGAGAAGCTGCCAAGATCGATCGCTGGACATAAATCTGAAACCACCAAGGACACCAAGACTACCAAGGAAATTGAGGGGACAGAAAGTTTTTACCTCATCTTTACGTTTATTGGCGTTTTTTGCGGATAAAAATAACGCTCAACACCAAATCCGCCTCAACCGCTCCCGATTCATTGCCAGCCACTGCAAGGCGATAATCGGTGCAGCGGAGTTCACCTGACCCGCTTCCAGTAATTTCCATGCTTCTGCAAACGGCAAACTAAACACGCGAATATCTTCACCTTCGTGCGCCAGACCGTGCACCCCCCCCACCCTTTCCGCATTCACCTTACCGCAATAAAGCCGGATTGTTTCATCGCAACCGCCGGGACTGGGATACCAGGTATGGAAAATCGGCTCCAGCGCCTCAACCTCGCAACCGGCTTCTTCCAGCGACTCACGCCGTGCCACGGCGGTTGCATCTTCACCAGGTGCGATCATGCCTGCCACAATCTCCGTCAACCATGCTCCACGCGGATGCTCCAAGGCCCCGATCCGAAATTGTTCTATCATCACTACTTCATCTCGCCGCGGATCATACGGCAACATGGCCACCGCATGGCCCCGCGCAAATAATTCCCGGCTGATCGGCTGACAAACACCGCCGGCAAATAGACTGTGTTGCAGACGAAATTTATAAACGCGAAAGAAGCCCTCAAAACACAATGTTTTGGAAATAATGTTTACCTCGGCATTTTTCATAACCACCCCTAACCCAAAAATTCTCTCAGCATTCAACCTTAATCCAAATCACGATAATCGCCAACTGACCAACCTCAGGACAAAGACTGCTTTCGACCCCATAGGATTGAAGTTATTGACGCAGCGGTCGATGTTCTCCTAGGGTGGGTTAAAAACATAATAGATACACAATGGATAAGGAATTTTACCCTGGGTCGGCGTCGCAGAGCGGGAGACTGACATGGCTGCCAAACGAGTTTCGCAAAAAATGCGGCGTCACAAAGAAGAATTAATCGAACCGAACTTTCTGGAACGCGACGGTTCTGACTTAAATCTACCTAGCCGGACGTTGCCCAAGACACTCTTCATCCTGCCGCTGGCTGAACGCCCATTCTTCCCGGCACAAACGCTGCCAATATTAATGAGCGAAGATCCATGGCTGAATACCGTTAAAAAGATCGGCGACACCCCGGCTCAGGTCGGCGGTTTGTTGCTCGTCAAATCCGAAGACGAAATGGATGCCACCCAGGACGACTTCTACCCCATGGGCAGCGTAGTCTATCTCCACCATCCCATGCGTTCTGACGGCAAGCTGCAATTCATCGCCGAAGGTGTGCAGCGCTTCCGCGTCACCAAATGGTTATCCACTAAACCACCCTTTCTGGCCGAAGTGGAATATCCGTCCGAACCCAAACCATCGGGGAACGATGAACTCAAAGCCTACGCTATCGCCATCATCAACACCCTGAAAGAACTGGTGCCGCTCAATCCGCTTTATAGCGAAGAATTAAAATATTTTCTTGATCGCTTCGGCCCGAATGATCCATCACCACTGACCGACTTTGCCGCCGCGCTCACCACCGCCAGCAAGGAAGAATTACAGGAAGTCATGGAGACGATCAACATTCGTCGTCGAATGCAAAAGGTGTTGATCCTGATCAAAAAGGAACTGGATGTCGCCAGACTTCAGGCTCAGATTCGGCAATCAGTTGAGAAAAAAATCACCGAACACCAACGCAAGTTTTTCCTGCGTGAACAATTAAAAGTCATCCAGCAAGAGCTTGGGATTGCCAAAGACGATCGCACCGCTGACCTGGATAAATTCACGGACCGAATAAAGGAACTCAATATCCCTGCTTCCGTTGCCACGCGCATCGAAGAGGAATTGGACAAAATGCGTGTTTTGGACCCGAGCTCACCGGAATATGGCGTCACGCGCAGTTATCTGGATTGGATCACTGTTCTGCCCTGGGGCAAATACTCAAAAGACAAACTGGAACTTAAAGCAGCCCGCAAGATATTGGATGAAGATCATGATGGTCTGGCCGATGTCAAAGACCGCATTATCGAATTTCTTGCCGTCGGTTCACTGAAAGGCGAAGTCGCGGGTTCGATACTTTTACTGGTCGGCCCGCCGGGTGTCGGCAAGACCTCCATCGGCCGTTCCATCGCCCGCACGCTCGGCCGCCAGTTCTACCGTTTCTCGGTCGGTGGCATGCGTGATGAGGCCGAAATCAAAGGCCATCGTCGCACCTACATTGGCGCCATGCCCGGCAAGGTCGTGCAGGCAATGAAAGAAGTTGGCACTGCCAACCCGATCATCATGCTCGATGAGATCGATAAGATCGGCAGCTCTTATCGTGGCGATCCCGCCTCAGCATTGCTGGAAGTACTCGACCCGGAGCAAAACAGCGATTTTCTCGATCACTATCTGGATGTGCGCCTGGATTTATCAAAGGTCTTGTTCATTTGCACCGCTAACCAACTCGACACCATTCCCGGCCCACTGCTCGATCGCATGGAAATCATTCGCCTGGCAGGTTACATTGCCGAAGAAAAGGTAGAGATAGCCAAACACCATCTCTGGCCACGGCAATTGAAAAAGGCTGGCGTCAAACCCAGTCGTCTCAAGATCAGTGATTCCGCATTGCGGCTCTTAATTGAAGGTTATGCCCGTGAGGCAGGGGTACGAAATCTTGAAAAACAACTCGGTCGCATCGTGCGCAAGACCGTGGTACAAATCGTCAGCAAACCGCGCAGTCGCAAGGTCATCAATGTCGGTCCCAAAAATGTCGAAACCTATTTGGGCCGCCCCTTCTATCATCGTGATCGTCTACCCACCGGCGTCGGCATCGTCGCAGGTTTGGCGTGGACCACCCTCGGCGGCGTCACGCTCACCATCGAAGCCAACTGCGTGCACACCAAAAATCGTGGTTTCAAGCTCACGGGGCAGTTAGGCGATGTCATGCGCGAATCAGCTGAAATTGCCTATAGTTACATCAGTGCAAACTTAAAGAACTTCGCGCCCAACGCCACGTTCTTCGACAACGCCTTCGTTCACGTCCATGTCCCGGAAGGTGCCACCCCCAAGGATGGCCCCTCTGCGGGCATCACTATGGCCACCGCCCTGTTATCGCTGGCACGCGGTGAAAAAATCCCACGCCCGATTGCCATGACCGGCGAACTGACACTCACGGGTCATGTTCTCGTAATCGGTGGTGTGCGCGAAAAGCTGATCGCCGCGCGTCGCGCCAATCTTCTGGAAGTCATTCTGCCGGAGGCCAATCGCGGTGATTTTGAGTCTTTGCCCGAACACATCACCAAAGGTATGACGGCCCACTTTGTCACCCACTACAAACAGGTCGCAGAAATTATTTTTGGCGGCTAATCATGAATCGCCCCACATGGACTCCGCCAACACATTACCGTTAATGGCAACAAGTTGAATTCACGCACATCCCTCTGTTATATCTGATAACGGTTCATGGCCGGATAGGCAAACGTGATGATGCGGGTACGTGAAATGAGTCTTGCACAATTGGACTACTGGGTTGCCAGGGTCCAGAATATCCAGGTTACCGTTGCCCAGAACGGCGATGGACTACTTTACACCCCGCACCCATCGCTCGCCCCCAGACAATGGGCCCCCACCCGCTACTGGTCGCAAGGCGGCCCGATCATCGAACAATCGCATATTGATCTAAACTGGGATTGGGAACACTCTCAGGAATGGACGGCCTCCCTGGAACCGGACATCAATGCCCAAGGTAAATCCGTGCTTGAGGCCGCCATGTGCGCTTATATCGTCGCCAAATTGGGCGAAAATATCGATAACCAATAAGGCCCAGTGATGAACTTCCCAGCCGGTAAAGAAATCTACCGTATCCAGTCTGAGCAACAAACCATCATCGTCTCTCAAGATAAGGATCTACGTCTGCTGCGCGTCGATACACAGACGGTACAAAGCGCCATGTCATTACAGGCGCCTCACAAGCTAATCCTGTCCTACATGGAATTGATGATGTCGTTTTTATTGTTTCAACGACGCCCAGGCAAAATGCTGATGCTCGGCCTGGGGGGAGGCGACATGGTGCGTTATTTACATCACATTCTGCCCAAGACCTCATTACAGATTGTAGAATCCGATTCGGCAATGATACATGTGTGTCAGGAATATTTTTTATTACCCAAGGCCCGCAATATCGAAATCACTGCCCATCCCGCGGAACAATTCATGGCGCGAAGCCGCCACAAATACGATACATTACTCGTCGATATCTATAGCCACATCGGGACCACATCCCCGCTGTTGCTCGACGCCCGTTTCTATGAACTTTGCCACATGCGACTCCGCAACGACGGGGTCATGGTCATGAATCTGATCGCGGAGAATGCCGATCAGTTTCGTCATGTCTTGTGGGAGATACGTCAGTGCTTTGAACGCCAGACCTTATGTCTGACCGTCGCCGGTCATAACAATGTCATCATTATCGCGTTCAAACAAAAACCAGCCCTGCTTACACAACCAGCGCTGTTGAAGAAAGCACGCAAACTAAGCACCGACTACGGCCTGGATTTCAGTGCCGTCGTCGGCAATCTCTTCGTCACCAATCCATTGGCAAATGGCGAATTGATCTTGGGATAGGCCTTGTCACCGCCTCAAGCAGTAGTGTTCACATTACGGCCTAGATGGAGGGGTAGTTTTTCCTTGGGAACTTCCTGTGCCGGCTGAGTAACAGTGTTGACCACTTCCACAACCGTGGTTGCTTCCACTGTCACTGCCTTGTTCGTCACCTCCAGTGCCATGTCTTCACCCGTTTTCGGGCGTGACACCTGATTTACCACTGATCCTAAAACACCGCTGATATCCATACTCCTGACTCCTCTTATTGGATACAACGCTTCTGGGGGTACACTATTTTAAAGCTCTATACCCATATAATATATCGGTATTTTTGACCAATTACTTGATAGGTATATTTCTATTATATTCAATTAGTTATATAATATTTTTACAGCACAAGCCGAATTTCGGCCCCTCCCCACTGGGACCGCCCAATAGTCAGTTCGCCCTGGTATAAACCCACGATATCCCTCACCAGGGACAAACCCAGTCCATGCCCCGCCTTGGACTGATCCAGGCGCTCGCCCCGCCGTAACACCCGGTCAATATCTTCCTCAGCGATCCCAGGACCATCATCGGCAATGACAATCGCCAATTGATGCATCACCCCGCGCTCATTACGCACCGAAATTGCTACCCGTGACCGGCACCACTTGTAAGCGTTATCCACCAGGTTGCCGAATAACTCCATTAGATCCGCCTCATCACAATGTGCCACCAGGTCAGGCTCTATCGCCACTGAACACTCGACTCGTTTTTCGGCATACACCTTATCCAGAGCCTTAACCACTCTGTTAGCGACCACCGACACATTCACCGGTGCCGCCAATGCAGTACGTCCTGCCGTCGCAGCGCGCTGTAATTGATATTGAACAATCTGATCCATGCGTTCAACCTGCTCTTCGACCGCTGAACGTAATTCTGATAACGAATGCTGTGGTGCCTCGACGGCACCCCGCAACACCGCCAGCGGGGTTTTCAGACTGTGGGCCAAATCACCCAGGCTTGCGCGATAACGCGCCTCATGTTCACGATTGGTGCGAATCAAGGCATTGAGATTATCCGTCAGCCCCAGCAGTTCCTTGGGATAATCGCCTTCCAACACGATATGCCGCCCCGCCTCAATCTCACGCAGATCCGCAGCTACCTTGCGCAAGGGCAATAATCCCCATCTCAGGATCAATGTCAGCATCATCAGTAATACCACCGTGATGCCGCCCAGCCAGCCCCAAAGATTATTCCGGAATTGATGCAGTTGATTGTTGTAACGATAGAGTGACTCAGCCACAACGAAGGTGTAACCTTCCTTGAATTTTTCGTGTTCCCCCCACGTCACACCAATACTGTAACTCAGCACCGGCTCGCCCTCAGAGGTCGTCAGATATTCATAACGATCTTCGGCACGGCGCAAGCCGCCATACGATGAAATGTTGATCCCTTCCATCGACGGCGATGACCATTCAATCGACCCATTGTTGGACAATATTTTGGCATACAAGCCTGATCCCACTGTAAAGAACCGCGACTCGGGCAACGCATAGGCCAATACGATTGATCCATCTTTTTCCTGCTCTGCCGAGGCAATCAACGCACTCGCATGCACCTGCAAGCGTTCCTTGAATGATTCTTCGGTGGAAAAACGAAAGGATTTTTCCAAGATCAATCCCGTGATACCGAGAAAACTGATCAATATGATACCGGCCGTAATCAACATCCGGCCATTGATGGAAAGGATCACTCCGGACTCCGTACCAAGGTGAATCGATAACCACGGCCCCGCAACGTTTCGATCGGTTGCAGGCTATTATCCGGATCCAGCTTACGCCGCAAACGTCCGACAAAAACCTCGATGACATTACTATCACGCTCAAAATCCTGAGCATAAATATGGTCCGTCAGCTCGGTTTTCGAAACCACCTGCCCGGTATTGAGCATCAGGTATTCAAGCACCTTGTATTCAAATGCGGTGAGTTCCAAGGCATTACCAGCCACTGTGACTTCCTGGGTGACGGTATTGAGCCGGACGGGTCCGCATTGCAATGTCGGCTGTGCCAGCCCTACAGCACGCCGTACCAGCGCCTTTAACCGCGCGACCAGCTCTTCGATATGAAAAGGTTTGACCAGATAATCGTCAGCGCCAGCATCAAGCCCTTCCACCTTATCCTGCCAACGGCCACGCGCGGTCAGAATCAACACCGGAAAAGTCTTGCCTGCCGCCCGCAGACGTTGCAACATTTCAATACCGGAAAGCTTGGGCAAGCCGATATCAACAACGGCAACATCGATCGGAAATTCCAACCCCAGATACAACCCTTCCTCACCATCCGCCGCGACATCCACGGCATAGCCCTCATGGGACAGACGATCGAACAATTGTTGGCGTAGCTCTGTCTCATCCTCAACAACCAGCAACCTCATCAACAGCACCCTCTTAGTTCAGTGAGCAATAAGGATAACCGGAAATTGTGCAGTACGGATAATGGTGCGAGAGAAAAGAAAAAAACCCCGGGGGCCTGTGGGGGGGGGAATTAGGCACACCCGGGGCGCTCAAAAAAAGGACTTCTACACAGGGGTAGGGTTTATGTATGGAGTCCTTGACTTACACTTACAGGCCGAGAATAAAGTCGGCCAATTTATTGATGTTTTCATCAGCAACGCGGGGCGAGTACGGAGGCATCGGTACGCCGCCGGTAACAGCAGTCCACTTACCTTTGCTACCTTTCTTGATAGACTCGACCAAGGTGGCCTTGGCATCGCCTTGACCTTTATACTTGGCAGCAACATCTTTCCATGCTGGACCAACAACCTTGGCATCAACACTGTGGCAAGCCAGGCAACCACTTGCCTTCGCCAGATCCAGATTGGCCATGGCCGGCGCCGCAACAAACGAAGAGGCCAGAACAACAACCGTAATAATACGCTTCATGACAGTTCTCCTAACGGAATTACATTAATAACCTGTAATCATCCTTCTCACACCACCTCAATGGCCGGAGGATGTCTGCTTCGGATCCTAAGATAACCAAATTAAACTGAATGCAGCCTGAATGGGGTTCAGCAAGCTAACCTGCTGTTTACAAGAAAAAACCGGGCGGCAGGTGCCGCCCGGATAGTAGCTTTGAAACGTAGAGGAGGTATTAGCGCCCTTGGCGCAACATTGCAATCCGCTCATCCAGGGGCGGATGGCTCATAAACAGCCGTTTTAGCCCCGCCCCTACGCCGCCGGCAATGCCAAAGGCGGCCAATTGATCCGGCAAGGGGCCAGTATGGGCACGTTTCAGACGCTCCAGCGCCGAGATCATCTTCTCGCGACCGGCCAGGCTGGCGCCGCCTGCATCGGCGCGAAATTCACGCTGGCGACTAAACCACATCACAATGATCGACGCCAGAATACCCAGCACCAGTTCAGCGACCATTGAGGTGACGAAAAAGGCGATGCCGTGACCGCGCTCGTTTTTGAATATCACGCGATCGACGGTATGACCAATGACGCGCGACAGGAACATGACAAAGGTATTGACCACACCTTGAATCAGCGCCAGCGTAATCATGTCACCGTTGGCCACATGGCTCACTTCATGCGCCAGCACGGCTTCGACTTCATCACGATTCATGTTATGCAGCAGACCGGTGCTGACGGCGACCAGGGCTGCATCGCGACGCATGCCTGTGGCAAAGGCATTGGGTTCGGCCGCATGAAAAATAGCCACTTCCGGCATGCCGATGCCAGCGGCTTGCGCTTGACGGCGCACAGTGTTCACCAGCCAACGCTCGACTTCATCACGCGGCTGTTCGATGACTTGGGCACCCATCGTACGCTTGGCCATCCACTTCGAAATCGCCAGCGAGATAAACGAACCGCCCATGCCGAATACTGCGGCAAAGATCAACAATGAATTGAGATTGAGATCAATGCCCTGCCGATCAAGAATACTCTCTACACCCAGCAGGCGCAGCGAAATGCTGAGCACGAGCATAATTGCCAGGTTGGTTGCCAGAAACAGCATAATGCGTTTCATTTTTCCTCCAATAAAACCATTGATAAGTGTGTTATTGCATGCTACGAATACGCGTAGAATACCGTTCCATTAGATAGGGTCTACCAAGCAAAGTTCAAGGGCTCGACATCCGCCCCTGAATCCACCCGAATCAGGCGGCATTTTGCCACATTTTTGTGTTTTTTACGCTCCAGTCAGCACGTTAGCAGCCGATACTGTACATATGCGGGTTCTAATGTAGAACAGTCTATGGCGTAGCGCGGCAAGGTCACTCAGATTCATGGATGAGGTTAATAACAACCTAACAACCAAGAAATTATCCCTAAGCAGCCCGCGCTGGTGGCGCTACCTCAACCGCGATACTTTGCGCGCCGACCTCTCGGCCGGGCTGACCGGCGCGGTCATTGTTTTGCCCCAGAGTATCGCACTGGCCTTGCTCGCGGGGTTACCGGTCGAATATGGCTTTTATACCGCCATCATTCCCGTCATCGTCGCCGCCCTGTTTGGCTCATCCCTACACTTGATCTCGGGCCCGACCACGGCCATTTCCATCGTCATCTTTGCCACGATCAGCCCGCTGGCCGTCCCCGGCAGCGAGCACTACATTACCCTGGTGCTCACCGTCACCTTTCTCGCGGGCCTCACTCAAGTGGCGCTGGGGGTGGCTCGGCTCGGCGAGCTGGTCAATTTCATCTCGCATAGCGTCAAGGTAGGCTTCACCGCGGGCGCGGCAATCCTGATTTTAACGAGCCAGCTCAAACATATTTTCGGGATCAGCCTGCCCGCGAATCAGCCGTTTTTATATACCTGGACCAGCTGGTTACAACAGTTACCCGAGTGGAAGCCCTCCACCATTATCATTGCCACCGTCACACTGGCGACAGCGATCTTTATTTATCGTTTTGTCCCGAAGTGGCCACGATTCCTGATCGCCATTACGGCAGGCACGTTATGCATGTTTGTGCTCGGTAAAGATGGCATCCAGACTGTCGGGGCGGTTCCGTCATCACTGCCTCCACTTACGAGCCCGGACCTCTCGCTCGACACCTGGCGGCAACTGATGGCAGCGGCATTGGCGATCTCAATCCTGGGGCTGGTGGAGGCCGTCGCCATCTCCCGCAGCATTGCCAATAGCAGTCATCAATATCACGACCCAAATCGGGAATTCATCGGCCAGGGACTCTCCAACATCGCGGGCAGCTTCTTTTCCAGCTATGCCTCATCTGGCTCGTTTACCCGCTCCGTGCTCAATCATGCGAGCGGCGCACGCACGCCGATGGCGGCCATTTTCAGTGCTGTCGGCATTGCGCTGATCATGCTCATGCTGGCACCGCTGGTCAGCCATTTACCGATCGCGGCAATGGCGGCGGTGTTGATTTACATCGCCTATCAACTGGTTGATTTTCACAGCATCAAAGTCATCTTCAAGGCCAGCCGTTCTGATACCGCCGTGTTGTTTACCACGTTTCTTTCGACCTTGTTCGTGGATCTGACCTTTGCCATTTATTCAGGTGTATTGTTGTCACTGGTGTTGCATCTGATTCGAATCTCTCATCCGGGGATTATCGCCAGAGTGCCTGATCCGGAGGATGCCAACCGCCGCTTCATCGCCGGCACCGGTCGCACGGAATGTCCACAACTTAAAATTATACGCATCGATGGCTCGTTATTTTTTGGTGCGGTACACGATGTAGAGGAAGCACTCCATGCCATTGATTTTTACAACCCGGAACAGACACGGGTACTCATCATTTGCAGTGGAATAAACTTCATTGACATTGCCGGCGCGGAATTACTTAAACGTGAAACCTTGAGACGACGCGAATTAGGCGGTGATTTATATCTCTGTAGCGTCAAATCACGGGTACTGACCTTGCTGCGTGAGGGTGGCTATCTGGATATCATCGGCAACGATCACATTTTTGCCGCCAAAGCGACCGCTATCAAAACTATTTTTGGTCAACTCGATCCGCAACGTTGCCAACGCTGTAACGCCCGTGTCTTTGGCGAGTGCCCACCACCGCCACCCGCCAATATTGAGTCCAATCACACCACTTATTTGGATTCAGACAACATCCGATCGACACGCTGATAATTGCGCGGCAATTTAAGGCCGCGCCGGCCCCGTTCAGCGACATAGTGCTTCAAATCCTTGCCATTAAGCGTTAACTTGCGTTGCCCGCAGTGTAGAATCACTGACGACTCCGTTGGCAAACTCAACACGCCCGCCATAAACTCCTCACGGCTCGCCACCTTGGCGGAAGGCAGGCCCATAATCTTATTGCCCTTGCCGCGCGCCATTTGCGGCAGTTCCTTCAACGGGAACACCAGCATGTGGCCCGTGTTGGAAACCGCGACGACCTGATCATTTTCCAGATTGGTGATGCGCGCCGGCGCCAGCACCTTGGCCCCCTGCGACACATTCAGCACCACCTTGCCGTTCTTGTTTTTGGCAAAGAGATCTTCAAGTTTGACGACAAAGCCATACCCGGCATCGGTCGCCACCAGATACAAATCTTCGGGCGCACCAATCATTACACCCACAAATTGACTGCCGGGCGGTGGATTCAAGCGGCCGGTTAAAGGCTCACCCTGACCACGCGCCGAGGGCAACCCATGCGCAGGCAGCGAATAACTGCGACCACTCGAATCCAGAAATACTGCCAATTGGTTGCTGCGGCCATGGACGGCGGCAAGGAAACTATCCCCCGCCTTATAACCCATGGTAGTGGGATCGATTTCATGTCCCTTGGCGGCACGGACCCAGCCTTTTTCGGAAAGAACCACTGTCACGGGTTCGGCAGGCGTCAGCGCTGATTCATCGATGGCTTGCGCGGCGTCACGCGCGACCAGTTTCGAACGACGCTCATCCCCATATTGCTCGGCATCTGCCGTCAACTCATCACGAATCAACGTCTTGAGCCGTTGTTTCGACTTCAGCGTTGTTTCCAGATCGTCACGTTCATCGGCCAGTTCTTTTTGCTCAGCGCGAATTTTCATCTCTTCCAGCCGCGCCAATTGCCGCAAGCGAGTATCGAGGATGTAATCCGCTTGTTCTTCCGAGAGTTTGAAGCGTTTGATCAATATCGCTTTCGGTTCATCCTCGGTACGAATGATGCGGATCACTTCATCGAGATTGAGATACGCAATCAACAAGCCATCCAGCAAATGCAGACGACGATTCACTTTATCCAGGCGGTGTTCCAAGCGCCGCCGCACAGTGACGGTGCGGAACTCCAGCCATTCGCCGAGGATTTCCTTCAGATTCTTGACCTGTGGCCGACCGTTAATACCAATCATGTTGAGATTGATACGATAACTGCGTTCCAGATCGGTGGTAGCAAACAGGTGCGACATCAACGATTCAATTTCCACGCGGTTGGAACGCGGCGTAATCACCAGCCGGGTAGGATTTTCATGATCGGATTCATCGCGTAAGTCTTCGACCATCGGTAATTTCTTGTCATTCATCTGCGCCGCGATCTGCTCCAGAATTTTGGCGCCGGAGACCTGATACGGCAACGCCGTGATCACGATATCGCCGTCTTCCTCTTCGTAGGTCGCACGCATCCGGATCGAGCCGTTGCCGGTTTTGTACATTTGCTTGATTTCAGCGCGCGGGGTAATGATCTCGGCACCCGTCGGGAAATCCGGGCCTTTGATGTGTTCGCAGAGCTGTGACAACGTGGCCTCTGGCTCATCCAGCAGCCGAATACAGGCACTGACCACCTCGCGCAGATTATGGGGCGGAATATCGGTGGCCATGCCCACGGCAATGCCGGTGGCGCCGTTGAGCAGCACATTCGGCACCCGCGCCGGTAACACTGCCGGTTCGTCCAGCGTACCATCGAAATTTGGCACCCAATCGACCGTGCCCTGCCCCAGCTCGGACAGCAACAATTCAGCGTAACGCGCCATCCGCGACTCGGTATAACGCATCGCGGCAAAGGATTTTGGATCATCCGGCGAACCCCAGTTGCCCTGACCGTCGATTAACGGGTAACGCGAGGAGAACGGCTGCGCCATCAGCACCATGGCTTCGTAGCAGGCCGAATCGCCATGAGGATGAAATTTACCGAGCACATCACCGACCGTACGGGCCGATTTTTTGTACTTGGCCGTCGCCTCCAACCCCAATTCCGACATGGCATACACGATGCGCCGCTGCACCGGCTTGAGGCCATCCCCAAGATTGGGCAAGGCGCGGTCGAGAATGACGTACATCGAATATTCGAGATAAGCCTTCTCAGTGAATTGCTTGAGCGGCATTTGCTCGATGCCGTCATCGGGGCGCTGCTGGATATCACTCATGGGGGTTCATTCCTGCGGTTATCTACGCCCCATTATACTGATGGCATCTCAAAGTAGTAGGGGCGATTCATGAATCGCCCCTACATGTGATTGCGGGATATCAACATCCCTCTTTTAACTTTCAATTGGCAGGCGCCACCGCCAGAATCGTCCGCAAATAGGCCACCACATCGTCGATTTCATTGGCCTTCAACTGCTCACCCCAGATTGGCATCACCTCAGAGCGGCCCATTGCTTTACCGCCCATGGTGATAATCATCCGTTTATAATCGTCGTTCTTGTCGCTGCGCGTCAGATTGGCAGGCGGAGGATCAAACAACGCAGAGGCCCGTCCCTTGCCATCCCCTTTCACGCCATGACAAAGAATACAATTGGTCTTGAAAACCACTTCCCCTCGTCTGACCGGATCGGTCACTGCATAAAGATACTCGGCCACGTCCTGGATCTGCTCTTCGGATAATTCATCCTGCCAGGTGGGCATGAATTCGGAACGACCCACAGCAGGCCCACCATCGCGGATTATTTCTTGATAATAGTCGAGCGGCCGCTTGGTGATCTTGAGATCGAGATTATCATGCAATTTTGTAATACGCGCCTCACCGTCACCCTGACCGCCGTGACATAACACGCAATAGGTCTTATACACCAAACCGCCACGCGTCATTTGCCGCACCAGCGCCTTGGCACTCGCCATTTCCTGTTCAACCACTTGCCGAGACTCAGTAGCCGCTGCTGCGACGCCGGTAACACCGACGAGGCAGCCGAAAATAATCGCCTTTAGACGTAAAGAAATTCTCATAGGCATGTCCGTAATTGAATAATAGTCATGAAAGAAGTAAGACGCCCGCAGGCGCCATACCATTTGCCTATCGCTATTCCTTAATTAAAATTGTGCGTAAATAAGCGACTACGTCATCAATCTGTTGCGGCGATATCTGCTGACCCCAGATCGGCATCACCTCGGAGCGGCCCATCGCTTTGCCGCCCATGGTGATGATCATGCGTTTATAGTCGTCATTCTTGTCACTCTTGGTCAGATTCGCCGGCGGTGGATCAAACAACACCGAGGCCCGTCCTTTGCCATCGCCTTTGACGCCATGACACAACACGCAATTAGTCTTGAACACCACTTCACCACGCCCGACCGGATCGGTGACCACTTCCAAATAGGAAACCACATCATTAATTTGTTCTTCCGATAATTCATTACCCCAGTTCGGCATGAATTCGGATCGCCCTACAGCTGGACCACCACCGCGGATGATTTTGTCATAATAATCACTCTGCTGAGACTTGATAGCTAGACTCTCCTGTCCATATAATTTGGTGGCACGCGCCACACCATCGCCACGCTCACCATGACACAATATACAATAGCTACGAAAGACAATGCCTCCGCGAATCATCGGCTTGGATTGAGCCTTGGCGATATCTTCCCGGCTATCCGTGGCCTGCGCGGAAAAGGCGCTGGCCATTACGGCCAACGCCAGCACGCCTTTTAGCAGCATTTTGAAGGGCTGCTGTTTCATCATTATTTAACCTCGACCTTAAGCATCATGGTCGGATGAATGGCACATTCAACCTCAGCCGTACCGGCCTTATCGAAGACTACTGGTTTCGATTGACCTTGAGGATAAGAACCTAAATCGAAAGTCTTCAGATCCGAAAGCGAAAATATATTGTGGAACCACGGATCTTCGTTCTTAAAGTTGATAGTATCACCCACTTTAACCGTAACAGTTTCGACCTTGGCACCATTCATCACAAAGGTTTTATCCTTCTGACCAATGGTAATCTCGCCCGCTGCCGCAGTCGTAGCGACCACCATCGTCGCCATTGTAACCAGATAACTAATACGCAACATGATTTATCTCCTTTTAACCAATCATTTAACTGGCAGCTGCGGGTAGGTGATCGCCAGCGGTGCTCCGGTCAGTGATTTCAGGAACTCCACCAGATCCTTTTTCTCTTGCTTCGACAGATTCAGCTTCTTCATGTTCGGATCAAGATTATCGAACGTTGGTGTACCACCACTGTTGTAGTGATCAACCACTTCTTCCAGCGACTTGTACTGTCCGTTATGCATATACGGCGCGGTCAGCGCCACATCACGCAAGGTTGGAGTCTTGAAGGAGCCCTTCATAACCTTGATAGCCTTGATTTTGAAACGACCTTCATCGGTGTTATCCGGCAGACCGATATTATGGAACCCGCTGTCGGAGAAGTTGTAACCGCTGTGACAAGCAGCACAATTTGCTTTGCCTTTAAAAATTTCAAAACCACGCAAAGCAGCCTCAGCCATGGTGTTTTGACCCTTCAGCCACAAATCAAATGGTGAATCGGTGGACACTACGCTCCGCTCAAACGCTGCAATCGCTTTGGCAATGGTATCGTTGTTGATACCTTTGCCTGGATAGGCCACTTCAAACATCTGCTTGTACTTGGGGATAGCACTCAAATCTCTGATAACATTTCCCATGTTGCCAGCCATTTCCGGCTCGGCCTGAATCGGACCCAATGCCTGCTGTTCCAGTGTCGCGGCACGACCATCCCAAAACTGGAATTTCTGATAAGCGCCATTGAGGATCGTTGGCGTAGAACGGCCCAACACTTTCATGCCGTGACCGATGGCGGTTGGCAAACCATCCGACCAGCCCAATACTGGATTGTGACAAGTGGCGCAACTAATCCAGCCCGAACCTGACAGGCGCGGATCGAAGAACAAGGCCTTACCCAGTTCCACACGCTCTGAGGTTGAAAGATTATCCGCCGGTTGTGGCACTTCCATCGGACGAAGAAAAGTCTTCACATCATCCTCACTCGGGCCTGACGCCGCTTGTGTGACACCTCCCACCATTCCAAGCACAACGCCAAACAACACAGCGGCGACGCCGGTTGTTAGCGAACGATGACTAAACACAGATTTATACATGAGAGCCTCCTATTTGCCTCGCAAGAGAAAACTAAAAACTACGACTATTGATAACGACTACAATATTTATAACTTGAACTTATCCACCACATGATTTAACCCCATGGCCGCACCGTTGAGCGAAGACGACAAGCCATGCAACATCTCGGTCTGGCGGCTGGTCTCTGCACTGAGTTCAAAAAGATCATTAACTGCCTGATTGATGCCCTCCACCGCCTTTTCCTGCTCCACCATCATCTGTACTACTTCCTGCATTGCTTCACGCAAATACACGGCCTGATCACGACCCTGGCTGGTATTGGCTGCAACTTCTCCCAGGCGCGCAATATTGGTGCGCGATTCCGTGACTGATTTTTCAAGCATGCCTACTGCTTCAGCAACACTGCCGGAAATCGTTTCCACCAGGCCTGAAATCTCCGTCGTCGCGGCCTCGGTCCTGGTCGCCAATTGACGCACTTCATCGGCCACCACGGCGAAACCACGCCCCTGTTCACCAGCACGGGCCGCTTCGATTGCTGCATTCAAGGCCAACAAATTGGTTTGTGAAGAAATATCGCGAATAGTCTTGGTGATATGAGTGATTGTTTCCGCCGTCTTGGCCAGTTCGCGCGTGACATTGGCAGTGGCTTCCATTTGCTGTTGGAAACGCTCGAATGCCTGGGTGGTTTCATTGATCTTGTGGGCAGTACTTTCCGCACTATCGGCCGTTTGCTGAGCGCGGTTGGCCGCCTCTTCCAGCTGCTCTACTGCACCGCCCGTGGTTGTGGTAACCGTATCCGAGGAATCTTTTATCCCTTCAACGCTAGCATGCAAACGCGTCGAAACATCGTGAATCATGTCTGCCGCCGTCGCGATGTGTTCTGCCTCAGCAGTCAGGGTACCGGCATCAGAATGAATCTTGGAGACAATGGCATGCAGGTCGGTCACCGTGCTATTCATCGCCTTGACCATTTTACCTACTTCATCCTTACCTGGCTCATCAAGTGTGATACGCAAATCACCTGTCGCCAACGACTGCATGGCCTGTTCAAGCTTGGTCATCGGTTTCACTGAATAGTGAGACGCCAGCAACCCGAGAAAAACACTAATGCCGATCCCGCCCATCACAGACAATGCCAACAGTAGAATGGTCTTTTGGCCTTTATTCTCAATATCCTTCAACGCCTCCTGCATCATCATGCGTTGTTCGGAAATGATCTGATCAGACAGCTCATCAACACGATGAAAATCAGCCTCCATCGCCTTGATCTGGGCCAATGCCTCGACATCCTGGTTGGCACGCGCCAGTTTGATGATTTCCATGCGTTTGGATTTGAGCAGCGGCACCAGACGCGCCAGATCGGCAACTGTTTTGTCGTCGGGCAAGGCGGCTTGCAGGTTTTGAATCTTTTCATCCAATTGAGCTGCCGCCTTGATGGCATCCACCGCCGCCTTGCGCGTGTCGGCAGGATCGACAAAGGCAATAACCGCGGCCTGGGCATAACTCATTTTCAGTAGCGCGAATTGCGCGTCAGCAACGGTATTCATGCGCGACGCAGACTCGGCGTTCAACTGTTGCACATCGTCGTTCAATTTCTGGATTGCATAGGCACCGATGCCGCCCACAACCAGAGATCCGATGGCAAAAATACTCGACAAACCCAGAATCTTCGTGCGCCAGGTAATATTGCCGAGAAAACGTTCTATGTTGTTTGTCATCGACCCGTCCCTTAAATCCATAACCCATGCCGGCAGCCGCCATTTGGCTGTCAGTAGTAATTACAAAGTCTGTAACGGCCAGGGGGGGGGGGACTTTAGTGCAATCAAAATAATAAATTACAACAAATGTATAGCGGATTTATATAGTTACAATAAAATCTGGACTCTTTGGCAACGCTGTCAATAATCGTAAACTTTTTTACGCTTCATTCCCGGAACTCGCTACAGCAAACAAAATCCCTACCCAATCTGTGCCAAATCACCTTTGGTTTCTAACCATTGACGCCGATCGGCTGCGCGCTTTTTGGCCAGCAACATGTCCATCAAGCCATCGGTGTCATCGGCTACATCCAGCGTCAGTTGTACCAGTCGCCGGGTATCGGGGGCGATGGTGGTCTCACGCAACTGGATAGGATTCATTTCACCCAGCCCTTTGAAGCGCTGTATTCCGACCTTGCCTTTAATTTTTTCAGCGGCGATGCGATCAAGGATGCCCTGCTTCTCGGCATCATCGAGCGCATAAAACACTTGTTTGCCGACGTCGATGCGATACAAGGGCGGCATGGCGACAAAGACATGCCCCGCTTGAACCAAGGGCCGGAAATGACGCAGGAACAAGGCGCAAAGCAAAGTAGCGATATGTGCGCCGTCGGAATCGGCATCGGCGAGGATACAGATCTTGCCGTAGCGTAATGCCTGAATGTCCGGTGAGCCCGGTTCAACACCGATGGCCAGCACTATGTCATGCACTTCTTGTGACGCCAGTACTTCGTCGGAGTTCACTTCCCAGGTATTCAGGATTTTACCGCGCAACGGCATAATCGCCTGGAATACACGGTCACGCGCCTGCTTGGCGGAACCGCCGGCCGAGTCTCCTTCGACCAAAAACAACTCGGTACGACCAATATCCTGCGTCGTACAATCCGCCAGCTTACCCGGCAGGGCTGGACCCGCCGTGGCTTTTTTACGCACCACTTTTTTGCCCGCACGTAACCGCGACTGGGCATTGTCTATGGCGAGCTGGGCGATTTGTTCGCCGACATCGGTATGCTGATTCAGCCACAGACTGAAGGAATCTTTGACTACGCCTGAGACAAACGCGGCACACTCACGCGATGACAAGCGCTCTTTGGTCTGACCACTGAATTGCGGATCTTCCAGTTTTACTGACAACACATAGGCGCAACGATCCCAGATATCTTCCGGCGCGAGTTTCACACCGCGCGGGATCAAATTGCGAAATTCACAAAATTCGCGAATCGCCTCGGTCAAGCCGGTACGCAGACCATTAACATGGGTGCCGCCCTGCTCGGTGGGGATCAGATTGACGTAACTCTCGGCAACCAATTCGCCGCCTTCGGGCAGCCAGGCGACAGCCCACTCAGCGGCTTCCCGTTGCGCGGCCATGGTACCCACGAACAATTCCGCTGGAATAAATTCGTATTCACGCAAGGCGGTGCTGAGATAATCGTGCAGCCCATCCTGATAACACCATTCTTCCTTCTCCCCCGTCGCCACATCATGCAAACTCACCCGCAAGCCGGAACACAACACTGCCTTGGCACGCAGTACATGCTTGAGTTTGAGCACGGAGATTTTGGGCGAATCGAAATATTTCGGGTCCGGCCAGAAACGCACCGTGGTACCGGTGATTTGCTTGCCCACCTTGCCGACCACTTTAAGTTTCTCGGCCCTGTCGCCATTGGCAAAGGCCATGTGATATTCCTGACCATCGCGCCGCACCCACACGTCCAGACGCTTCGACAAGGCATTCACCACCGACACGCCGACGCCGTGCAGGCCACCCGAGAATTGATAATTCTTGTTCGAGAACTTGCCACCCGCATGAAGCTTGGTCAGGATCACCTCGACGCCGGGAATCTTTTCCTCGGGGTGGATGTCCACCGGCATGCCGCGACCATCGTCCTTGACCTCGACCGAGCCATCTTTATGCAGCGTGACATCGACAGACGTGGCATGACCGGCAATCGCCTCATCGACGCTGTTGTCGACGACTTCTTGCGCCAGATGATTGGGGCGGGTGGTGTCGGTGTACATCCCGGGGCGCTTGCGCACCGGCTCCAGGCCACTCAGCACTTCTATCGCTGAGGCGTCGTATTTATTGCTCATAGGCGACTTCAAATCTCATACTTGATAATCAACTGGCGTCAATTTAGCACGGGAGGAACAAAGGACAAAGGACTAACATGCGCATATTAATGATGGCTCAATCAGACTCCCACCCTCTCCCTCTCCCCGCTTGCGGGGAAAGGGGCTGATGTTTTGGTAATGATGTCAATTTCAACAATACAAATCCGCCAGCAGCGTCCTACGAACATCCTCGGCCACCTCAATCATAACGTGGTAATGGGGATGATCGATCCCCAACGCCAGATTACCGCCCCCACGCAATGCCTCAATCATCGGCTCAGTCAGTTCAAAACGCAGAAAATGCACGGCTGAGGTTTTCTCAGCCGTGGAACGTTGCAGGTCTTCATCGGCGACGCCAAATACCGGCTCGCAATCGGCTATCTGAATCCAGACCTTGTGTTCAATCCCCACCAACTGGCTCAGCGCTGCTGACCGCTGTACCGGATCGGCGTATTCCAGCATCAACGTCGCCTTCCAGTTGTGGCCATCCGGTACCAACGGATTATAAGTAGCAAGCTCGGCTTCTATTTCCGCAGACTCAAAAATACGTTCCGCACGCAACATCTCCTGCACCTGATAGTGCATGGTCAATCGATCTTCAAAATGCAACGTTGCGTACGGGCCCAGCGCGATCACGCGCCGTTGTTTATGTGCCATCACCTGCTGTCGGAATTCAGGGCGGCGTTGGGCATATTCTTCCAGGGAGAATAAATCAGCGCGCGTCAATTTCTGCATCTTTGCAATATCTTGTTCAGAATATCCCATAGGCCATCCGTAGCAACGTCAGCGGATGACGCGGCACAGTACTATCATCTAAAATCCCCGCCAAATGATGTCCGGCCAACGGACAATCGCTGCCATAATGATCCGGCATCGCGGCTTTGATCACATTCACCACCGGCTGCGCAATCTTCACCGCATGCGAGTAATTCTCAACCTTCACAGCGTAAGTTCCATTATGACCGGAACAACGTTCCACCACTTCAAGTTCGGTATTCGGAATCAAAGACAACAACTCCCGCGCCTTAACGCCATTGAATTGCACACGCTGATGACAGGAAACATGATAAACAATTTTTCCCAACGCGCGTGTGAAATCCAGTTTCAGTTTTGCTTCACGATGACGCAAACTCAGATACTCAAAAGGATCAAAAAAGGCCTGGCTCACTTTAGCAACGGCAGAATCATTCGGGAACATTGACGGCAATTGCTGTTTGAACAGCAACACGCATGACGGTACCACCGCCAGCAAATCCCAGCCTTCATCCACCAAGCGCGACAATATTGGAATATTAAATTCCTTGGCCTCAACCACACTCTGCAAGTCGCCCAATTCGAGTTTGGGCATGCCGCAACAACGTTCAGTCTCGGTTAACGTCCAGGGGATGTGATTGTGATCCAGAATCGCGACCAGATCCTGGACAATACGCGGCTCATGCTGATTGCCATAACAGGTGGCAAACACCGCCACTTTGCCATGTGTCCGCGACGTGGATTCGATTCGATCCCCCCCCATCAACGGACGCGTTTTCAAGCGTTTGCGCAGGGTTTGATCATCAAACGGAGGCAGCCACGCCTCTTGCGCAATCCCCAAATGTTTCTCCATCTGTTTGCGTAAGGATGGGGTTTGCGTGATGCCATTAATCGTTTGCGCAATGATGGGGATCCCCGCCAAACGCCCCACTTCATCGGTCGCAGTCAACCATTTATCGCGTCGACTGGCACCATGCTGTTTGAAATGCACAGCCTTAGCCCGCAACATCAATTGCGGAAAATCCACCGCCCACGAATGCGGAGCCACATAAGGGCATTTGGTGACATGGCACAAATCGCAGAGATAACATTGATCGACAACCTTTTCATAGTCATCGGTAGTGACACCATCGACATCCATGGCTTCACTGGCATCGATCAAATCGAACAAGGTGGGGAAGGCATTACAGAGATTGACGCAACGGCGACAGGAGGCGCAGATATCAAACACCCGCGCCATTTCCGAGTGTAACGCATCCTGATCGTAAAACTCCGGCATCTGCCAAGCCAAGGGCTGGCGTTGTGGCGCTTCTAAACCTTCTTCGCGCGGCGGGCGCATCGAATCCGGCATTATGCCTCCCGCACTAATTCACTGGCAGGATGAAACACGCGGCCTACTCTTCGTTCATCGCCTCCAGCGCCTTCTGAAACCGGTTGGCATGTGAACGTTCGGCCTTGGCCAGGGTTTCAAACCAGTCTGCAATTTCATCAAAACCCTCGTCACGGGCCACCCTGGCCATGCCGGGATACATATCGCTATATTCGTAGGTTTCGCCCGCGATCGCCGCACGAATATTGTCGAGCGTGCCGCCGATGGGCAGACCCGTGGCCGGATCGCCACAGACCTCCAGATATTCCAGATGGCCATGGGCATGGCCGGTCTCGCCTTCGGCCGTAGAACGGAACACCGCCGCCACGTCGTTATGACCTTCGACATCGGCCTTGGCAGCGAAATAGAGATAGCGGCGATTCGCCTGCGATTCCCCGGCAAAGGCTGCCTTGAGGTTTTGTTCCGTCTTGCTTCCTTTTAAGGCCATGCGCACAACCTCCTTCATATATGGATAAAACTGAACCCGTTCTCGACTCTAGCCCAGTTTGACCATTGAGGGAAGTCTGAGTAGAGTTAGCACCTCTGCGAAACAGAAGGACATCCCCCTTGGCCAAGAAACGTGCACCCGAGCAAACCCCTGACTTCGAATCGGCCTTGGCCGAGCTTGAGGCGCTGGTCGAGCGCATGGAACAAGGCGATGTCTCGCTGGAAGAATCTTTGCAGCTCTTCGAACGCGGCGTCAATCTCACCCGCACCTGCCAGCAGGCGCTCAAGGCAGCGGAACAAAAGGTGCAGATCCTGCTCGAAAAAACGCCGAGCGCCGAGGCCGAAGATTTCAGCGCCGATGATTGATTCCAGCAACACCCTGAGCGACCTGTTGCGCCACTACCAGTCGCGGGTGGAATCCGCCCTCAACCACTGGTTGCCAACGGCCAAAATTGTCCCCCAACGACTACACGAGGCGATGCGCTACTCCAGCCTCGATGGCGGCAAACGCGTGCGCCCGTTTCTGGTGTACGCCAGTGGCACCGCCTTGGGTTTAGCGCCGGAGCAACTCGATGGCCCCGCCTCGGCCGTGGAACTGATCCACGTCTATTCGCTGATCCATGACGATCTGCCGGCGATGGACAACGACGACCTGCGTCGGGGCAAACCTACCTGTCATCGGGCCTTCGACGAAGCGACGGCAATCCTGGCGGGCGATGCCCTGCAACCACTGGCCTTTCACATCCTCGCCCACGATGCCGCGATCCAGGTACCCGCCGAGCGGAAACTACAAATGATCGACTGCCTGGCCACCGCGGCGGGTTCGCGTGGCATGGTCGGGGGGCAAGCCATCGACTTGGCGGCCGTCGGCAAGGATTTGGATTTGCCCGCCCTGGAAAACATGCACATTCACAAGACCGGCGCCCTGATCCGCGCCAGCGTCCGGCTTGGCGCCCTGTCTGCGGCACAGGCATCTACCGAAAGTCTGGTCCTCGACCACTACGCCCACTGCATCGGTCTCGCCTTTCAAATCCAGGACGATATTCTTGATATAGAAGGCACCACCGAAACCCTGGGCAAAGCCCAAGGCGCCGATCAGGCCCTGAACAAACCCACCTACCCCGCTCTGCTTGGACTCGATGGCGCCAAGGAACGGGCGCAAGAGCTTAAAGACGAAGCCATCGCCAGCCTGACCGGCTTCGGCCCCAGCGCCGACCCGCTGCGGTGGATGGCAGAATATATTGTGGCGCGGAAGAGCTAAAGCTAACCGCGAAGGCCGCCAAGGAACGCAAAGTTAAGCGCTCCCTCCACAGGTTTTCTTTCTTGGCGTCCCTTAGCGGCCTTTGCGGTTAATGCTTTTACGCCAGCCTTTTACTTGCACCCCACCCGCCTACCCTTCATAATTACCCGTTTTCGCTGTTGCAGCCTACTCATTACATGCCGACCTCCAGTTACCCCTTGCTCGATACCCTTGAATCGCCTGCCGATTTGCGACGCATGTCGGTGGCCGAGCTGGAGCATGTTGCCAGCGAGGTCAGGCGCTTTTTGATTCGCAGCGTCAGCAGCACCGGCGGCCATCTGGCGGCGGGGCTGGGCACCGTGGAGCTAACTGTCGCCCTGCACCATGTCTTCAACACGCCGGAAGACAGGCTGATCTGGGATGTGGGCCATCAGAGCTATCCCCACAAAATTCTCACTGGTCGCCGCTACCAGATGGCGACGCTGCGCAAGAAAAACGGCATCGCCGGTTTTCCCAAGCGCGATGAAAGCCCATACGACACCTTTGGCGTCGGCCATTCCAGCACCTCGATCAGCGCCGCGTTAGGCATGGCGCTGGCGGCGCAAGCCCAAGGTATCGATCGTAAAGTCGTCGCTGTGATTGGCGATGGCGCGATGACCGCGGGCATGGCCTTCGAGGCCCTGAATCACGCCGGTGATCTCGACGCCAATCTATTGGTGATCTTAAACGACAACGATATGTCGATCTCGCCCAATGTCGGCGGCATGTCGAAGTATCTGGCGCGCATCCTCTCCGGCAAATTCTACGCCAGCATGCGCGAAGGCAGTAAAAAGGTGCTGGGCAAGATGCCGTCGGTCTGGGAACTGGCGCGCCGCGCCGAAGAACATATGAAAGGCATGGTCGTGCCGGGCACCATGTTTGAAGAGCTGGGCTTTAACTACATCGGCCCGATTGATGGCCATGACATGACGACGCTCGTCAGCACCTTGCGTAACATGCGCGAACTTTCCGGCCCGCAATTCCTGCACATTGTCACCCGCAAGGGCAAAGGCTTTGCACCTGCCGAACTGAATCCACTGGCCTATCACGGCGTGGGTAAGTTCGATCCGGACAGCGGCACATTGGCGCCCGGCAGCAGTACGCTTACCTATACTCAAATCTTCGGTAATTGGCTGTGTGATATGGCGGCAGCCGATGCACGTTTGGTCGGCATTACCCCCGCAATGCGCGAAGGTTCAGGGTTGGTGGAATTTTCTGAACGCTTTCCGCACCGTTATTTCGACGTCGGCATCGCCGAGCAACACGCCGTCACCCTGGCCGCGGGCCTGGCCTGCGATGGCATGAAACCGGTGGTCGCCATCTACTCCACCTTTTTACAGCGCGCCTATGATCAACTGATTCATGATGTGGCGCTGCAAAATCTGCCGGTGTTGTTCGCCATCGATCGCGCCGGACTGGTCGGCCCCGATGGCCCGACCCACGCCGGCAGTTTCGATCTCAGCTTCCTGGGTTGCATTCCCAACTTGGTGATCATGGCCCCGGCCGACGAAAACGAGTGCCGCCAGATGCTCTCCACCGGCTTCCTGCACGATGGCCCTGCCGCCGTGCGTTACCCGCGTGGCGGTGGCCCCGGTGTCGCCGTCAATCCGACATTGACGACACTGCCCATCGGTAAAGCCGAAGTGCGCCGCCGTGGCCGCAAGGTCGCGATTCTTGCCTTTGGCAGTATGGTGACCCCGGCAGTGACGGCGGGCGAGACCCTGGACGCCACCGTAGTCAACATGCGTTTCGTCAAACCGCTCGACGAAACGCTGATCTGCCAACTGGCCGCCGAACATGAGTTACTGGTGACCGTCGAAGAAAATGCCGTCCTCGGCGGCGCGGGTAGCGCGGTAATCGACGTGTTGGTACAGCATCAACTTCACACCCCCGTATTGCCGATCGGCCTGCCTGACAAATTTATCGATCAAGGCAGCCGTGAAGAACTGTTGGCGGAGTGCGGCCTTGATACTGCCTCAATCACACAAAAAATTCAGGGCTACTTGGCTACTGACACTTGCCAAACACCTCTGGCTCAGGTAAATTCTTACTAATTAAGTCAACTATTATTATGTCTTCCCGTTACACACTCAAAGTCATTACCGATTTCGCCGCCGCCCATGCCTTGCGCAACTATCCCGGCGACTGCGCCCGCCTGCACGGCCATAACTGGAAGGTCGAAGTCGAAGTCACGGCCACGAAACTGGATGGCCTGGGCATCGGCATGGACTTCAAACATATCCGCCAGCAAGCAAAAGCGGTTTGCGACCGGCTGGATCACCAGTTTCTGAACGAACTGAGTCCTTTCGATCAAATCAATCCAACAGCGGAAAACATCGCCGCTCATATTTATCAGGCGCTGGGCCAGGCACTGAATGGCCCTCACGTCCGCGTCAGCGCCATCACGGTCTGGGAGACCGAGCGGGCTTGCGTCCGCTACACCGAGGAGGACTAAACCATGGCCACAAAGATCACAGCCAACATCGCCGATGTCCAGAGCTCGGCTGACACCCGCCGCATTCCGATCAACAAGGTCGGGATCAAGGACATTCGCCATCCTGTCCGCGTCAAGGACCGGTCGCAAGGTCAGCAACACACGATTGCCAGCTTCAATATGTACGTGAACCTGCCGCACAATTTCAAAGGCACGCACATGTCGCGCTTTGTTGAGATTCTCAACAGCTATGAACGCGAAATCTCGGTCGAAAACTTCAATGCCATGTTGCACGAAATGGCGGAAAAGCTCGAAGCTGAAACCGGCCATATCGAAATGAACTTCCCCTATTTCATCGACAAGCCGGCGCCGGTATCCAAAGTCAAAGCACTGATGGATTACAACGTCACCCTGATCGGCGAAATCCGTAAGGGTAAGACCGATGTCGCGATCAAGGTCGTGGTACCCGTCACCAGTCTCTGCCCATGCTCCAAGGAAATTTCCGAGCGCGGCGCTCATAATCAGCGTTCGCACGTCACCATCATGGCGCGCACCTGCGATTTCGTCTGGATCGAAGACATCATACAGATGGTCGAGGAAGAAGCTTCCTGCGAATTGTATGGGCTACTCAAACGCCCAGACGAAAAATATGTTACTGAGCGCGCCTACGATAATCCCAAATTCGTCGAAGACATGGTGCGCGACATCGCCGCCCGCCTCAACGCCGACCCCCGGATCACCGCCTACACTGTGGAATCAGAAAACTTCGAGTCGATCCACAATCACTCCGCTTATGCACTCGTCGAGTGGGACAAAAGCAAAAACAAATAGTTAGCCACCAGTCTTAGATAATCTTCTCAACTAGCGCGCATTGGGCTTGAGTCCATGCGCACTTCGAGGTAGAGTTGTCCCTCCACACTGGCAGTTACTGCTGCGTTTAGGTCAGGGCTTTTACTTCAAAGCCCGTATTTTTTAAAGATGCCCTCACATAACACAGCAGCACCCCGGCGTCTTGGTTAGATACCGTCGGACTGGCTTTTAGGATCGACACGCGAACCCCGAACTGAGGATAGTTACCAATGCCCGAGCTGTTGAACAGATTCACCAGCCGTATTGTGCTGGCAGAATTGACCATTCATCTTTTTTTGATGGTTCTGCTGCTGCTATTGGTGATCCCCAGAATTGAAAACAATTACCGTCAGCAATTCATCAATCATGCCTATATTGATGCCCAGCGCACGGCTGGATTAATTGCGCAGGAACCCGAGCGCCCTTACCAGTTGATTGACGCTCTCAACAATGGCGATTTAGTCCATGCCGAACTGGTGCACCCCGCGCCAGACAGCCGCTCCGACCCTGCCTTTGGCGACAATAATGATTCCGTTTTTTATGTCGCCACCCCCCTCTCTCTAGGCGCCACAAAATACACCCTGCACATTGCCTATGATGAGCGTCCTACCTCACAGCTGATCGCCGACACACGCAATGCTGGCTTTATCATCGCTGCCATTTATCTTTTGTCCGCCACCCTCATCACCAGCCTGCTGGGACCCGTCCTGTCACGCCCCTTGCAGCAACTCAGTGCTGCCGCACGCAAAATTGCCGCCGGACTTTCTACCGAACGCTTGGAAGTTCGCACCCCGATTATCGAAATCAATACCCTGGCGACCGACCTCGAACACATGCGCCGCGAACTGGTCAATCAGGGTGAGGCTCTGTCCGCACGCGAGGCCCGTATCCGCGCCATCATGGACAACGTGGTCGATGCGCTGATCACGCTCGATGAACAAGGCTTGATTCAGTCATTCAACCTCGCTGCCGAACGTATCTTTGGATACGACGCTAAAGAAGTTGTCGGCCAAGATATCGACATGCTATTCACCTCACCATTCTACTCTTCATATAAAGCCCGAATTCAAAAAAATGCTGCATCCCCGGATCAACCACAGTCACTTGAGATTCTCGGCCGCCGCAAAGATGGCAGCACATTTAATCTTGAGGCGTCGCTCAGCGAGATGTGCCAGATCGAAGGTTGCCTGTCGATCGTTGTCTGCCGCGACATCACCGATCGCAAGCAATCGGAAATGGAATTGAAATCCCTCCAGGAAGATTTGGAGCGCCGCGTCATCAAACGCACCCGCGAACTGGCCACGGTCAACAAAGAACTGCAACATCAGGCCCTGCATGATGCCTTGACCGAACTTCCCAACCGGGCACTACTACAGGATCGCCTGCAACAAGCCACCCGCACCGCCAAACGCGATGGCCACGCATTGGCATTGATGTTGATGGATCTGGATCGCTTCAAGGAAATCAATGACACCCTGGGACACCACTATGGCGATTTATTATTGCAACAAGTCGCCGTCAGAATGCGCAGTGCGCTGCGCGATTCCGACACCGTTGCCCGACTCGGTGGTGACGAATTTGCCGTCTTGCTGCCCATCATTCAGCATCGCGACCAGGCCGAACATGCAGCGAAAAAAATTATCGAGGCCATGTCACCGCCCTTCTCCCTCGAAGGCCAGCAATTCCATGTCGGCATTAGCATCGGCATCGCCCTTTATCCGAAAGACGGGGAAGAGTCAGTACATTTGATGCGCCGCGCCGACGTCGCCATGTACGTCGCCAAACGCTCACAAATCGGCTACACCTTCTACGATCCAAGTCAGGATTTGCACAGTGTCAGCCGTCTGGCCATGGTCGGCGAATTGCGGCGTGCGCTGGAAGCGGCTCAACTCAAACTTCACTATCAACCCACCGCCGATTTGCGCAAGCATCAAATCACCGGCGTCGAAGCCCTGGTACGTTGGGATCACCCGCAAAAAGGCTCGATCATGCCCGACGAATTCATTCCATTGGCAGAACACACCGGCCTGATCAAACCATTAACTGTGTTTGTATTGAATGAGGCATTGCATCAGGCACATCTCTGGAACAACAGCGGCCTCTATCTGCGCATGGCGGTGAACCTCTCCGCCCGCAGCCTGCATGATCCCGACTTGGTCACTCATGTTGCCAGCAGCCTGGATCGCTGGAACATTCCGGCAGAACAACTACAAATGGAAATTACTGAAAGTGCGATCATGGAAGACCCGATTCGCGCCATGACTACGCTCACCAAATTGCATCGTATGGGTGTCAAACTCTCCATCGATGACTTTGGGACCGGCTATTCATCACTCATGTATCTGAAACAATTGCCGGTCGAAGAAATCAAGATCGACAAATCGTTTGTCAAAGATATGCTGATCAACAACGAAGATAAAGTCATTGTCCGTTCCACCATTGACCTCGCCCACAACATGGGGCACCAGGTCATTGCCGAAGGCGTGGATAACGAAGCTGCGTTAGAATTGTTACGCGAAATGGGTTGTGATCTGGCCCAAGGCTACTACATCGGCACGCCGATGACGGCTTCTGCACTCCCGGGCTGGCTGAAACATACTTCCTGGAAACCAAACACCACTCCAATCACCGACTTCAGCCGCGACAGCATTGCAGTGTAGCACGTAGGGGCGGGTTTAAAACCCGCCCCTACCCTTTCCCTCATTCCACAGATGATATAGGAAACGCGCGACGTCCATATCTGGACTATCACCAGAATTGCTTGCTGTATGGTTGCGCGCATTACTTGCGTATGCGACGCCGTCCGTAGGCTGAAGCAGAGGGATTATTCACCCGTTCGTTGAGACCTTCCACCATAAGTTCGGCGTGTTTTTCCACATCGGTTAACGAACCAGGCTTTCTACCTTCAATTCTTGCTTCATCCACCCCAATCACATAGCGGTGCCAAAGACCACTCATACCATCAGGAGGACAGGTTTCCTCAACCAACATCACACGGTAGCGTATTTTGAACGAGCAATATTCCGCGCTGGTAATCATCGTTTAAACAGCAATCCGTCTTGGACGACGGTTAAGACTAGATTTCTCGCGCCCGGGATTCTTGTAGGACGACGCACCTTTGCCAATACCTTGCCTGCTGAATTTATCTTATCCGCCATTTTCTCGCACCTCATATCAATCGGATCAACCTTGAGGCTCTGCTCAGTCTCGTAACCGGAGATCACTCCCATAGGAATATCGCGCTTTAACAAATGCCTAATCGTTTCAATGTGTTTATATTCATCAGCACGCGCCGGTGTAACCACATCACCTTCATTGCCCGCTTGTGCAACAATATCAACCAGCAAGGCCTGTGGCAATTGCATGTTAGGTTCGCCAGGATACTGATCAACACCCTGTTTTCTTAACGGCTCAAAAAGGTTCTCCATACCATCGGCATTGGTCTCATGCACAATGCGCATAAGTTCACCTAGCTCGCTTTGCGGAAATCCATTTTTGCAAAACCAGTTCAAATACGGCTGAGGTAGATCAATCAAAAGCACATTAAAATGCTTCCCAAACGGCATACGATAATTGGCCAGCTTCGACATTAACCTTGGATCACCATAAGTGCCTTTAATACCCATTGCACCGCCTTCTTGGAAAGTATGTCATTGCAAGACTTACACTCATCTGTAAGCATCGTGATTTACAGGCAGATAAGGGCCAAATTTAGAACGGACATGCCAACTCCGGCACTGGCACCGGGGAATATACCTACTTCGATAGTAACACCGATTGCCATCCGGTCTGTGTTTTTATTTTGAATACTCAATATCCGCGCGCCACCTATCGCTTGACAATAATGCACATTACAACAGCGAGAGCATGATAAATTGGTTTAATCGCTTATTACACTGTATTTAACGATAGACATGTTTCTACCAAACAATCGCCAAGGGAAATCACTGAAATCGCGATCATGAAGGACACGATCCGCACCACGAACGAACATGCCAAGGCTGTCCAGGTTATTGAAACAACGCCGGAATGCTACGCGAAATGGGCCGAGGACTTAAAACATCGACAACCAGGAAAGGGAGCCGATTGAAAATATGTCGAGGGCTATAAAATGCGAGGCCCCGCATTAACCTCAGTCGCCGGACAAAAATATTACTATACATTCCCGCAAAACCTGTTATAGTATGCATCAAGGCCTGTGATACAGACCTACTTTATTACAACAATTTGAGCCTGAAATACTTCGCTACACCACTTCTTACTTACTAAGTCCTGCTGTCCTGAAGCTCTTCACTCTCTGCTTGCTTGTCATTATTAAGTAATTCGTCCCGCTTGCTTCACGGTACGTTTACAAATTTTATTAAACTATTCTTCAGGAGACATCATGTCTAAATTAACGGGTACGATTAAGTGGTTCAATGCCGATAAAGGCTTTGGTTTTATTACTCAGGACGATGGCGGAGCAGATGTGTTCGTTCACTTCCGCGCTATTGTCGGCAATGGTTACAAAAGTCTGGACGAAGGCCAAAAGGTTTCTTACGAAACCGAGCGCGGCCCTAAGGGCCTGCAAGCAGCTAACGTTGTTACGATGTGATTAGTTCCAATTAGTTCCTCGGAAAGGGTGCCGCTGGCACCCTTTTTTTATTGCCACATCCATTCTCGCCAGACCTTTAACTTCCTCGAAGAACACCAGCATTGATCTGATATTAACCGGCCAGACGAAACTGTTTCAGTGAGGCGCGTGCATCTCCCCTGCTGATGTCCGGAATAATCATCAATTCCAACGCTATCACTCCTTTAAGATCCACACTGTAGTGTTCAAGCTCGCAACTGCAATTTGGCGGACTGAAATGATATTGCTGACGCACAATCTCCTGATACACTCCACTTTCACCTGCTGACCAGCGCAATAAAAATTCCTGCGTACGTTCGCGTTCATTTTCTTCAAATACCAAATGAATGGTACTGATCGTTTGCGGCTGATCAAAACGTAAACGGATGGTCTGTCTGCCCGGGTGTTGCGCACGCCAGCTCTGTTCGCTTTCTGACAACAGAGATAACTCTATGGGATAATTCGGGTCTTCGGATGTCAACTCAACCTGCGCCAACGATTCGATATCAAGCCACTGGCGATGGTTGGCGGCAGCGGAATTATCTGGTCTTTCCTGGCTAATGATCGCTTTACGCATTTGTGTATCTCTTAGGTTATAGACATTAATTGCTTTCGAAGATTAAACCAGCGACTATTTTATTGAGTCGGCCTTGCTCACCTGTTTCGTTCTGCAGCGCATCGCCATCCTCTAATCCACGCGCCTGCTGCTGCCGAATCTTTTCGATATAGGCCAAGCTACATTCAGCCACTTTTTTCTTGAGCAGTTCCAGGTGACTGACAATTTCATCAGGCGATCTAACCCAGGTTTCTATGAACACGCCTTCGGCCGGTTTTATTTTTGGCGATGACCCATGTTTGGCCAGCATGTCATTAAAGTTTTGGCACCAGTCGGCGGGGGCTTTATGAGAGAGCTTGAAGTAGAGGTCGATATAGGGCTCTTTCCTGACACGTGGCTGACGCCGCTCATCCAGGCCCACAATTTTTATATCACTGATACCTTCCATACGATCAGCTCCTAATGTGAGCACATGACATGTGAAATAAATACTCCGGCAATATTGAAAGAACAGGAGATATTGGGCGTACTATTTACGCTGGCGCCGGATTGAGGAAAAAACAACACTAATGATAATAACACCAATGGGCCTCAAACCCTAATACATTCATTGAATATTCGGAAATTACTGCTTTTTTCGCTGCCTTCTTAGCGCCTCAAAAATCAGAACCTGACTTTATATCTCTGGCTGTCCCGATACCTCCTTAACAAAAAACCAACAAACCCGCCAATGGTGGATTTGTTGGTTAGCCACTTGGAAATGAACATTACAGTGAATTCCAGGTCACCGTTTTAGTATCGTCAACGATGCCGTCGCCATTTGAATCCGTTTCCAACCGGACATTCGTCGAATCAATAGTTGTCATGGTGATCTTCGTGTTATTCGCACCGGTAAGCACCATTACACCACTACTCGGATCATTCACACCAAGCCCCATAAATGGCGCGGTTGTCTTAGCAGTTACCGAACCACCCAGCTTAACGCTGGCCATCTTCCCATCAAGTGCAAAGATATATTCGGTAGTGTTGTCGTTATCAGTGCCAGTGATAGCGAAATCGATCAACTGAATGGTGTCTGAACTATCGCTAATAGTAAACGTATCTCCGCCTGCTAGCGCAGAGAATTCAAATTTGAACAACACATTATCCGAGGTGGACATTGTGATTGCGGCCGCACCATTCATTGTTGTGTTTTCTCCCGCCTCAGTCCACACAAAGTTGCTGTATGTTGTCTTAGCGGCATAGGACCATGCTCCACCCACAGTAAGATCACCCGTCACCGAAGTGAATGCGATTGTCACCGAGCCATTAGTTTTTACGCCATCCTCAATGCAGTTATTCTCAATTATAGTAACTATATCATCCCCCATATCCGGTGTATCTTTATCATCCCAGCCAGTATTGCGCGTACCACCACCAGGGCAATTCATCACAGGAAGCGAAATAACTGCTCTTGCCGTATTAGGAGTAAGCTGATTTTTCTGCGCCAGCGCCTTCATGACATTTTGATGAACCAAACCGCGCAGGTTGAAATGGGTACTTTCATCAGATGGACCAGAGAGACTTGCGACCAAGTTGCTGCCCCCCGTATTTTTTCCTCCACTCCCTGCGGAGTAGGCCACGCCAGCTGCAGTTGCGGCATTGTTGCTGGTCAGCGAGACAGCGGATGTAGAGGCCGGGGCAGAACCAACCCTTGGTTCCGCTTCCCCTCCCCCACCACAGGCCGCCAGTGTGGTTGCCAAAAACGCGGTGCCCAATATTCCGATCGATTTCATAAAATATTTCCTCCCGTTATTTCTGATTGTTGATTTCTTTTAAGACTTATATATCTCCATTTATTGAAGCCATCCCCTAATAATCTTTTAGTGTTTTCAGAAAACGTGTATTTATCCAGTATAGCCCGATACAGTTCATTATCCAGGCATGACTTGGTGCAGGAGCAGGATCAGCAAGATTACTAATGTGATATTTCAAATAGATTGATTACTGCCTGAGAACCTCTGATTAATAGACTAAACTTTATTGAGTAATGCAGAGAGGGGATAGCTGAACCTTCTCCCCAACGTCTTGTGACTACAGAAGCCGAATGATCAACTGCAACACCAATGCCGCATAAAGTGCCGCGACAACATCATCGACCATAATGCCAAAGCCGCCTTTCACTTGGCGATCGAGTTGGCGAATGGGAAAAGGTTTGGTGATATCAAACAAGCGAAATAATACAAACCCCATCAGCCACCACCAGCCTTCCACGGGAACTGCAATCATGGTGATTAAATAACCGACAATTTCATCCCAGACGATACCGGGATGGTCATGCACGTTGAGATCGCGGGCAGTGGTGTGGCAAATCCAAATTCCGAATACAAACATCAGGGCGACGACAGCCAGATAAAACATCATCGGCAAGCCCGCAAGCGCGAAGTAAATGGGCAATGCGATTATAGTCCCCCACGTGCCTGGCGCCTTGGGCATGACGCCGGCGCCAAAACCAAAGGCGAGGATATGAATCGGATTGCGCCAATGTGGCGTGGGTAAGTTAGCTGCCAAAGTGTTGATACCCCGTTACAGCAAGTTTCTGATCCCGGCCTGCCAGATGTAACCGTAGGCCCGGTTTCGATTCAATCTGGCCGATACAGGCGCAGGGACAGCCGATGCGCTGCATGGCTTGTTCTACTTCTTGTCGCTGGTCAGCGGATGCGGTAAAGCACAATTCGTAATCGTCACCGGCGCTGATGGCCATCTGCCACCAGGCGTCACCGTTTTTCTTCAGCTCAGTGGCGACGGGTAGCTGTTCCAGATTTATGACTGCGCCAACCCCGCTCGCTTCCAAGATGTGCCCCAGATCCGCCGCCAGACCGTCGGAGACATCGATCGCGGCCGTGGCCAACCCCCTGAGGGCCAATCCGGCATCGATTCGCGGCTGAGGTTTTTCAAGACGCTCGATGAAATAGGCAGCGTTTTCGATCTTGCGGGCAGGATGTCCGCGGTCCAAATCAAGCCGCAATTTCAATCCTATTCCGGCATCACCTATCTGCCCGGTCACAAAGATCAAATCGCCTATATTGGCCTTTGACCTCATCAACGCCTGCCCCGTCGGCACCAGACCCGCAATTTGCACGGATACTGTGAGCGGGCCACGGCAGGTATCTCCGCCAATAAGTTGCAGCTGGTAACGTTCCGCCAGCTCAAAAAATCCGGCGGCAAAGGCTGCCAGCCAATCGGCATTGGATTCTGGCAAGGTCAGCGCCAAAGTCGCCCATGCTGGCTCCGCCCCCATCGCTGCCAGATCGCTGAGATTGACGGCCAGGGATTTATAACCGATGTGCGCAGGAGATGTATCCACTGGGAAATGAACACCGGCAACCAGAGTATCAATCGCCACCACCAGCTGCTGACCTGCGGGCACTGTGACCAACGCGGCGTCATCACCGATACCTAAATCAACATCGCTGCGTTGAACACGTTGCTGCTTGAAGAAGCGTTCGATCAAGCCGAATTCGGTCAAGGCCATAAAGCTTTTTGATCCCCTTCCTGCTTTCGCGCTGAATACATCGGCATTTATACAAGGTACGACGAGAAAGAAATACACGTTACTCTGTCGGCGGTTTCAACCACCCCTTCCGCTTCGCGTCCACATCCCGCCCGGGGTGCGCGTGCGCACCCGTTCGTCGGGAAAAAGGTCCACTGGACCTTTTTCTCTCCCTCCTCACCCTTATCCAAGGAGGGGAGAGAAACTCTCCTCCTCCCGAAGGGGTGGGGTGGTGGGCTTAGGGCCACCTAACCCACTCTACATTATGTTGTGACGATGATTACTTGGATTTGGATTTTGCCGAACTCTGAATTTCCACTGCCCGGACTTGTTGCGCTACTTTATCCAGGACACCGTTGACGTATTTAAAACCCTGCTCGGCGCCGAAGACCTTCACCGCCTCCAATGCCTCATTGATGGCAACGCGATAAGGCACTTCCGGCTTAAACATCAGCTCGTACGCCCCCATGCGCAACACGGCGCGCTCAACCCCATCGACTTCCTCGACGGAGCGATCAAGATAGGCTTGCAGACACGTATCCAGTTGATCCAGATGCGTAACGACGCCATAGAGCAGGTCCTTGAAATAAGGGATGCTGACCTTGCCCATATTGCGCTCGACCAGAAATTGCTCGAAGATTTCAACAAGATCATTGCCGGTCACTTGCCATTGATAGATGGCCTGCACCGCGCAATGTCGCGCTTTGGAACGGGAACGACTCAAAAAAATTCTCCAACGATGAGTAGCGTTGCTGTGTCAGCAATGCTTACAGTGAATCCACTTTCCGCAAAACATTGACCATTTCAATGGCCGACATTGCGGCTTCGACACCTTTATTTCCGGCCTTGGTACCGGAACGCTCAATCGCCTGCTCAATGGTATCGACGGTCAAGACGCCAAACGCGACCGGCACATTAAATTGCAATGCCGCGCTAGAAACACCTTTGACAGCCTCTCCAGCCACATATTCAAAGTGTGGTGTACCACCCCGAATCACCGCACCAATAGCGATGATAGCGTCGTGTTTCTTTTTCTGAGCCACACGTTGTACGGCCAAGGGCAATTCAAAAGCCCCCGGAACGTGAATCAGATCGATGTCCTTGACCTTGACGCCATGGCGCACCAGGCAATCGATGGCACCGGCGATCAGATGATCGACCACGAAGCTGTTAAAGCGGCTGGCGACAATGGCAAACCGTGCCCCTGTGGCATTGAAATCACCTTCGATCCGATTAACTTCGTGCATTTTTTATCCTTTCAATGCGAATTCCGGGATGTCGCCAAACTTCGCTCTCCGTCACCCCTGGGTTGCACTATCGCTTAACCCAGGCTACAAAACATTATCTCATTATTGATCCCCTCACCCCAACCCTCTCCCTGAGGGAGAGAGAGTATTTCGGCGAGCTATCAATTTCTACGCCAATGATATAGCGGCCGCTATTCTAACTGTCCTGAATATATTCCACTACTTCCAGGCCAAATCCGGGCAAACCGTGGAGCTTACGCGGCGCCCCGACCACCCTCATCCGGCGCACCCCAAGGTCAGCCAGGATCCGTGCCCCGACCCCATAACTGCGCAGGTCTACGACCTGGGGCGGCCGCGGCAGGGTTACCCCGCGATCCTGGAGCTGATAGTCACGGATACGGCGCACCAGCTCATCCGGTTTTTCCTGCCGCCGCAGCAAGACCACGACGGCATTGTCCTCATTGGTAATGTGTTCCATAGCCACCTTCAGCGGCATCCCGCAATCGCCGCGCTGCGCGCCAATGAGATCGCTCATCGTATCGGTCAGATGCACCCGCACCGTCACTGGCGCCTCGCCCTCAACCCGCCCTTTAACCAGGGCCAGATGCAAACCTTGATCGACATAATCCTGATAGGCATATAAATGAAACTCGCCATACTCCGTCGCCAGATTACACTCGGCCACGCGCTCAACCGTACGCTCATGACGCAATCGATATTGAATCAAATCGGCGACCGTTCCCAACTTCAGCCCATGCTCGCGGGCAAAGACTTCCAGTTGTGGCCGTCGCGCCATGCTGCCATCGTCATTGAGGATTTCGATAATCACCGATGCCGGCTCAAACCCCGCCAGCCTCGCCAAATCACAACCGGCCTCGGTATGTCCGGCGCGCGTCAAAACGCCCCCCTGTTGCGCCATCAACGGGAAGATGTGTCCCGGCTGCACAATGTCTTCCGGCTTGGCACTGGGATTTACCGCCGCTTGCACCGTCGTTGCACGATCCGCAGCAGAAATGCCTGTGGTCACGCCCTGCGCTGCCTCGATCGAAACCGTGAAGTTGGTGGCATGTTTGGCATTGGTATCCGCCACCATCAGTGGCAACCGCAATTGCTCACAACGTTCACGCGTTAACGTCAGGCAAATCAAACCACGTGCATAACGCGCCATGAAATTGATATCTTCCGGCCGCACACATTGCGCCGCCATCACCAGATCGCCCTCATTTTCGCGATCTTCATCATCCATCAGCACCACCATTTTACCCTGGCGGATGTCAGCGATGATTTCTTCAACGGTATTCAGTTTCATCGCGATTCAATCCTTGAGATAACCATGCGCGCGTAATAATTCCAGACTCACGCCTGTTTGCCCTGGTTGCGCTGCACGTTCACCCAGCAATAAACGCTCAAGATAACGGGCGATGATATCGACCTCAATATTCACGCGTCGATCAACGGTATATTCGCCGATGGTCGTCAGCGTTGCCGTGTGCGGAATGATATTCATTTCAAAACAGGCGCCATCAACGGCATTCACGGTCAAACTGACGCCATCGACACAAATTGAACCTTTGACCGCAATATATTTGGCCAAGGCGTCCGGCACGCGGATAGTGAAACGGATCGACTCACCGACTGCTTCACGCCGCTCAATCACTCCCACGCCATCCACATGGCCGCTGACCAGATGGCCACCTAAACGTGTGGTCGGTGTTAATGCCTTTTCCAGATTGACACGCCGACCGACAGTAAACTCACCGATCGTGGTGCGACTCAATGATTCCGCCGATACGTCCATTGCAAAACCAACGGCATCATGCGCCACTGCCGTCAGGCAAACACCATCCACCGCAATGCTATCCCCCAATGCGATATCGGAAAGACCCAACGCCGGCGCGTCTATGCGCAAACGGCGATCAGCGCCTTTGGCAGTAATCGTGGCAATGGTTCCCGTTTGTTCGATAATGCCGGTAAACATGATGCTTACTTTCCTTAAAACAAAAAATCTAACGCAGAGACGCAAAGACGCGGAGAAAAGCAACTCAAGGGCTGAATCTTTCTAACATCTCTGCGTCTTTGCGCCTCCGCGTCGGATTTTTGGGTTTTAACGGTTAACTCACTGCACAGGCCGTGCCGTCAACCGCAAATCCTGCCCTACCATCCGCACATCCAGAATTTCCAGCGCGACACGTTGTGTCATTTGCTCAATCACCGGCAAATGAAACAACGGGCGCGCCGTTTGTCCCAACAAATGCGGTGCCATGTACAAAATAATCTCATCCACCAATCCCGCCGCCAACAAGGCGCCGTTCAGGGCGGGGCCGGCTTCAACCAGCAAATCGTTAATTTCGCGCCGCGCCAATTCCTGCAACAAACGTGTCAAATCCAGATGGCGGCCACTATGATCGTAACCGGTTTCGATGATGCTGGCACCTGCCTTGATCAACGCTCCTTTGCGGCCTGAGTCAGCCTCGGCGCAACCCACCCAGATTTCACCCGACACCGAAAACAGTTTTGCCGTTGACGGCAAACGCAAACGGCTATCTACAATCACCCGTACCGGTTGCCGCGTCACCTCTGGTAACCGCACATCAAGCAACGGATCATCCGCCAAAACCGTTTCGATACTGCTTAAAATTGCCGCACTTGATGCCCGTAACCGTTGCACATCCTGACGGGCGGCATCACTGCTGATCCATTGACTCACGCCCGACGCCAGCGCGGTATGACCATCAAGACTCATCGCCAACTTGCAGCGCACAAAAGGACGCTCGCGGCGACAGCGGCTGATAAATCCGGCATTCAGCGCCGACGCTTGTTCCGCCAACAAACCAATCTCAACGTCAATGCCCGCTGCCCGCAACTGCGCCACACCACGGCCGGCCACTTGCGGAAACGGGTCTTCCATCGCCACCACCACCCGCGCCACTTCAGCCGCCGTTAATGCCTCGGTACAAGGTGGTGTGCGACCATGATGGCTGCACGGTTCAAGGGTGACATATACTGTCGCGCCGTGCGCCCACACCCCTGCTTCACGTAACGCAAATATCTCGGCATGAGATTCACCCGCACGTTCATGCCAACCCTCACCTACGACCCTGCCATCCTTGACGATGACACAACCGACGCGGGGATTAGGATGCGTCGTATTGATTCCGCGCGCGGCAAGCTCCAGCGCTCGCGCCATGTAACGGTAATCATCTGCGGAAAATGCGGTCATGGGAAAGGATTACACCTAAAAAATTCCAACGCTGAGGCGCAAAGACGCAGAGAAAACCCAGGTAAAAGAAAAAATGGGACTTCAATTTGGCATCTCACCGAACTGTTGACACTCCAGCTTTGTTAGCATGTTATCTTGCAAGCGCGTTCTCAGGAGAAAATTTAAAATACACCAATGCACGCGACCACTCTGCATTAACTCCGCGTCTCCGCGTCTCCGCGTTGGATTTTTTCCGGCGCAGGCGCCGTATCCTCGCCCGGCAACAAGGAAATCTGCTGTTTCTTCAATTGTGCCGATGGTTCTTTCTCCAGACGTTCGATCGCCTCGCGGAATTCGCTTACATCTTCAAAGCTGCGGTAAACCGAAGCAAAACGGATATAGGCGACTTGGTCCAACTCGGCCAGCGCTTCCATCACCCACTCGCCCAGCAGACGCGAGGGGACTTCTCGTTCACCCGTGGCACGCAACCGGTGCTTGATCTTGTGTAATGCCTGTTCTACCGCATCGGTATCGACCGGGCGTTTTTCCAGCGCCCGCAACATCCCGGAACGGAGCTTTTCTTCGACGAAGGGCTGACGGCTGCCATCCTGCTTCACCACACGTGGCATGCTCAGCTCGGCGGATTCGAAGGTGGTGAAGCGTTCGGCGCAAGTTAAACATTCGCGCCGCCGCCTCACGTTATCACCCTCATTGGCGAGGCGCGAGTCAATGACCTTGGTATCAGCCGCACCGCAAAACGGACAGCGCATCGTCGCTCCTCGCCCTCTCTATACCCCGCCTAGCCCTGATACACCGGCAGGCGGCGACAGATCTCCGCCACCCTGGCCTTGACCTTGGCGATCGCCTCGGCATTACCACGGGCATCGATAATGTCGCAGATCCATCCTGCCAACGCTTTGGAATCGGCTTCATTAAAGCCACGGGTGGTAATCGCCGGCGTGCCGATGCGAATACCGCTGGTCACAAACGGTGATTGCGGATCATTAGGCACTGCATTCTTGTTAACAGTAATGTGGGCACTACCGAGCCAGGCATCGACATCCTTACCGGTCAGACCTTGCTTGATAAAACTGACCAGGAACAAGTGATCGTCCGTACCACCCGACACCACATCGTAATCGCGCTCGATGAACACCTTGGCCATCGCCCGGGCATTGACCACCACCTGCCGCTGATAATCCTTGAAAGAAGGCTCCAGGGCCTCCTTAAAAGCCACTGCCTTGGCAGCGATGACATGCATCAAGGGGCCACCTTGGGTACCAGGGAAAATCATTGAATTAAGCTTTTTTTCGATCTCAGGATTGGCCTTGGCCAGGATGATCCCGCCACGAGGGCCACGCAACGTCTTGTGCGTGGTTGAGGTGGTGACATCAGCGATCTTGACCGGGCTCGGGTAAACCCCGGCGGCGATCAACCCGGCGACGTGGGCCATATCCACCATCAGATAGGCACCCACGCTATCGGCAATTTCACGGAAGCGTTGCCAATCCACAACTCGGGAATAAGCGCTAAAACCGGCCACCACCATCTTCGGCTTATGTTCCTTGGCCAGAGCCTCGGCCTGATCATAGTCGATCTCGCCGGTCTTCTCGTTGAGGCCGTATTGAACCGCATTATAGATCTTGCCGGAGAAATTGACCTTGGCGCCATGGGTCAAATGTCCACCATGGGCCAGACTCATGCCCATCACGGTATCGCCTGGATTGAGCAGGGCCATGTAGACTGCGGCATTGGCCTGAGAGCCGGAATGCGGCTGGACGTTGGCGTAATCGGCACCAAACAACTGCTTCACCCGGTCGATGGCCAGCTGTTCGGCAATATCCACATATTCGCAACCCCCGTAGTAGCGCTTACCGGGGTAACCTTCCGCATATTTGTTGGTCAGCACTGACCCCTGGGCCTCGAGTACCCGTGGGCTGGCGTAATTCTCGGAAGCGATCAATTCGATGTGCTGCTCCTGCCGGACGCGCTCCTGTTCCATGGCGCCCCACAGTTCTGGGTCAAACGCCGCTACGGTCATATCCTTGGTGTACATGGCTAGGCCTACTCTCCGCTGGTTGATGCCTTAAAAAAAGTGAATAAGGATACCTGATTCCAGAGCTTTCTGCATTCTGATATACTTACAAATCGATAGGTTATTGTGCAAAAACTGAAAAACCAAGAGGGAAGAAATGTTTATGCTTTACAAGCATTCCATGAAATGCTTATTATCGCTTTCAAAAACATGCTCCCAATAATAAAACAATAACCATATAATTTTAATTCATTTTTAGCGCCACGACTATTGCCAGTCACCACGCATGCTGTAGTTAATGGTTTTTTAGAGGATAGAGAATAAAGTTCGGGCTGATTTGTCAACGTTGTATTTGCAGGAACAGGGATCACCCGAACGGACCTCGGGCAACAACAAAGCAGTGCGGCTTACGAGGTGGCACTTTGGCAGCACCAACAACACACCCTTCGAATTCAGGACGTGACCGCATCCTGCGGATTCTGGATGTCCTGGGTACGACTCAGACGGGTAGCAGCGTACTTCGCCACATCGATCGCACCCTTGTTGAGATTGAATCTCAACATCAGCGTGCGGATCTCTTGCATTGTCGTTTGCAGCAAGATCTGATCGGCGCACTCACTGAGGCATTACCTGTGGGTTCCCCGTTGCGGGTCGATCTGCATCTGCTACAGATCAGCATCACCCCTAACCTGAATCCGGAACAACTCGAATCCGTTTATCAGCAGCTCAAACAGCTGCTCAATGAACAACGCAAATTGAACCATTCGGAAACAGCCGCGCTAAAGCAAGCCATGGCCGCCGTCGTCAGTCAATTCGACACTCCACTGCCCGCCAGCACGGTAGAACACATTAGCGAAAGTATTAAACAAACAGCGCCCGCGAAAAATTCTTTCGCGCCGAGCACCGCCGTGGTCACGGGAGAGGATGCGATTCCTTTTTGCCCGGTCCCTCACATTGATAAGACACGGGACAATATCCAACTCATCCAGGAATGTCTCGGCGAACAAGTCCATCACGCAATTGTACTCAATCATGAACTGGCAGATCTGCTGCGTAACACAATGGATGCATTAAGCCAGGTCGATACCACACAGGAAGTTAGCGCCATTCGCGATACTTATCTGCGCCAATGTGGCAACCTGATCAAATCGCATCAGGATTTGGTGACCAAGTTTGATTCCATCCATCGCAAGCTGGAAGATATCGAACTATCGAGCGAACATCTGTCTGAAGAGCTAGCACGCGTGCATCGCCTCAGTATTACCGATGAATTGACATCACTCCCCAATCGTCGCGCCTTATTGCAACGGATGGAAGATGAAGTGATGCGTGCTCAGCGCTATGGCACACCGCTGGCATTGGCGATTATCGATCTGGATGAATTCAAACCCATCAATGATAAGTACGGCCATGCCGCCGGCGATGCCGTGCTCAAGCATTTTTCGCAGCACATCCTCGCCGTATTCCGCCACCACGATACCGTGGCCCGTTATGGTGGCGAAGAGTTTGCCGTCTTGATGCCGAACACCGACATCGATGGCGCCTTCAGCGCCCTGGATAAGGTCAAACAGCGCATCTCCGAGTCAAAGTACGTCATGGATAGCGGTGTTGCAATTACGACACCCACCTTTTCCGCCGGGATCGCGCTCTACAGTCCGGGTGAAACTCCAGATGAGTTAATCAAGCGCGCCGACATGGCGATGTATCGCGCCAAGCGCAGCGGCCGCAGCCGCATTGAAGTTCACACCATGGGGACACAGAAGACGCGGCAGCATCTCGTGGCTGAAAACCACTAAACAAAAAAACCCGCCGCAGCGGGTTTTTTTATGAGAGGTATTTACACTAACTTCTAGGGCCGCGTATCGAGTTTGGCACCTTCTTGCTGCACCGGCATCAGATTCTCCCGCGAAATACCCAGCCACATCACAATCGGACTGGCAACGAGCACCGAAGAATAGATGCCAAACAAAATACCGATGGTCAACGCCAGCGCAAAGTAGTGCAAGGTTGCACCGCCGAACAACAGCATGGAAAACACCATCAGCTGCGTCATTAAGTGCGTGATCACGGTACGGGACATGGTGCGGGTGATGGCGTTATCGATCACCTCCGACACCGATGCCTTGCGCATCTTGCGAAAGTTTTCGCGTATCCGGTCGAACACAACCACTGATTCATTCACCGAGTAACCTAAAATCGCGAGCACACCCGCCAACACGGTGATTGAAAATTCCCATTGAAACAGGGCGAAACAGCCAAGAATAATCACCACGTCGTGCATATTTGCAATGATCGCTGCCACCGCGAAGCGCCACTCAAAACGCAACGCCAGATAAGCCATAATCCCGGCACAAACCAACAACAGTGCCAACCCCCCACTCTCGTACAATTCCTTTCCAACCTGCGGGCCGATGAATTCAACGCGCCGCAATTCAACAGTGGGCTCAAGCTGCCGGAGCACATTGAGCACATTCTGGCTCTGTTGGGCCGAAGAGACATCGCCTTGCAGTGGCAACCGGATGAGCACATCACGCGCCGTACCAAAATTCTGCACGGTCACATCGTGGTAGTTGTTATTCTCCAGAGTAGCTCGAATCTGTTGCGCGTCTGCGGCCTGTTCGTAATGCATCTCCATCACGGTACCTCCCGTGAAATCGATACTGAGATTCAGACCACGAACTGTCAGCGCTGCCACCGCAAGAACAAATGTCACTGCCGAAATCACCGCCGTGATCCCGGCAAACTTCATGAACGGGATATCACTCCTTACGGGGAAAAATTCCATGTGCTTACTCCCAGTTAAATCTTCAGCTTGGTCAACTTACGTTGACCGTAGATCACATTGACCAAAGCACGCGAGACGAGCACGGCGCTGAACATCGAGGTCAGGATGCCGATACACAACACCACTGCAAATCCGCGCACCGGTCCCGAACCGAGCAGAAACAGCGCCAGACCGGCGATGAATATAGTGACGTTCGAGTCGAAAATGGTGTTCCAGGCACGATCATAACCCGCATAAATCGCGGCCTGCGGTGACGACCCTGCCCGCATTTCATCGCGGATACGCTCAAAGATCAAGACATTACTGTCGATCGCCATGCCTACCGTGAGCGCAATACCGGCAATACCCGGCAAGGTCAGCGTCGCCTGCAACAGCGACAGGATCGCGATCAGGCACACGATATTGACGAACAAGGATATGCCGGCCAACACCCCGAAAAAGCGGTAATAAATCGCCATGAACAGAGCAATGACGGCGAAACCGATCAGCGTTGAATTAAAGCCCTTGGCGATATTCTCCGCACCCAGGCTCGGGCCGACGGTGCGTTCCTCGATAATTTCGATTGGCGCCGAGAGCGCACCGGCACGCAACAACAAGGCCAGATCGCGGGCTTCTTCAGGATTGTCCAGACCTGTGATCTGGAAACGTTTGCTAAAGGGCTCGCGAATTTGTGCCAGGCTGATGACTTCTTCCACCTTGCGTTTGGTCTTGACCTGTTGACCGTCGATCGTTTGGGTATCGATCTTGGTCTCGATAAACACCACCGCCATCAGCTTGCCGACATTTTCCTTGGTGGTGTCATACATCTTGTTGGCGCCCTTGCCATCAAGACTGATGAATACTGCGGCACTGCCATCGCGCTGATCGATGCCCGAAGAGGCATCAATAATGGCATCGCCCGTGATAATGATCCGGTTCTTGAGCAACACCGGTTGACCATTACGCTCTTTGTATAACCTGGCACCCGCTGGGACGCGCCCTTGCAGCGCATCCTGCACGGTATGGGTGTCGTCAGCCATCCGAAATTCCAGTGTTGCCGTGGCCCCAAGGATTTCCTTGGCGCGAGCGGTATCCTGTACACCCGGTAACTGCACCACGATGCGACTCTCACCCTGCTGCTGGATCACCGGCTCGGCAACGCCCAGTTCATTGACGCGATTACGCAGCGTGGTGACGTTTTGCTGCACGGCAAATTTTCGCGTTTCGCGCTTTTCCTGTTCGCTGATCTGCCCAGTGACATAATAAGTTCCATCGCTATCTTCCGTAGCCAGGATCAGATTGCGATATTGAGTCTTCAGCAACTCAAGCGCTTTATCACGCTCGGCAGCCTCGCGGAATTTGAGTTCTAAACCCCTGCTACTACGGCCAATGGTAAGATAACGCGTTTTCTTATCACGCAACAAAACGCGAAATTCTTCAACATACCGTTCCTCGGCCAGACCAATGGCCGCTTCGGTATCGACATCCAGCAGAAAGTGCACACCACCGCGCAAATCAAGACCGAGATACATAGGCTTGGCGCGGATTGCACCCAGCCAGCCTGGCGTCGCTGGCACTAAATTAAGCGCAATAACATAGTCGCCGGCCAGATCTTGATTCAAATTATCCCGCGCCAAAAACTGATCTTCAGTATTGGCGAAACGCACAATCAAGCCACGGGGTTCAGACTCAATCGACTTGGGGGTAATCCCCATTTGCTTCAGGCGCGCCCGTATATCATCAACAGCCGCAGCATTGAGACCACCGCCATGACTCGCAGAAATTTGCAGCGCCGGATCTTCGCCATAAAGATTGGGCACGGCATAGAGTGTGCCCGCCGCAACTATGATGACGATCAGCAGATTTTTCCACCACGGATATTGATTATGCATGCGTTTAAGATCCCGATCTTAAATCCGGAGGATGATTAGCTCTTGAATGTGCCCTTGGGCAGTAATGACGCAATGGCGGATTTTTGCACTTGCATCGTAACACCCTCCGCTACTTCCAACGAAATGAAGTTGTCATCGACTTTACTTACGCGGCCGACAACGCCACCATTGGTCACCACTTCATCGTTTTTGGACAATGATTCACACATTTTCTTGTGCTCCTTGGCGCGTTTCATCTGCGGGCGCAGCAACAGGAAATAGAAAATAATGAAAATTACGATCAGAAATACAAAATTGATCAGGCCAGCTTCACCGCCCGCTGCGGGTGCTTGTTGTGCCCAGGCATCGGAAATCAGAAAACTCATGGCTTACCCCTTCCTTATGTTTTATCGATTATTCCCAGCGCGGGGAACAGCGTCCCCGTGAAAGGCCGTCATTATGCCACAGCTTCCCGGCCTTGGCTGCGACGGGCATAAAAGTCTTTGATAAATGCCTCCAGTTGCCCGGCAGCGATTGCCTGCCGCAAGCCCTTCATCAGTTCCTGATAATAGTAGAGGTTGTGGATGCTGTTCAGGTGGGCGCCCAAGATTTCATTGCACTTGTCCAGATGTCGCAGATAAGCGCGACTGTAGTGGCGGCAGGTGTAACAACTGCAGTTTTCATCCAGGGGCCGGGTATCGCTTTGATAACGGGCATTGCGGATGCGGATCTCCCCGCCGTGGACAAACAGATGGCCGTTGCGGGCGTTGCGGGTCGGCATCACGCAATCGAACATGTCGATGCCGCGCCGTACCGCCTCGACGATATCCTCCGGCTTGCCCACCCCCATCAGGTAACGGGGCCGGTCCTCCGGCATCTCGGGCATGAGGTGGTCGAGGATCATGACCCGCTCAGCCTCAGTCTCACCCACGGAGAGACCACCGATGGCATAACCGTCAAAACCGATTTCACGCAGCCCGGCGATGGAAACCGAGCGCAGCGGTGGATACATCCCCCCTTGCACGATGCCGAACAAGGCGGCCGGGTTATCGCCGTGAGCGGCCTTTGAACGCTTGGCCCAGCGCAGGGATAGTTCCATCGACTCGCGCGCCTGCTGCTCAGTGGCCGGATACGGGGTACATTCATCAAAGATCATGACAATGTCGGAGCCCAGCGCCCGCTGTACTGCCATCGAGGTCTCGGGGTCGAGGAAGACGGCATCGCCATTGACCGGCGAGCGAAAACTCACCCCTTCTTCGCTGATTTTGCGGATCTCGCCCAGGCTGAACACCTGAAAGCCGCCGGAATCGGTCAGGATCGGCCCCTGCCAGTTCATGAAATCGTGGAGGTCACCGTGGGCCCGGATCACCTCGGTGCCGGGGCGCAGCATCAGATGAAAGGTGTTGCCAAGGATAATTTCAGCACCTAGCTCACGCAGTTCTTCCGGCAGCATCGCCTTCACCGTGCCATAGGTCCCCACGGGCATGAAGGCCGGCGTTTCCACTGTGCCACGCTCAAAAGTCATACGCCCGCGACGGGCGGCACCATCGGTTTTTAATAGTTCAAACTGCATTTTGTCTTTCGCTATCCAATCTACGGGGGCGCCATTATCCCACTGTGACCCTCATTTCGTCATCCAGTGTGCGTATTGCCGATCTTGATAACAGAGCAGTAAGCTTCACATGCTAGAATCGCGGCACATTAATTATTACCGAAAGCACACGCAGAATGATTGAAAAAATTATTGCCGTACTCGCCGGCTTCATCATCGCCACTATTTCACACTTGGGCTACGGCGGCATTGTGCTGCTGATGGCGATCGAGAGCGCATGCATCCCTCTGCCTTCCGAAATCATCATGCCGTTCGCCGGTTATCTGGTTTACATGCAGACCATGGAGCTGTGGGCCGTGGCACTGGCGGGGGCGGTGGGCTGTGTGCTGGGCTCGCTGATGGCTTATTACGTCGGTATGAAGGGCGGCCGGCCGCTGGTGGAAAAATATGGCCGCTATGTCCTCGTGTCGCATCACGACCTGGCACTGGCCGACCGCTGGTTTCAGCGCCATGGCGACATCACTATTTTCATCGGCCGCCTGCTGCCGGTAATCCGCACCTTCATCGCCTTTCCTGCCGGTATCAGCCGCATGGCGCTGGGACGGTTCTGTGTCTACACCTTCGCCGGATCATACATCTGGAGCTGGGGGCTGGCGTGGATCGGCATGAAACTCGGTGAAAACTGGAAAACATTAGGCGTCTATTTTCACCGCTTCGACGTATTGATCGGCGTCATCCTGGCGGCAGCCATTGGCTGGTATATCTACCGGCACATCAAAAACGGCCGGCGGACAGCTTAAATTGCTTGTTTCGTAACAAACATCGCATCACCATAACTGAAGAAGCGATACCTCTGCCTGATTGCGTGTTGATACGCCGCCATCACTGATTCATAACCCCCGAAGGCGCAGACCAACATCAACAGGGTCGATTCAGGTAAATGGAAATTGGTGACCAGGCAATCGACCACCTGGAACTGATACCCCGGCGTAATAAAAAGCCGCGTCTCACCCTGGAACGGTTTAAGTTGGCCGTCACTCACGGCCCCTTCCAAACTCCGTACTGCAGTCGTGCCAACCGCCACCACCCGGCCACCGCGCTGCCGGGTCCGTTCGATAGCGGCACAGGTTTCGGCGCCAACCTCGACCCGCTCGGCGTGCATCCGATGGTGCTGTAGGTCATCAACTCGTACTGGCTGGAACGTTCCCGCCCCCACATGCAGGGTGACGAAAGTCGACTCGATCCCTTTGTCGCGCAATCGATCAAGCAAGGGCTGATCGAAATGCAGCCCGGCGGTGGGCGCTGCTACCGCACCAGGCCGCCGCGCGTAGACGGTCTGATAACGCTGGAGATCATGGGTATCATCGGCCCGGTCTATATAGGGTGGCAGCGGGACATGTCCGGCGGCGTCCAAAATCTCCAACACTGGCCGAGGATCAAGAAACCGTAGCTCGAATAAGTCATCATGACGGGCTCGCACTTCGGCGCTGATGCCACCGTCCAACTGCAATGTCGAACCCGGTTTCGGAGACTTACTGGCCCGAATCTGCGCCAGCACGTCGTGTTCGTTCAGGACCCGCTCGACCAGCACCTCGATCTTGCCGCCGCTCAACTTGACGCCGAACAGTCGTGCAGGGATCACCCGGGTATCGTTGAATACCAGCAAATCACCCGCCGCGAGCAAATCGACGATATCGCTGAACTGACGATCCACACGCTGATGCGAACCATGGTCCAGCACCAGCAAGCGGCTGCCACAACGCTCCGCCAATGGCCGCTGGGCAATCAGCTCCGGCGGCAGCTCAAAATGAAAGTCACTGCGCTGCATGGGCGGCGATGGTAGCAGGTTATCGCTCGCGGGGAAATTCAAGGCGTAAAATCCAACGCGGAGGCGCAGAGGCGCGGAGAAGAGCCAATGCTTGGGGGATCATTGAAGCCACAGGGCAGGTATCAACGAACCGTTTATTTTGGAGTTTTTCCTCTGCGCCTCCGCGTTGGATCTTTAACCCCCATCCACTACTTGCCGATCGCGCCAAATCGGCTATACTACGCACCTCCCCGCGCCGGGATGGCGGAATTGGTAGACGCGCTGGACTCAAAATCCAGTGATGGTGACATCATGAGAGTTCGATTCTCTCTCCCGGCACCAGGCACTTGCTGTGCCTTGCCCAAAATTAATGATACCGATCACCACAGATGCACCTTGCATCTTGGTATAATTATTCTTTAAATTTACACTTGCAGCATCACTGCGAAAAACGGAATCAATAAAAAGCATGGCTGGCACACGTTACTCTCTTGAAGTTCAACCGATCATTCCCGAACGACTCAAAGGTCTTGAAGAACTCGCCAATGACCTGATGTACAGCTGGGACCGGCAAATCCGCTCCCTCTTTGCCCGGCTTGATACTGAACTGTGGAGTGCGTGCAGCAATAATCCAAAAGTTTTCTTGCGTCGCGTCGCCCAATCGCGCCTCGACGAAGCCGCGCAGGATTCGATTTATATCGAAGATTACACGCGCGCCATCTCCGCCTATAACGCTTATCATCGATCGCGCAAACTGACCACGACCGACACCCTGCTCCAGCCGGGACGCGATCTGATCGCTTATTTCTGCGCCGAATTTGGTTTTCACGAAAGCCTGCCCATTTATTCGGGCGGCCTGGGCATTCTGGCAGGCGACCACTGTAAGGCAGCCAGCGATCTCGGCATCCCCTTCGTTGCGATTGGCATGCTCTATCGTCAAGGTTATTTCACCCAGACCATTGACGCTCAGGGACAGCAAATTGCCCATTACATGCCGACCAATTTCGCAGACCTGCCCGTACAACCGGCGCTCAACGACGAGGGGCAGGAGATCCATGTTGAGATTGAATTACCGGAACGCAAAATTCGTCTGAAACTCTGGCGCGCCAAGGCGGGCCATATCGATCTCTACCTGCTCGACAGCGATCTCCCTGAAAACAATCGTCAGGATCGTTCCATCACCTATCAACTCTACGGCGGCGGTTCCGATACTCGTATCCTGCAGGAAATCGTCCTCGGCATCGGCGGCGTTCGCGCCATCCGTGCCCTGGGCCTCCAACCCAGCGCCTGGCATATCAACGAAGGTCATGCCGCCTTTCATATCCTTGAACGTTGCCGTGAACACATCAACCAAGACATGGACTTCGACAGCGCTCTGGAATTAGTCGCCTCGGGCACCATTTTCACAACCCATACGCCTGTCCCTGCTGGGCATGACATCTTCGATCACGACTTGATCAAGCCTTTGTTCAACAGCTACGTTCCTCAGCTTGAAATCAGCATGGAGCGTTTTCTTGAACTGGGCAGTTCACCAATTAATTATCGTGGTTTCAACATGACTTCCCTGGCACTGCGCGGTTCACGCTTTCATAATGGTGTCAGCCGTATTCATGGTCAGGTTGCTTCACGCATGGAAAGTTACATCTGGCCACAAATTCCTCATGAGGAAAATCCGATCGGCCATATCACCAACGGCGTGCACTTACCCACATTCATCGCGCGCGAGTGGACCAGCCTTTTTGATATCCGCTTTGGCGCTGAATGGCGAAATGCATTACTCAATGAAAAATATTGGCATCGCATCGACAGCATCCCCAATTACACCTATTGGAGCGTGCGTCAATCACTTAAATCGGAATTGTTTGCCGAACTCAAACATCGCTTGACCATCCAGCTCCGTCGCAATTGTTGTTCCGAGGTACAGATTGATCGAGTCACTCGCTTTCTCACGCCCAATGGCAACGATATTCTGACGCTGGGATTTGCCCGCCGGTTTGCCACTTACAAACGGGCAACACTCCTTTTATCCGATCCGGAACGCCTCGCACGTCTGGTCAATAATCCTGAACGCCCGATGATCTTGATCTTCGCCGGCAAGGCACACCCCAGCGATCAGCCCGGCCAAAATCTGATCCGCAGCATTCATGATTTGTCAAAGCGGCCGGAATTCGAGGGGCGATTACTATTGCTCGAAGGTTACGACATCGAACTGGCGCGCAAACTGGTGGCCGGCGTAGACGTTTGGGTCAACACGCCGGAATATCCACTGGAGGCCAGCGGAACGTCAGGCCAAAAAGCAGGCATGAATGGCGTGGTGAATCTGAGTGTCCTCGATGGCTGGTGGGGCGAAGGTTACACCGGTGATAATGGCTGGGCAATTCGTCCACATGGCTCGCAATATTCAGCAGACTATCGTAACCACGAGGAAGCCGATACATTGCTCGACATCGTCGAGGATGACTTGATACCTCTGTATTACAAACGCAATGGTCACGGCCATTCTGATGACTGGATCAAAATGTCCAAGGCTTCGATGAAATCCATTATTCCGCGTTATAACTCTCAACGCATGGTCATGGATTATGTGCGTAATTATTATTACCCCGCCAGCAAGGCCCGAAGAGCGCTCGGCGCCGACAATGGCAATCCTGCACGACAACTCGCGCAATGGAAACACAAAATCCGCCAAGCCTGGCCCCATGTCAGCATCCGGCGTTTGGACGAATCGATTGAGGAAATCAAAACCGGCGCTACATTGCCGATTCAGATCGCCGCTTCATTGCATGACCTGAATGCCAGTGACGTGATTGTTGAGTGTCTGCTCGGCGGGGAAGATGGTAATCGTGAATTCAAAGTACATTCATGCCATCCACTCACTGCCAGCAGCCATAATAACGAGGGGGAGACCATATTCACGATTGATCTTCACCCGGTCTTGGCTGGCTTGCAATACTACAAAATTCGTTGCTATCCCTATCACCGGTCGCTGAGCCATCCCTTTGAAACGGGATTGATGCTTTGGCTCTAAACCACTAGACACACACTACTACCCCCACCTGTGGTTCGCTACGCCTTGAGCATTTTCCATCGCTACGGCACCCTAAACGGCCCCTCCCACGCGGGGCTATTTCAACGCTCATTGCGCACAGCATCATCCAAACAACACTAGCTATAACATTGTTTATTGGCAACATTATCGGCCGATACCAATATTACTATTTAATATCTAAAGCATACTTTTGCGTAACAGACATGGAAGGGGAATAACTACATGCGTTTTGGCCTGGGCACGAAACTACTGCTCCTGTTCATTCTAAGTAGCATCATTGTGGGATTCTCGACTCTTTACACCATAATGTCATCGTCTGCCAGCATAGAGGCAATGTATGCCGAGCTTCGGCATCTGGATAGCGCACAGGATGAAATTTTCATAACCCAGATTGCATTTGAAACAGAGGTCCATGAATGGAAGAATGTCCTACTGCGGGGCGCTGATGACACGCACCTGAAGCAGCGCTGGAATATTTATGAGGCGCAATATGCCAAAGTAGTCGAGCTCACCAACACTGCCATCAAAGACATTCCCTCAGACATAGTCAAGCAAAAATTGCATGGGTTCTTGGCCATGCACGAATCAAATCACCAGAAGTATCAAGCTGCTATCGATATCTTGCAGCAGAGTAGTTATCGCAACATCCAGTCTGCGGATAACAGCGTTAAGGGCATAGACAGACCAGCCATGACTCTATTGTACGAGACTTCAGCTGCAGTAGATCTGGCGGCGGAGACGCGTGGTGAAGAGATCTTGCGACAAATTAAAATAAAAATGAATATCGGGATGGCAGTCGAGATCGTCACCCTATTGCTAGGTGGTGCATTTATTTATTTTGTTATTAATAGACAACTTACCCGACCCATATTTAATCTGGCGGGAAGTATGAAGAAACTGCAAGATGGCGATTTCACTGTCGTTATAGATCATAAAGCCAATGATGAAGCAGGCTATATCGCAGAATCCGCCAGACAACTGGCACAACAACTTGGCAGACTGATTGCAAATGTAAGGGTTGCGGCGGATCGATTGGCGGAGACTGCACAACGCGTCGCAATGGTGTCACGCATGACTAGCGAAGGGGTAAAGAGTCAGCGCGATGATACCGACCAGGTTAACCTCTCAATGAACGAAATGTCACAGTCCATGCTTGCCTCCGTCGAAAACTCGGGGACGGCCGTAACAACCGCCGAGGATGTGAACCGACAAATTGGAGTCATCGGCAAAGTGCTCGATGAGTCGGTAGCCGCAGTAAAGTTGTTGGCCAATGATATCAAACAGACAGCGACCCTGATCGAGGCGCTCAAGGACGAGAGCCAAAACATTGGACAGGTCGTCGAAGCCATTCGTGGTATTGCAGATCAAACCAACCTGCTGGCGCTCAATGCTGCCATCGAGGCCGCACGTGCCGGAGACCAGGGACGGGGGTTTGCTGTAGTAGCTGACGAGGTCCGCAAACTGGCGCAGACCACACAAGCTGCCACGCAAGATATCAATCAGCGTATCGAAAAACTTCAAGCGAGCGCGAGTAGCGCAGCATCGGCCATGATGGAAGGCTGCAACCGGGCAGACGTGAGCGTTTCACAGACCCTTGAGGCGCGTAGCGCCTTAAGCAATATTACGCAATCAGCAACGACAATCCGTGAAGTGAATAAAAAAATCGCCGAAATATTGAAGGATCAGCAAGCAACCGCGAAAGCAATCACCAACACCATTCTGAACATCAGTCAGGTTGCCGAACAAACCTCATACAGTTCCAAACAAACCTCCGACGAGATCGAAACAGTAGCCGACGCTGACCGCCAAGGAGAGCGAAGCGGTGGCGGTTAGTCCCCGATAGGCGACCCCGTCCGTGGACTCGGAGTTGAGAGCGATAGCGAGCGACGTAGAGGCTGCGGCAGCGGGTATAGTCGCCGTAGAGTCATTGTGGTAGCTATGTTGAGTGCCATGAGAGAGCGAAGCGAACGATGTTGTACGAAGACGTAGCGGACGCAGGACGGTCGGGGCAAAAGGAATCAGTTGTCGCGTCAGCGAGTCAATTTATGGCATGGACGCCATAAATTGGTCACGAGGTAGCGACACTATCGTGAAGCAGTTTATCTGGATAACCTAGTGAAGAAATTCGTTTTGGCCGAACAACTAGGCTCACGACACACTGAAGTTGCACGACCAACCTCCGCACCTGCCAGCAAGAATGACAATATCGATTTGTTCTGAGCGATAACAGGGCTTAACTCGCCGCTCACGCCCTTTTTGATATCTACACTAGCCGATCAACGCACAAAACGGCCGTATGTCTCTACCATATGACGCAGCCGCTCCGCCGTCGACGGCTCAAATTGATCCCATGAAAAACGCCAAGTCCAGTTATTGCTAGTGGTACCTGGCATATTCATTCTGTGCTTTCCATCCAGACCCAATATATCTTGTAACGGAATGATCGCCACCTGCGACACAGAGGCCAAGGCACAGCGGATCAAGGCCCAAGGCATGAACTCATTGGTTTGACCTAGATAATCAAGGATTCGCACCTGCAAATCAGGATTCAGATTATTGTACCAACCGACAGTCGTATCGTTATCATGCGTACCCGTATAAACAATGAAATCAGACTGATGGTTATGTGGCAAATAGGGATTGCTTGCACCGCCCTCAAAGGCAAATTGTAGGATTTTCATGCCAGGCAACCGAAACTGTTTACGCAAAGATTCAACCTCGGGCGTAATAATCCCAAGGTCCTCCGCAACCAGCGGCAGTGGATCAAACGTTTCCTGCAACGATTGAAACAGGGCTTCGCCCGGCGCCTTCACCCAACGACCTTCGATTGCAGTCTGGGAATGTGCCGGAATCTCCCAATAAGCCTCAAAACCGCGAAAGTGATCGATGCGTACCCAATCAAATAACGCCAGTTGAGTCGCAATGCGTGCCTTCCACCATTTAAAGCCATCGGCCTCCATCCGCTCCCAACGATAATGAGGGTTCCCCCAGCGTTGCCCCGTCGCCGCGAAATAATCCGGCGGCACTCCTGCGACAGTGAGCGGCTGCCCTGCTTCATCAAGCGCGAAATATTCAGGATGTCCCCACACTTCTGCGCTATCGTGCGAAACAAAAATCGGCATGTCACCAAACAACAGCACGCCGCGATCACTGGCATACCGACGCAATTCTCGCCATTGCCAGTGAAAAATGAACTGTTCGAAGCGAATACGATCGATATCCTCTGACAAGGACTTGCGCGCGCGCGCCAGCGCTTTGGGCTCACGATCACGGAACTCGGCGGGCCAATCCAGCCAACTCTTGCCGCCGTGTAATTTGCGCAACGACTGGAACAATGCGTAATCATCCAGCCAGTGACTCTGTCCCAGCTGAAAACGCCCGAATTCCTCACGCTCCTGCTGAGTCGCGCGCGCCTGAAATCCGCGCCACGCCTCATTCAATCGCTGATAGCGATAACCTCGTGCCTCAACATGCGCTGGCACCTTTTCGGCATCTAGCCAACCGCGCGCGATCAACCAATCAAGACTGATTAATAATGGGTTACCGGCATGGACTGACAAGGCATGATAAGGCGATAAATCACCATGCGTCGGCGCAATCGGCAACATCTGCCAGAGGCTGATTCCGGCCGTGGCGAGAAACTCAACAAAACGATAGGCATCGGGTCCCAAATCACCATTACCCATACCACCTGGCAGCGAAGTGGGATGCAAGAGAACTCCAGCGCGACGGCGTCCCATCGGCGACCGATGATCGCTCACTTAATCTCCTGCCCGGGGCGCATCACTCCCCCCGTCGTCGGATTACCACCCCCACGGGTGAAACTATGGGCCAAATATTCCGGTGGTTCTTCATCCAACAATTCGTAAAGCGTCGCCAACTGCAATCGATAGAGATATTCAAAATCGCGTACCGCTTCCGCTGGATTGTAATCACCAAACCACCAAAACCAATCCGAACCTTCACATACTGCCAACTGACGATCCAGCGCCTGACGCTGTTCTCCGGAAAATTGTTTTTGGACAATGGCACGATCATAGGTACGCTTGGCATCGGCCAACATATCCCAGCCACGATTTTTGTCGGGCTCACCGATCCAGGTGGAAAACGTGCCATAGACCCAACTGCCCGCTACCACTCTTGGCAATCGGGCAAGCGGTTCTATTTTCTTCAATACATTAGAAAATGTCGTTAGCTCAATACGCGGATGAGAACTCAGACGTTTATATAGTGCGCTGAGGAAGTGATAACCATTCTCTGGATAATATTCCCAGGCATTCTCGCCATCGAGAATAATAGATACCACGCTATCGGGCTGACCATGACACGCGGTTGCAATATTCTCAAGATGGTGCACCAGATCCGCGACCGCATCATCCGCATGCCATTTGGAATACGAGAATCCAATCAGATCGGAGAGCCCGTCATCGCGAAAAAAACAGGTCATGCGCCCATTTGCCGTCGCATAGGGACGATGAATGGATTTTGCCTCACGTACTTCGGGCAACGTCTCAGGACGTGCCAGACTGTTGCGCAATACACTCTCGCCGCTCGCTGCCCATTTTAATCCCTGATCTGCCAACAGGGATAAAGTCGCATCACTCACGGAACCTTCAGACGGCCAGCAACCCTGTGGACGAATACCAAAAATACGCTCAAAAGAGGCGAGCCCCTGCCTGACATGCCATTGCGCGCGCTCACTTCCCCCCGGGTATTTTTCCATCAAGGGCAAAATCGCATTCGGCATCGCTTCACGCGCACTTTCAATGTCCAGCAACAATGGCATAATTGGGTGCGCGTAAGGCGTCATCGACAATTCGATACGGCCTTGTTCTGCCAGGCGGCGATAACGCGGCAATACACCCGCCAGTAACTCACCAATGATCACCACCAGTTGATGCCGATCATGGTAGGTAAACCCCTCGGCTTTTTCTATTAGCTGTTTGGCGCGCGCATCGCTGCGACGCACCGTCTCACCCAACCAACCAAGGTGATACCAGGTCACGATGTCCGCGAGATACTGATCACTGACGTATTTAAATTCATCAGGGCGCTCCAACAACCGCAGCGCAAACCCCGCCAGCCGGTCATAGGCCGGAAATCGTTTGATAATAGTTTGCTGATTTGCCCGCAAGCACGCTTTTACCAAAATCGCGCGCGCTTCGGCCTCCGTTGGCAACGCTGGCGACGCCAAGGCGGCCAGCAAATGATCCGCCAGGCGTCCATTATGATTCAGATATTGATGCACCTGTTGCGTGTAATGTTCGATTTGCTCCAATAAGATGGGGGCGAAATTAACCACCGCCCGCGCATCTGGCACTGCCTCCAGATGCGCGGCCATATCGACATAGTCTTTAATGACATGCAGATAAGTCCAGGGAAGCTTGTACTCCCCGGTAACGGGATCGAAATAATTTGGCTGGTGCATGTGCCAACACAACACCAGCTTTAACTTGTGATCAACGGGCATAGTGTAATTCTTGCCCCAGCATTTCCGGGGATACTAGTACTATCCCGCCTTCACTGACATGAAAACGCTTGCTATCGGCAGCAAGGTCTTCACCAATCACAGTGCCCGGAGGAATAGAACAACCTTTATCAATGACGGCACGTCGAATACGGCAGTTTCTTCCAATCTCAACATTCGGCAACACCACTGATTCCTCCACAGTGCTAAACGAATGCACATAAACGTTCGAAAACAATACTGAGTGGCGAACTGTCGCCCCCGAAATCAAGCAGCCTCCGGACACCATCGAGTCTACCGCCATGCCACGACGCCCATCATCATCAAAAATAAACTTGGCGGGAGGCAGCTGTTCCTGGTAAGTCCAAATTGGCCATCGCGAATCATACATATTTAATTCCGGCGTCACTGATGCCAACTCTATATTTGCCTCCCAAAAGGCGTCCACGGTTCCCACGTCGCGCCAATACCCCTGGCGTCCGGACTGCACATCACGGAAGGAATAGGAGAAGATACGATATTTCTCCAGCACGTGAGGAATAATGTCTTTACCAAAATCATGTGACGATCCTGGCAAGTCGGCATCGCGAACTAATTGTTCAAACAGAAAATCACGATTAAACACATAAATCCCCATCGACGCCAGCGCAACATCGGGATTTCCCGGCATTGGTTTCGGTTGTTCAGGTTTTTCTTCGAAGCCACGGATGCGATTATCGGCATCGATATTCATCACACCAAAGGCCGTCGCTCGATCCAAAGACACCTCAATACAACCAATCGTCATGTCGGCATTGTTCGCCACATGTTCCGCAATCATCGGACCATAATCCATTTTATATATATGATCCCCCGCCAGGATCAACACATATTCAGGCATGTGGCCGCGAATAATATCGAGATTTTGATATACGGCGTCGGCCGTACCCTCATACCAGGAGGTTTCTATCCGCTGCTGGGCTGGCAACAACTCGACGAATTCGCCGAATTCACCACGAAAGTAACCCCACCCCTGCTGAATATGCCGGATCAGTGAGTGAGATTTATATTGCGTCAGCACGCCGATCTTGCGTATGCCCGAATTAATACAGTTCGAAAGCGGGAAATCGATGATCCGAAACTTGCCGCCGAATGGCACGGCTGGTTTTACGCGCCAGGTCGTCAATTGCTTTAAGCGCGTGCCACGCCCACCAGCCAGGATCAGTGCCAAGGTATCTCGCGTCAAACGGCTCACAAACCGGGTATCCTCTAGTGTCATGGTCCCTCCCTCACGAGTTATGCCTCATAATCCCTACCCGTGCCCTCAGTCATTAACGGCACGAGAAGAATAAAACTTATGCTATCATCAAACGTAGATAATAAAGGAAAATCTGCTCAGGTTTCCTCTTAAAATTATAGCGGCCATTGTGGCCTCCAAAATGGGAATCGCTGTGGACGGTATTACACTTTCGTCGGACATTAGCCGTATCATCGAGGCTCGCCATCACGATCCTTTTGCAGTGTTGGGGCGCCACACGTTGAGCGATGGTAAATCGTTAATCCGAGCTTTTATTCCCCGCGCCCGCACAGTGGGAATTGCCGATACCAATATCACCTTGGAACGTCTTCCCGGCACGGATATTTTCGAATGGCGGGGGCCTACTGACAAGATCAAGGATCTTTACCGGCTACGCTGGCAAGACGATCACAATCAAACCCACATTCAGTACGACCCTTATTGTTTTCCACCCGTACTTTCAGAATTTGACCTTCACCTCTTTGGCGAAGGCAAGCACTGGCATGCCTATCGAATTTTAGGTGCACACCCCCACGTCCACGAAGGCATCGAGGGGGTGTTATTCGCCACTTGGGCTCCCAATGCCGAACGTATCAGCGTCGTGGGCGACTTCAACGAATGGGATGGCCGCCGCCATCCGATGCGCGTGCGCGGCGATACCGGTGTCTGGGAATTGTTCATTCCCGGATTGCACAGCGGCGATTATTACAAATTTGAAATCCGCAACCGCAATAGCGGTGAACTGCTGACCAAGTCAGACCCCTATGGTCAATATTTCGAACTGCGCCCAGGCACCGCCTCAATCATCACCGATCCCAGCCAATATCAGTGGCAAGATCAGAATTGGCTGCACCTTCGCGAACAAAACAGCTGGCTTCACGAAGCGATGTCTATTTACGAAGTCCATCTTGGCTCCTGGCAGCGAGATGAGGCGGGTAACTTTCTAAATTATCGCGAACTTGCGCACCGCATTGTCGGCCATGTGCGTGACCTTGGCTTTACCCACATTGAGTTATTGCCTATCACCGAGCACCCGTTTGATGGCTCTTGGGGTTATCAAGCGACAGGCTATTACGCCCCCACCAGCCGTTTCGGTAAGCCCGATGATTTCCGCTATTTCGTCGACTACTGTCATCGTCACAATATCGGCGTTCTGTTGGACTGGGTGCCAGGCCATTTCCCGAAAGATGCCTTCGGACTCGCCCGCTTTGACGGCTCGGCATTGTATGAGCATGAAGACCCACGCCTGGGCGAACATCGCGACTGGGGCACATTGATCTTCAATTATGGCCGCAATGAGGTGCGCAATTTCCTCTTTTCCAGCGCTCTTTACTGGCTTGAAGAATTCCACATCGACGGCCTGCGCGTCGACGCCGTCGCCTCGATGCTGTATCTCGACTACTCCCGCAACGAAGGCGAATGGGTACCCAACATCTATGGTGGCAGGGAAAACCTCGAAGCGATTTCCTTCTTGCGCCAATTGAATGAAGCCACTCATCAACGCCACCCCGGCACCATGATCATGGCCGAGGAATCCACCGCCTGGCCAATGGTGTCGCGCCCCGTTTATCTCGGCGGACTAGGCTTTAGCACCAAATGGAACATGGGCTGGATGAACGATAGCTTGCAATATTTCAGCAAGGATCCTATCCACCGCCATTATCATCATGACCTGTTGACCTTCAGCTTGCTCTACGCCTTCACCGAAAATTTTATCCTGCCGTTCTCACACGATGAAGTGGTGCATGGCAAGGGTTCCATGCTCAACAAGATGCCGGGGGACGAATGGCAACGGTTCGCCAACTTGCGGTTGTTGTATTTCTACATGTTCACTCATCCCGGCAAAAAACTACTTTTCATGGGCTGCGAATTCGCCCAGGGCCAGGAGTGGAACAGCGCCGATACCCTGGATTGGTATGTCCTTGACTACCCACTGCACCAGGGGATTCGAACCCTGGTGCGTGATCTCAATCGCATGTATCGCGAAAATAAGGCGCTGCATCATTTCGATTTCGAAGCTGCGGGTTTTGAGTGGATTGATTGCCATGATGCCGCGCAATCGGTACTCACTTATTTACGCCACAGCAGCCATAATGACTTCGTCATCGTCGGACTGAACTTCACACCAGTACCTCGCGAACGTTATCGTATCGGCGTACCCGAGGCAGGTGTTTATCAGGAAATTCTTTGCACAGACTCTGCCTATTATGGTGGCAGCAATATGGGCAATGGCGCGGGGCTGGTCTCAGAACCCATTCCATGGATGGGGCGCCCCCACTCCATAGAGTTTACGCTGCCGCCATTGGCCGGGGTTGTGCTGCGACGGATTGGTTAAATAATGTAGGGGCGATTCATGAATCGCCCCTACGATTGATTTTTGCCCTTGTGATCAGGTTTTTTGACAAACTGTTAAATGGCAATATAACTCACCGCGTAAAAACTTAGCACCAATCCCAATGGCAATAGCCATTGTTGCGCTGATGGCCTGGCGGAGATTTCCAATTCAATAGTCGTACACACGCTTTCATCACCGCGGCGTACCACCTGACTGAAAATCGTGGCCGCGGCCGATCCATATTGCGCCAGCTTTGATGATTGCGAGGGCAGAGACTTCACCTGCCCTGCCACGAGTGATTGCACCTCATTCACACACTCCAAGGTCATCACAATACGCACTGCCATTCGCTCCGGGTTCACCCCGAACAAACGCAACGGCGACACCAACCAATAAAGCGCACTGATTAACGGCTCACGTTGCGTCGTCAACAATAACAAACTCACCGCAGTCACGATCAGCACCAGCACCGCAATCCGATGCACAGCAAGTGCCAGCCCTTCCCTGCTCGGCAACCACTCCGGCGCACCCTGCCAGAGGCTCTGACCAGGCGTTAGCCAGCAATAAATCAACACTATGGAAAGGAAAAACCAACGCAATCGCCATACCATCGGCCATGCAACACGCATCGTGCGCCCGCCATTACAGGCAATGAGCATCAAAATAAGACCGAGGGCGAGATAAAACTGATTGATTGAACCCAGCGAAATTGACAGGCTAAAAATCAAAAAGGCTGCAATACGGATGACTGGATGAACCGCTTCGATTATTTTGCAACTCATCGAAAATCTTCCTGAAAAACGATCCGAACTTACGCGTATATTCGTGTTTTTGCGAAAAAGCGCGGTTTATGGTTTATTCAGATCAACCAATCTGCTGAATTAAGTGCTGGGCCTCTTGGCGTTGCATTTCACTCCCCTCGACAACAACCTCATCGAGAATCGTGCGCGCCCCCGCCTGGTCACCCATGTCGATGTAGGCCTTGGCCAAATCCAATTTCGTTCCCACGACATCGTCGGAACTGTCGAACACCGTTGATTCCAGCTCTTCTTCGATGGGGCCAAATTGAGAAACCGCTTCATCCAGATTCCACTCCTGATTGGCCACTGAAGTTTGTTCAGCAACCACGGTTACATCGCCCATCTCCGCCGCCGTTTCTTCCAATCCCCAGTTTTTATTGACTTCCACATGTTCCGCATCAACAGGCGTCACGGCGACATGTTCTTCCGGCGGCATCTCTGATTTGAGATCGAGTCCGCCAAATTCGGAAACCGCTGCCTCCAGCGTCCATTCACTGGATTCACCCAAACCCACTACAGACTCGGCAGCAACAGTCTCATCACTGACAAGCGAAGACAACAAATCATCGGCACGTTGTTCCAGCGACGAATCCAAATCCGTATTTTTGGCAACCGTTGGTTCAGTCCCCAGGTCAAAATTTATCTCACCTGGCAGGTCAAGATTCAGATTCAATGCATCGCCAGCCTTGGTATCCAGGGCATTCATATCCCCCACATCCAGGCTCGCAGCAAGATCAGCATCGCTCAATGTTGCAGATGCCGCTGATACATCAAACTCGAGGTTGTTATCAGCGCCAGAAGTAGCGCCCGGCTCAGCATCGACTGCCGCTACCGCAGCACCCGCTTCGGCAAATAATGGATGTTCCGGACATAACTCACGCCCCATCTCAATCGCTTGCGACCACACTTGATTACCCTGCCCGCCTGCCATGGCATACAGAGATTCTGCCTGGGCTTCAAAAGCTTCCTTATTCTTGGTGGTGTGATAAATCTCCATCAATTTCAACCGGAGTTCACTCCGGTCTGGATGATTACGTATCGCCTCTTTCAACAATACCTCGGCCTGCTCATAACGGCGATAGGCAAGATAGACATCTGCTTCGGCGACGGGATCGATATCGGCTTCTTCAGTATGGATGGAACCGATATCGGAAGTTGAATATTCCGGCACCCCAGCCACAGCGGATTCAAATTCATTGCCAGGAGTACTCGATACCGTTGCCGCCGCAGCGGGCGCCGCTGACGACCTGGTCTGCGATTTAGCTGCCACAAGCGATTCAAACGAAACACCGCCAGGGATCGGTTCATCAACAGCACCTTGCCGGCGTTTACGCAGATACGCAACCACACCCAACACCAACAATAAAGGTATGCCCACCGCCAAACCTAAAAGCTTTGGATCAGCCAACAACTGATCAACAAAACTTTGCTCGGGTTCAGGCTGAGAAACCGGCTTCGGCTTTGGCGTGGGAGCTGCTGGTGACGGTTGCGCCACTTCCGGTCCCACTGTTTCCGGTGTTGCTGCGCCTACCTGCGGCGTTGTGCCTTGCGTCACGCCGCTTTGCAGCGCCGAAAAAGTATCGTCCTTAAGCGTAATCAGCCGTTGCATGGCCTGGATTTGCTTTTCCAGCTCCGCAACACGATTGTGCAAATCGGTATTCTCCTGGCGCATTGCCTCGGCGGTTTCCTGGGCGATGGCCAGCTCTTTCTGCAAGGATCCCCCCTTGCCACTCTTACCGGTACCACCCAATCCATTCGCCGTCTGAGTTTCATCCGGCGTCACCAACTTCAGCCGCGCATTCGCAGAAGGTGTAGCCGCTGAATTAGGCGCTACCGCGCTCGATGTTGCTGGCGTCGACTCGGCTGCTGTGGCAGCTTGTTGTCCCGCAACTTCCTGTCTGACACCCGCCATGACATTCGAACCACGATGGCCACTCGCCAACCACTGCTGATATTGGCGATTGGTCTCGGCGACCGCCTCATCTTTGGAAAGCGCGCCAATCACATCCATCTCCGGGGCACGCAATATGTAGCCGGCCTTCAGCCCGTTTACATTGCCCCCCATGAAGGCTTCTGGATTTTCTTTCACCAGTGCCACCATCATTTGTGCGATGCCCACGGAATCATTCGATCGCATCCGTTTGGCAATCGTCCACAAGGTATCCGTACGTTGCGTTGGCCCATAACTACCTACTGCTGCAGACGGTGCTACCGGCTGCGCACGCGGCGCAACGACAACGGGCTGTTCACGCTCAATTTTTGCCGAGCCTGTCGTCGGCGCCTCAACCGGCATCGCCTTTTCTTCAGCATCAAAGACAGGTGGATCCAACAGCAGGGTATACTCGCGCAACATCTGGCCATTGGCCCAGTTGACGGTGACGACAAAATCAAGAAAGGGTTCACGTATCGCGCGATTGGAACTGAGTTTGACGTAGGGGGCGCCACGCCCCTGTTTGATGACCTCAAACACAATATTGGCCAAGGCCGGAGTACGCTCCACACCGAGCTTTTCAAAAGCGGCATTGGTCGCCAATTGCACCGTCAACCCTTCCAGCTCGGCAGGAGTGGTTGCCAGTAGTTTGATTTCTGCCTTTAAGGGCTCATTGAGAGCAGACTGAACCGAGATGTCGCCCATTCCCAAGGCATAAGCTCCGGCCGGCACCCACAGGCAGGCTCCAAGAGCCACGGCCAACTTCCGTATTTTCAATCCCTTATACAATTTTCCGTCTCGTTTATGCATCACACATTAGTGACCGTTGATCTATATAACGGCTGTGTTGTGAGTTTCATAAATCGCTATTGAATCCCTGTGGTCCGAATGGAAAATATCCTTTTTCCATCCTCAGGAAGGCCGGCCTTCCCGTCCTGCGACTCAGTTCAGATATTCTTTTAACAGAATTTCCGCGATCTGAATACCGTTCAAAGCCGCTCCTTTGCGAACGTTATCGACCGTAATCCACAAATCTAAACCCTTGGAATGTGACAAATCTTCCCGAATTCGTCCAACACAGACCTTATCCTTACCTACTGCATCACTCACAGGGGTCGGATAATGACCATCGTCACACACCATCAACCCCGGAGCCCGTTTCAATAAGGCGCGCGCGGCCTCAGCGGTAAGCTTGGTTTTAGTTTCGATATGCACGGCGGCACTATGGCCAAAAAATACTGGCACACGCACGGTTGTCGGGTTAATCGCCTGTATCGCATCACCAAAAAGCTTGCGGGTTTCGGTGACGATCTTCATTTCCTCTTCACTGTAACCATTCGACTCAAAATCACCGACCTGAGGAATCACATTGAAGGCAATCTGCTTGGGAAAGAGTTTCGGTTTAATAGGTTGGGCATTGAGCAAATTAGCCGTTTGCTTTGCCAATTCCCCCACCCCCGACTGACCGGCACCCGACACTGCTTGAAAAGTCACCACATTGACACGTTCGACGCCGGCTGCATCATGCAAAGGTTTAAGCACCATCGCCAGTTGTATCACCATGCAACTTGGCATAGCAATAATGTTGTTGTCGCGGAAATTGGCAAGTGCTGCTGCATTGACCTCCGGCACGATCAGCGGCACATCCTCTTCCAGACGGAATTCCGGCGTTCGGTCAATCACCACACAATTGGCAGCAGCAGCCTTGGGGGAAAATTCGCGCGACACACGTGCACTGGCGCAAAAAAATGCGATCTGAGTTTGAGAAAAATCAAACTTGGCGACATCTTCCACCCGCAGATTCTTGCCACCGAACTGCACCCGGCCACCGGCCGCATCCATTTCTTCAAGCGGATACAGATTAGCCACAGGAAAGGCTCGCGCCTCGAGAATTTCAAGCAAAGTCTCGCCGACCGTACCCGTCGCGCCGACGACGGCAACATTCACACCCTGATTCACCGCCAACTCCTTAATGTTCCAACAAGATACGCAACATGCGGCGTAGCGGCTCGGCCGCCCCCCACAACAACTGGTCACCCACGGTAAATGCAGACAAATACTGCGGCCCCATATTCAGCTTGCGCATGCGACCTACGGGCACCGTCAGGGTCCCGGTAACCGCCGCCGGCGTCAACTCACGCATGGTGATCGCGCGATCATTGGGTACTACTTTCACCCAATCATTATGTGCAGCGATGATGCCATGAATCTCATCCAGCGAAACATCCTTCGTCATCTTGATCGTCAGCGCCTGACTGTGACAACGCATGGCGCCGATACGCACGCACAAACCATCAATTGGAATTTGCTTGTCGCTACGGCCCAGAATCTTGTTACATTCGACCTGCGCCTTCCACTCTTCCTTGCTCTGGCCACTTTCGAGTTGCACGTCAATCCATGGAATCAAAGACCCCGCCAGCGGCACCGGCCAGGCCTCAAGCGGATAACGATCGGAACGCAGGAAATCAGCAACCTTCTTGTCAATTTCAAGTATCGCCGACGCCGGGTTATCCACCAGCGCCTTAACTTCACCATTCACCGCGCCCATTTGCTGAATCAATTCGCGCATATTACGCGCACCGGCACCGGAAGCCGCCTGATAGGTCATTGGGCTGATCCACTCGATCAAACCTTTGTCGAACAAGCCACCAATCGCCATCAGCATCAGTGATACGGTGCAGTTACCGCCGACATAGGTCTTGATGCCTTTCTTCAAGCCATCTTTGATCACATGCTTGTTAACCGGATCGAGAACGATGATGGCATCATCTTTCATGCGTAAGGCAGAAGCGGCATCGATCCAATAACCTTTCCAACCTGCGCCGCGCAATTGCGGATAAATATCCTTGGTGTAATCGCCGCCCTGGCAGGTGATGATCACATCCATCGCCTTGAGATCGTCGATGCTACCAGCATCTTTGAGCGGCGGCACGTCCTTACCAATATCCGGCCCCTTGCCGCCGATCTGTGAAGTGGTGAAGAATACGGGATCGATATGATCGAAATCCCGCTCTTCACGCATCCGCTGCATCAGTACCGAACCGACCATCCCACGCCAACCGATTAGCCCTACTCTTTTCATTTTTTATTCCTCAAAGATTAGAACCGCAAAAGCCGCAAAGTAAAAAATTGTTTCTACTTTGCGTTACGTTGCGGCCTTCGCGGTAAACAGCCTTTAAACCCGTAACGCCGCCACCACAGCGTCACCCATGCCGCAGGTACCTATCTTCCTGGTGCCCTCGGTATAAATATCCCCGGTTCGATATCCCTGCCCTAACACCTGCTTAACCGCGTTCCGGATCCAATCCGCCAATGCAAGCTCATTCAAAGAATAGCGCAACATCATCTCTACCGACAGAATCGTGGCCAGTGGATTGGCAATATTTTTACCGGCAATGTCCGGCGCCGAGCCGTGGATTGGCTCATACATACCCTTATTATTCTGGTCCAAGGAAGCAGACGGCAACATGCCGATGGAACCCGTCAGCATAGAAGCCTCATCCGACAGAATGTCACCGAAGATATTACCGGTCACAATCACGTCAAACTGCTTCGGATTGCGTATCAACTGCATCGCCGCGTTGTCGACATACATGTGCGACAACTCAATCTGTGGATATTCCTTGGCAACGTCGATCACAACTTCTTTCCACAACTCGCTGCACTCCAAGACATTGGCCTTTTCGACCGAACACAGCTTCTTGTTACGCTTCATCGCACTCTTGAAGGCGACATGGGCGACACGCCGCACCTCAGATTCCGAATAAAGCATGGTATTAAATCCAACGCGCTCACCATTGCGCACTTCAATGCCACGCGGCTGACCGAAATAAATATCCCCCGTCAGTTCACGAACAATCATGATGTCGAGTCCAGCCACCACTTCCGGCTTCAGTGTCGAGGCATCTGCCAACTCAGGATACAAAAATGCCGGTCGCAGATTGGCAAACAGATTCAGTTCCTTGCGGATGCGCAACAAACCACGCTCCGGCCGTTTGTCGCGAGGCAAGGTATCGTATTTCGGGCCACCGACGGCACCGAGCAACACCGCGTCTGCCTGCTTGGCCAGCTTCAATGTTTGCTCTGGCAAGGGATCAGCAGCGGCATCGTAACCCGCGCCGCCAATGGGCGCCTCTTCCAGCTCGATCTTCAAACCGTAATCAGCACTCAGGCATTTCAACACCTTCACTGCCTCGGCGACAATCTCCGGGCCGATGCCGTCACCGGGTAGTACAGCTATCTTTTTGGTCATATTTTCTCTCAAAAATCATCATAAACCGCGAAGGACGCAAAGGAACGCTAAGATTGCAGCTGATTCACAACCCGCTTCAAGCCATCCTTCATATGTTTTACATTAAAGTTAAGCAAAAAACCCAAACGATAATCTCCCAGCTTGAGATAACTCAGAAGCTGAGCCAAATGGATATCAGTAATCTTATCTACCGCTTTCAGCTCCATTACAACGGCATCCGCAACCAGCAAATCGATCCGATATCCCACATCAAGTTTCAATCCATCATAATGCACAGGCAAACCAACCTGGCGTTTCACATCCACTTGCTTAGCAAGCTCATAAGCCAAACATGCTTCATAGGCGCTTTCTAACAACCCAGGCCCCAATGCCGAATGAACCTTAAATGCACAATCAAGAATAATTTTCCCAATCTTTTCTGCATTCATTTATTTTCCTTGGCGTTCCTTTGCGTCCTTTGCGGTTAATCGCTCTTAAGTAAACAACCAGGGCGCGACAACCTTACGCTTTGCTTCATAGGCCTTGATGTCATCCACATGCTGCAGAGTCAAGCCGATATCATCCAGACCATTTAACAAGCAATGTTTGCGGAAGGCATCTACTTCAAAGGCAAATGATTCGCCGGACGGGGTAACCACCTTTTGATTAGGCAGATCGATTTCCAGACGGTAACCTTCGGTCTTTACCGTTTCTTTAAACAATTCATCTACCACCGTCGCAGAGAGCACAATCGGCAAAATGCCGTTCTTGAAACAATTATTGTAAAAAATATCGGCAAAACTCGGGGCAATGATACTCCGGAAACCGTAGTCTTCCAGCGCCCACGGCGCATGCTCACGCGATGAACCGCAACCAAAGTTATCGCGCGCCAGCAAAATCCTCGCACCCTGATAACGTGATTGATTGAGCACGAACTCAGGATTCAAGGGCCGCTTGCTATTATCCCTTCCCGGCTCGCCATGATCGAGATAACGCCATTCATCGAATAAATTAGGACCGAAACCAACACGTTTGATCGATTTCAAAAATTGCTTCGGAATAATGGCATCGGTATCGACATTCGGCCGATCCAGCGGTACTACCAAACTGTTAAGTGTTATAAATTTATTCATATCATTCGCCTTTCAAAACCCAACACGGACGAGCGCATGGATGCGCGAGGTAGGGCAACGCATGGAGCGGTTGCCGAGACGCAAAGACGCAGAGAAACCCAGTTATAAATTCTTTGCGCCTCCGCGTTAGATCTTAGATTTTCAGTTCCCGCACATCGATAAAATGACCTGCAATTGCAGCCGCTGCCGCCATGGCTGGACTCACCAGATGCGTGCGTCCGCCCTGTCCCTGGCGACCTTCAAAATTACGATTCGATGTCGAGGCGCAACGCTCACCCGGTTCCAAGCGATCCGCATTCATTGCCAGACACATCGAGCAACCCGGCTCACGCCACTCAAAACCAGCGTCGATGAAAATCTTATCCAGCCCTTCTTTTTCGGCCTGTTGTTTCACCAGACCGGATCCGGGCACCACGAGCACCTGCTTCACATTGGCCGCCACCTTGCGTCCTTTGGCAACCGCTGCGGCGGCACGTAAATCTTCGATCCGCGAATTGGTACAGGAACCTATGAAGACTATATCAACCTTGATTTCATTGATGGGTGTATTCGCCGCCAATCCCATGTAGGCCAATGCCTTTTCCATGCCGGTACGCTTCACTGCATCTTTTTCCGCCGCCGGATCGGGCACCTTACCGTCGATGGCCACGACCATCTCCGGTGACGTACCCCAAGTGACTTGTGGCTTAATCTGCGCGGCATTCAATTCAACTACGACGTCGAACTTGGCATCCGCATCACTGTGCAAATCACGCCATGCTGCCACCGCTTGCGCCCACTGCTCACTTTTCGGCGCATAGGGGCGACCTTTCACATACTCAATGGTCTTGTCATCGACAGCCACCATCCCGGCACGGGCACCGGCTTCGATCGCCATATTACAAACCGTCATCCGGCCTTCGATGGAAAGATCCATGATCGCCTCGCCGGCGAACTCAATTGCGTAACCAGTGCCACCGGCCGTGCCGATTTTACCGATGATCGCGAGCACGATATCCTTAGCGGTTACTCCTGAACCGACCTTGCCGTTCACTCGCACCAGCATGTTCTTCGATTTTTTCTGAATCAAACACTGCGTTGCCATCACGTGCTCAACTTCAGACGTTCCAATCCCGTGCGCCAAGGCGCCGAGTGCGCCATGCGTCGACGTATGCGAATCACCACACACCACCGTCATACCTGGCAACGTTGCACCCTGCTCCGGACCAACGACATGAACAATGCCCTGCCGCAGATCATTCATCTTGAATTCGGTGATGCCGAAGTAATTGCAGTTGTCGTCCAGCGTCTCGACCTGCAATTTAGAAATCGGATCAGTTATGCCCGCGATGCCTTGATCACGGCCGATGGTCGGCACGTTGTGGTCCGGCGTTGCCAGATTGGCACTCACCCGCCACGGCTTGCGGCCCGCCATGCGCAAGCCATCGAACGCCTGCGGCGAGGTCACTTCATGCACCAGCTGCCGGTCAATATAGATCAAGCAACTGCCATCATCGTTCTGACGCACCACGTGGGCATCCCACAATTTGTCGTACAAGGTCTTGCTTGCCACGGATCACTCCATATTCTTAGGGAACCTCTGATTAATCCGCTGAAGCAGCGTCTGCGGCGTTGCAAATGGGCTCAAAATGCTCATTTACTGCGTGTAAACTCCGCTTTTTCGCCCATTTGCGCCTTGCATCCATCTGCTTGATCAAATTAATCAGAGGTTCCCTAGGTTCCATCACGATCCCTATAGTACCTCCATACAAATCATAATACTAATTCATGTTTTTTATTAATTGCATAACTTTTAGGAATAGTTAAAATAGATATATGAATATCGAAGAACTCCAGGCCTTTCTCACCGTCGCCGAACAGGGCTCATTCACCCGCGCCTCCGAATCACTATTTCTCACGCAACCCGCGGTGAGCAAGCGCATCGCGGCACTGGAACAGGAGCTCAACGCCCGTTTCTTCGACCGCATCGGTCATCGCATCGAACTCACCGAGGCCGGCCGCGCCCTGCAACTACACGCCAGCCTGATCCTCAACGCTATAGAAGACAGCCGCCGCGCGATCGCCAACCTTGGCGGCGAGATCGGCGGCCGCCTCAGCCTCGCCACCAGCCACCATATCGGCCTCCACCGACTACCTCCGGTGTTACGCAGTTATACTCGCGCCCACCCCGACGTACAGCTTGATTTACGCTTCATGGACTCCGAAGCCGCCTGCCGCGCGGTGGAACACGGTGAACTGGAACTGGCCATTGTCACTCTGCCCGATCCACGCCATAGCACGCTGGAATTATTGCCGTTGTGGGAGGATACTCTGCACCTGGTCACCGCTACCGACCATCCCTTGAGCCGAAAAAAACAGATTACACTCGCCCAACTGTGCCAGCACCCGGCGATTCTCCCCGCTCATGGCACCTTCACTCGCGAACTGATCGAGCAAAAACTTGGGGCTCAGGCCAGAAACCTGCACGTCGTCCTGGAAACCAATTACCTGGAAACGATCAAGATGATGGTGTCGATCGGTCTGGGCTGGAGTTTCTTGCCTGAGACCATGCTCGACCGCAGCCTGCACGTGCGACGCAACAAAGAATTCGCGGTAAAACGTACTTTAGGCGTGGTACGTCACCCGCAGCGCACGCTCTCCAATGCGGCGCGCGCGTTGATCGAGGCGTGTGCGACCTCTACCTAAGCTGTTTTATTTCACTTATGCTGATGTACAAACGAAAATGTTCATGGATTGTCCAATTTTGAAATTCCCTGCTTTTATAGGTCAGTCGGTAACCTCTAAAATCAGCCGATATCTGACACACATTCCGACAGGAGCCACTCGCGCATGAGCAACAAGCAACCGGCTACCAACCTTCAGCAACTGCTGGCCCAGCAGGCTCCGCGTCGCCGCGGGTTGATCATCACTGTAATCGCGCTCGTTATCATCGGGCTGATTGCCGTGTTTTTCTTCAAAGGCAACACCAAGGCGCCGCAACAGTTCATCACTGCCGAGGTGCAACGTGGAGACCTCACAGTCACGGTTACTGCCACTGGCACCCTGGCGCCACTGAATCAGGTCGATGTCGGCAGCGAGATCTCCGGCACCATCGAATCGATTGCTGTCGACTTCAATGATCGCGTCAAACGTGGCCAGGTACTGGCGCGTATCAACACCGACGAACAACAGGCGCGCGTCACACAAGTCCGTGCTGCGTTGGACGTTGCCGAAGCGCGCGTCTTGCAAGCCAATGCAACGGTTCAGGAAACCGAATTGAAACTGAAACGTTGTGAGACACTGGCACAACAGGGGCTGTGCCCATCCCAGGATATGGAAGCCACCCGCGCCGCCCGTGACCGTGCCGTGGCCGACCAGTCCAGCGCGAAGGCACAGGTATCGCAAGCCAAGGCCACACTCGATGCCGAACAGACCCGACTCACTAAAGCCGCCATTCGCTCACCGATTGACGGCATTGTGCTTAAACGAAATATCGAACCCGGCCAGACTGTGGCCGCCTCGTTGCAAGCCCCTGTGCTCTTCACACTCGCGGAAAGCCTGAGCCAGATGGAGCTGCATGTCTCGGTTGATGAAGCCGATATCGGCCAAATACACGTTGGCCAGATTGCGACCTTTACCGTGGATGCCTACGGCGACCGGAGTTTTCCGGCCAAGATTATCCAAGTACGCCTGGCACCCCAAACCACGGGGGGCGTAGTGAGTTATGAGACGGTGCTGGCGCTCGACAACAAAGATCTCGCCCTGCGCCCAGGCATGACGGCCACCGCCCAAGTCATGGTCGAACAGATTCATGATGCCCTGCTGGTACCCAATGCAGCACTGCGTTTCACTCCGCCTGTGACTCAGGCCAAAGAACAACGCAGCCTGCTCGACCAGCTTTTTCCGCGTTGGGGCCGGCGCGATCGCAATGAACAAGCCCAAGGCAAAAACAAGCAGAAACAGGTATGGCTGCTGCAAAACAATGTGCCCACGCCAGTCGATGTCAAAACTGGCGCCAGTGACGGACGCATGACACAAGTTACAACTGGCGAGCTGCAGCCCGGCACTGCCTTGTTGGTGGATGTGGCGACTGGACCCGCGCGATGAACAATGATCGGCCACTGATTGCCCTGCGCAGCTTGAGCAAGACCTACGGCCGCGGCGCAGCAAGTGTCAATGCCTTGCACGATGTTGATCTGACGATCCGCGAAGGCGAATTCGTCGCCATGATGGGACCGAGCGGTTCGGGAAAATCCACTTGCATGAATATCCTCGGTTGTCTCGATATACCCAGCAACGGGCAATATCTGTTTCATGGCGAACCCGTGGAACAACTATCGCGCAATCAGCGGGCATTGCTGCGTCGTCACTACATTGGATTTGTGTTTCAGGGATTTAATCTGCTCGCCCGCACTACGGCGCTGGAGAATGTCGAACTGCCGCTGATTTATCGCCGCATTCCCACCCGCGAGCGTCACGCCCGCGCCCGTGCGGCATTGGCCGCTGTCGGACTCGAAGGCCGTGAAAATCACACGCCAGCCGAACTCTCTGGCGGCCAGCAACAGCGTGTTGCCATCGCCCGCGCGTTAATCACCGAACCTGCCCTGGTGCTAGCTGACGAACCCACCGGCAATCTCGATACCCAGCGTGGCCACGAGATCATGCAGCTACTCAGTAATCTCAATCGCGAACGGAATATCACCATCATCATGGTCACCCACGAAGCAGACATCGCCGCCTTTGCCAAACGTGTCGTGCAGTTTCTCGACGACACGATCCAACGTGATGAATTCAATGGAGGAACACGCTGATGTGGTGGAGTGCGTTATCGCTAGCACTGCGCGAAATCCGCCGCAACCTGATGCGCTCGGCGTTAACCATGCTTGGCATCGTCATCGGTGTGGCGGCGGTGATCACCATGGTGACGATTGGTAACGGCACCACCGCCAAGGTCACGGCTCAGATCGAAAGCCTGGGCAGTAACTTACTCATAGTGCGTCCAGGCCAGCGCCACCGCCCTGGCGCGCGCGAATCGGCCAAGCCCTTTGATCTGGCAGATGCGGAAGCGCTGGGGCGTGACATCCCGTCGATTGCGGGGGTCTCGGCCTCATCGGCCCAATCGGTCATGGCGGTCTATGGCAACGCCAACTGGTCCACCAACGTCACGGGCATCGATGCCCAATACCTCACCGTGCGCAATTGGAATCTGGCGGCGGGACGCAATTTCACCAGCGGTGAGCTGCGCGCCGGGGCAGCAGCATGCCTGCTCGGCGAAAGCCTGCGCCAGCAACTGTTCGGTCAGCAGGATCCGATCGGTACCAGCATTCGCCTGGGAAGTATTTCCTGCCAAGTCGTCGGCGTGCTTGCCACCAAAGGCCAATCCGCCATGGGGCAAGATCAAGACGATATCGTCCTCATTCCCTTGCGCAGCTTCTGGCGCCGCATAGCAGGTAATCAGGACGTCAACTCAATGTTTGTTTCCGCCCGCGCAGGCGCATCGACTGACTCAGTTAGCGACGACATTGAGCGCGTTTTGCGCGAACGCCGCCACATCAGCAGCGGCCAAGAAGACGACTTTAGCGTCATCGACATGAAAGAGATCGCCAAAACCATGACCGGCACCACCCAGATCATGACCGCCCTGCTTGGCGCCGTGGCTGCCGTAAGTCTGATTGTCGGCGGCATCGGCATCATGAACATCATGCTCGTCTCCGTCACCGAGCGTACCCGCGAGATCGGTATCCGCCTCGCCATCGGCGCGTTGGAGCGTGAAGTCCAGCGCCAATTCCTGGTGGAAGCCGTCGTGCTGTCATCCGTGGGCGGCATCGTTGGCATCGTGCTGGCAGTCTTCGCCTCCTACCTCATCGCTGGCGCGCTGCAGGTACCTTTCATGCCCGATGGTGGCATCATCTTGGAGGCCTTCCTGTTCTCGGCCGCCGTCGGCGTAGTATTCGGCTACTTCCCGGCTCGCAAGGCGGCACAGCTAAACCCCATCGACGCATTAAGGCACGAGTAATTCACTATGCAGAAGGAACACAATATATGGAGTCAGTGGCTCTTCCATGGTAATCTTTACCCCCAAACTGCCCAAACAACGGCAGGCGCCCCACCCTAAATCGTCCCCGAGAAGTAAAATACAAAAATTAAGGTAATAAAACCTGAATCCAATTGGATATAATTACCTGTCCAATGGTTATTCTACTTGCTGTACAAAAAAGCAGCTTATTAGTTGCTTTAGGCTTAAATTAAACCGAGTTTCAATACGAATATATGTGGTTGGCTTTTAAACAAAAAATTGGTGCCAAAATCATCGCTTGGAAAAATACGGAGCACAATGTATTTAAGATAGTGTTTCTATGTGCGATTTTCATATTGATCTCTGACAACCAGCGCTTCTATTCCTCGCTATCCAGCATCATCGGTACTGCATCGATACCCAGCGCCTTGCTCTACCTGGTAGTGGTCGTCATCCTCTTTTCCAGCTTGTATCTGTTGCTTTCCCTGTTTGCCATCAAACATCTCACCAAGCCCATTTTGATCTTGATGCTCATCAGCTCCTCGCTCACAGGTTATTTCCTGGACACCTATAACGTCATCATTGATGACCGGATGATTCAGAACGTTGCTGATACCGATTCACGAGAAGCTACCGAACTACTCTCCTGGAAAATGTTGGCGTATCTGGTTTTCTTTGGACTGCTGCCCGCAACAATCGTTGTCTTCACCAAACTCAAATACAAACCATTCACCAAGCATCTCTTGTGGCAAGGCGGTTACATCACCGCCAGCCTCGCCATCGTTAGTTTGCTAGCAATTGCATTTTACAAAGATCTCTCGATCATCGGGCGCGAACACCACGAACTGCGCTACTACATGAATCCCAGCTATCCACTCTATTCCCTGGCAAGGTTCACTCAAACGACATCGGCTCATGACGCGCCTGTCAGGCTCACGCCGATCGGAACCGAGGCACGCCAGGCCAGCACATGGCAGAAAAGAGGTAAAAAATCCGTATTCATCTTTGTCGTCGGTGAAACCGCCAGGGCACGGCATTTCTCCCTTGGCGGCTACGCGCGCGATACAAATCGCTACACCCGCGAACAGAATGTCATTTTCTTCAATAATGTTTCATCGTGTGGCACCTCCACCGCCGAATCCGTACCCTGCATGTTCTCTCTGCTTGGCCGGAGCGATTACAGTATTCAAGCAGCATCCGAACAGGAAAACCTGCTTGACGTTCTAAAACATGCCAACATCGATGTTTTATGGCGCGACAATAATTCCGGCTGCAAGGGCGTCTGTGACCGCGTGGCACAAGAGGATGTGTCGTCTCTGAAAATACCTGAGCTCTGTCGCCCAGATGAATGTTATGACGAAATCTTGCTGAACAAGCTCCAGGACTATCTGGATAAGGCACAAGGCGATGTTGTTATTGTCCTGCATCAAAAGGGATCACACGGCCCCGCCTATTCGAAGCGGCATCCACCCTCCTTCACCGAGTTCACGCCCGAATGCCAGCAAGATCAGGTCCAATCCTGTGAGCAACAGACCATTGTCAACGCCTATGACAATACGATTCTGTACACCGATTATTTTCTGGCCCATACCATCAAGCTGCTGAAAAACAATGCCAAGACATTCAATTCAGCAATGCTCTATGTCTCCGATCACGGGGAATCATTGGGAGAAAACGGCATTTATCTGCATGGGCTCCCTTACATGATCGCTCCCGAAGATCAGAAACATGTCCCCATGATGCTCTGGCTGTCAGACGGTTACAAACAAGCCTATGGCATCGATGAAACCTGCCTCAGACAAAACAGCGCCCGCGAATATTCGCACGACAATCTGTTTCATTCTGTTCTGGGATTGCTGGATGTCAAAACCAGCGTCTACAAGGCGGATCAGGATATTTCGCACGCTTGCAGGAAACATTCCTGACGTGGTGTCAGCGCCTTAGCTGAATTTCAGGAAGTTACCCTATTCCATCCCATTAAATCTCCCCCGCAACACAAGAATACTTCACGCGCTCCTAACCGTATGGTCTAGAATTAAGCAGACAACCGTTCACAGCAAATATGCCCCGGCGAGGGGAAACTCAGGGGCTTCACGATGCGTGTCTCTCCCATTTCGATATATATCTCCGCCATTCTGCTGCTGACATCTGCGCTATGCGATGCCGCAATCGAGCGGCGCAAAGATCAATTCGGCAAAGACTTCGGTTATTACGTCTATCCCATCGTTGGTGAAATTCCCGGCCTGGGCAGCGCCGCAGGTGGCGGAGCTAGTGTGCTGAACATCGCGGGTAACGATGCCGACTTTACTGGCTATTACATCCAGGGAGATTTTGAAGCCAAAGGCGCCGCTTTGCTGGATTACCACCTCCTGCCACAACGGCTAATCTTCGATGTCGGATACAACGATTATCTGGTGGCGCCTACTTCCTATGACCGGGGTATCAACTCCGATCCGGACGATGTGATCCGCCCCAAGATCGAGGGGAGTTACATCCTCGGACAACTGACCTATACGCTGGATGAACGCCGTTATGAGCTCTTCGCCCGCGCCCTGAGGGGCCGCAACCGCCTGCATGAGATTCTCGACAAGGACGGCAAGGCCTTTGCAGGGGTGGATACACAATGGAAGCAGAATACCGATTATGCGCTGGGCGGTTCTGTTGATCTCACCGATGACCGGCTTGATCCACGCAATGGAGTGCGCTTCGAATTTGCCGCCAAGCTACCGCGCGATGCTGCCGCCGATGAGAGCCATTATTGGGTGACCGATTACAACCTCTCTTACTACATACCGATGCGGCGTTGGGATACGCTGGCCTTTAACCTCTTCCACTCGCGGACCCATGTCACTCGCAAGGGCGAGACCGATTACGCCACACTCCAACAGACCTCTGGTCTGAATTGCTCACAATACCCGGTCGGCGGTGAACGAGATAAATGTCTCACTACCGAAAAGAAACGTATCAACAGCCTCATCGCCCAGAACCGTTATGGCACCGCCTCACCGTTGGGTGGCACACAGCGGCTGCGTGCCTTCGACAACTACCGCTTCTATGCCTCACAGGTGTTGTTTTATGGCACGGAGTATCGCTGGAATCTAACCGATGAACGGACGCCGTTCGACATCTTCATCGCCAAGGGGATTCGCACCGGCATGCAGCTAGCCGCTTTTTGGGAACGCGGCATGGTGACCGATCACAGCAATGAACTGCTCAAGGATAGCCGCAGCAGTTATGGCATCGGTTTTCGGGTGATCCTCTCCGGCGTCATCATCCGCCTCGACCTCGCCAATGGTGAAGAGGGCATGCAGAGTCAGCTCTTCATCACCTATCCGTGGAGCATGTTCTCGGTGGACAATCCGGGGTAGCAACACCCAGGTCTGCGCCAGGCATTCATCAATAAAGCCATTTCTGGTATTCTGTGCAGATTCCCAGACCCCACAAAACGCTCGCTCATGGCTGCAAAAATCATTGATGGCAAAGCCATCGCCGCCCACATCCGCCAAAACGTCAAACAACGGGTCGCGCATCGTCTGGCCCTGGGCCAGCGAGCGCCTGGCTTGGCCGTGGTGTTGGTGGGCTCCGATGCCGCCTCGCAAGTCTATGTCAGTAACAAGCGCAAATCCTGCGCCGAAGTCGGCTTCATTTCCAAATCCTATGACTTAGCGGCAGAGACACCCCAGGACGAACTGCTGGCCGTGATCGATCGCCTGAACAACGATCCCGAGATCGATGGCATCCTGGTGCAATTACCGCTGCCGCAGCACATTGATACAGAAATGGTGATCGAGCGCATCGCGCCAGACAAAGATGTTGACGGCTTCCATCCCTATAACGTCGGCCGGCTGGCACAGCGCCTCCCCAAACTGCGCCCCTGCACTCCCTGGGGCATCATCACACTGCTGGAACACACCGGCGAAGAACTCAAAGGCAAAGAGGCTGTCATCGTCGGCGCCTCCAACATCGTCGGCCGGCCGATGGGCCTGGAACTGCTGCTAGCGGGTTGCACCGTCACCACCTGTCACCGTTTCACCAAAAATCTGGAGGCCCACGTGCGCCGCGCCGAGATATTAGTGGTAGCCGTCGGCAAACCCAATTTTATTCCTGGAGCATGGATCAGGGAGGGTGCGATGGTGATCGACGTCGGCATTAATCGGCTGGATAGCGGCAAACTAGTAGGCGATGTGGATTATGGAGGTGCAGCCAAACGCGCGGGCTGGATTACCCCCGTCCCCGGCGGCGTCGGGCCGATGACCATCGCGACGCTATTGCAGAATACCTTATATGTGGCGGAAAGCCTGAGACAGGATTAAAACCCTTTTGGGCTTATTGCGTCCCCATGTAGTGCAGAACGGCCGGCACAATCAGCCACGCCAAGCCTTTGATTAAAAAGAATAAAAATCCATAAAAACCGACCCGCTTGAGCCAGGGGCAAGTAAGGGAAATCCGGGTCGCGACTTGTTCTATTTTCTGGTTGATTATCATGGTATTGAGCATCAGGTTGATGCTCAATATAACGGCCGTTAGGGGACTGGGCTTGAAGCCGTACCCCTAGAAGTTAACCTTTGTTAACCCCGCCGCCAGGTGGTCCCGCCGGCGCCATCCTCAAGAATGATACCCTTGGCTTGCAGCTCGTTGCGAACGCGATCGGCCTCAGCCCAGTTTTTAGCTTTACGGGCATCGAGGCGTTGTTGAATCAACGCTTCGATCTCCGCGTCACTCAATCCTCCATTACTAACACCGCCTTTGAGGAAAACGTCGGCGTCATCCTGCAACAAACCCAGCACACCACCCAAATATTTCAACGCACCTGCCAGACGCGCAATCTCGACATTGTTTTGCTCTACCTTGGCACGATTTAGCGCATTGGCCAGATCAAACAACACCGCCATGGCTTCCGGCGTATTGAAATCATCCTCCATTACTGTGCGGAAGCGTGTCTCGTATTCGCCGCCGTCATTAACTTGACCTACATTCACGCCGCGTAACGATGTGTAGAAACGATCCAGCGCCGCCTTGGCCGAATCAAGGTTTTGATCAGCGTAATTCAAAGGGCTGCGATAGTGACTGGCAAGAATAAAATAGCGAATGACTTCAGGTGCGTATTGTTTTAACACTTCGCGCAGCGTGAAGAAATTGCCCAGCGACTTGGACATCTTTTCTTCATTAATCTGGACAAAACCATTATGCATCCAGACATTGACGAATTTGCAGCCGGTCGCCGCTTCGCTCTGGGCGATTTCGTTTTCATGATGCGGAAACTGCAAATCGAGGCCGCCGCCGTGAATATCAAAATGGTTGCCTAAACATTGCGTCGACATCGCCGAACATTCGATGTGCCAGCCGGGACGGCCTGCGCCACAGGGTGATGGCCAGCTCGGTTCGCCAGGTTTGGCGATTTTCCACAACACGAAATCCAGCGGATCATCTTTAGCTTCAGAGATTTCGACACGGGCACCGGCGCGCAAATCTTCCAGCCGTTTGCCGGATAACTGGCCGTAGGTTTCGAATTTACTGACATCGTAATACACGTCACCATTGCTGCCGACGTAGGCGTACCCCTTGTCGACCAGTATCTTGATCATGGTAACAATATCGTCAATGGAGGCCGTGGCGCGTGGCTCATGATCTGGTCTCAATACACCCAGTTTATCGGCATCTTCATGCATGGCGATGATAAAGCGGCCGGTGAGGTCATTGATGTGTTCGCGGTTTTCACTGGCGCGCTTGATGATCTTGTCGTCGATGTCGGTGATGTTGCGGACGTAAGTAACGTCATAGCCAAGATAGCGCAGATACCGCACGACCATATCGAACACCACCAACACGCGCGCATGACCGACATGGCAATAGTCATAGACTGTCATGCCACAGACGTACATTTTTACTTTGCCGTCCTCAATCGGTTTGAAGACTTCTTTTTGTTTGGTGAGGTTGTTGTGAATTTTTAGCATGGTAAAAAATCGCCTTAAATCTAACTGGTCATCGTATGATTATGTTTTATCTCCCCTCCTCATGAAATGAGGAGGGGTGCCCAAAGGGCGGGGTGATGTGTTTGAGAAACCATACACCATTGCATCTTCCAGCAACCACCACCCTCGGCAACTGCTCCCGCCAAGCCCTACCTCGGGCATCCATGCCCTCGCGTCGCTACGCGCCACCCCGCCTCCTAACAGGATCAGCTCTACCCGATCAGGCTAATGCCGAGCACAAAGATCACGGCACATTTGCAACCGAGCTCGTGCCCGCTCGACTGACAACAACGGCAATATCTGTCCCATCTCCGGACCATCGATCACACCGGTCAATGCCGCACGCAGGGGATGAAACAGCGCCTTGCCCTTAACACCCAGGCTCTCTTTGATGCCATTGGCCACGGCCTTGAACTCGGTGCCATGCGTTGCCAGCGCGTTAAGCGCGTGCTCAAAAAATGCAGCACCCGCCTCTTCCACTGACACCCTCGCCTCTTCGCTCAGTTCGAGCGGATCGACAAACAGGATGCGCGCCCAGCGCTCAGCATCCGGTGGCAACACGACGTTCGGCCGCACGGCAGCGACAAAGGCGGTTTTTTGGACAGCAGGGACGAACTGTTGCACTTCGCTGCCCATCCATTGCCATAGACTTTCATCATCGCAACGCGCCACAGCCTCCTGTTGATAATAAAGCAACTGGCCGTAGTCATAACGCGCCGGTGAACGGCCTAGCTTGCTCAACTCAAAGCGCGCCGCCAACTCATCAAAGCTCATGTGGGTCGCGTCTTCGTAATAGTGACCGAGCCGTGCCAGATAATTCACCACCGCCAGCGGCAAAAAGCCCATTTCGCGCAATTCACGCACACTACGGCTACCGTGGCGTTTCGACAACGGCGCACCATCATCGCCGACGATCATCGAGATATGGCCATAGCCGGGAATGCGCAGCCCCAGCGCTTGCAGCAACAAAATCTGGCGTGGCGTGTTGGTGAGATGATCTTCACCGCGCAGTACATGAGTTACTTCCATGCGCGCGTCATCAATGGCGTTGCTAAAAAAGAATGCGGTGCTGCCATCGGCACGACGAATAATGAAGTCGCCGATATCGGTAGTGCTGAATTTCTGGGGTCCGCGCACGAAGTCATCGAACTCAACGCTGTTGCCGTCATGTACCCGGAAGCGCAAGGTCGGGACTAATCCCTTGGCAATGCGCGCTTCACGCTCAGCGGGTGACAAACGGGCACAAGTACCGGCATAGCGCGGCGGCCGGCCCGCCGACAACTGTGTCTTGCGCGACAAATCCAGTTCGCGCTGGCTGCAAAAACAGGGATAGGCCAGATCGCGTTTTTCCAATTCATCAAAATAATGGCGATAAATCTCGTCGCACTGCGACTGGGCATAGGGGGCGTGTTCGCCACCGACATCCGGCCCTTCCTGCCAGCCCATCTGCAACCAATGCAGATCGAACTTCAGGGCCTCGGTGTATTCATCGCGACTGCGTTCCTGATCGGTATCTTCTATGCGCAGCAGAAACGTCCCCTGGTGACCGCGTGCCAGTAAGGCATTGAACAAGGCGGTACGGACATTGCCGATATGCAGCAAGCCGGTGGGGCTGGGGGCAAAACGGGTTTTCATGGTCATTGTCATTTTTGGGTTACTTCATCTTTAGCTTTTGCCTATGGGCACAAATCGCTATCATTGGGCGTTGCTTATCCATCTGCGGACATCACAGGAGTCTCCCATGAAATCATTATTCCAACGCCTGTTTCTCACCGGCCTGCTGGCCTTCTGCTCTGCTGCCATGGCGACCGATGCCACTAAGCCACAGGTCCTGTTCGAAACAAATCAGGGCCGTATTCTACTGGAATTGGATGCCAAAGCGGCACCTGTCACCGTCGAAAACTTTCTCGGCTATGTGAAGGCCGGGTTCTATGATGGCACGATCTTTCACCGGGTGATTCAGGGATTTGTGATCCAGGGCGGTGGTTTCAGCCAGGATTACACCAAAAAGCCGACCCGCGCCCCGATCAAGAACGAGGCCAAAAACGGGCTCAAAAATGATCGAGGCACCATTTCCATGGCCCGCACCATGGATCCGAACTCCGGCACCTCCCAGTTTTTCATCAATCTGGTGGACAACCAGGGCCTCAATCCCGGCGGCTTTGACCCCTACGGCTATGCCGTCTTCGGCAAGGTGATCGAGGGCATGGAGACTGTCGACAAGATCGCCAAGGTCAAAACCGGCAGCGGTGGCCCCTTCCCGGCTGAAGTGCCACAAAGCCCGATGATCATTACCAAGGCGACGGTGGTTGGAACCACCAAATAATTCATGACGATATTATTCATCGCCGACATCCATCTGGGGGAGGAACACCCCGGGATCAGCGAACGTTTTATCAGATTTATTGATGACCAGGCGCGCCATGCCGAGGCGCTCTACATCCTGGGCGATCTGTTCGAGGCCTGGGTCGGCGACGATGTGATCACCGCCGACCAGCAGCCTGCTATCTCGGCATTGCGTGAGCTGACGAAATCCGGCGTGCCGGTGTATGTGATGCACGGTAATCGGGATTTTCTGCTGGGTGCGGATTTTGAAGCCGCGACCGGTTGCCAACTGCTCAGTGATCCAACTGTCATTGATCTCTATGGGCAGCGAACATTATTGATGCACGGCGACACACTCTGTACCGATGATCATGAATATCAGGCCTTTCGCAGCCAGGTACGTGATCCCGCCTGGCAGCTACAATTTCTCAATTTGAGCGCTGAACAACGGCTGGCGACGGCACGCCATTATCGCCAAGAAAGCCAGCGCCTCAGTCATGCCAAGCAAATGGAGATCATGGATGTGACACCCGCCGCGGTAACCGCGGTGATGCAACATCACGGGGTACCACGGCTGATTCACGGCCACACTCACCGCCCGGCTCTACATGAAATAATGCTGGATGGATCACGCGCACAACGCATCGTACTCGGCGATTGGTATCAGCAGGATAGCTGGCTGGAGTGCAATCCGGCATCATGGCAACTGCATTTCAACCACCAAAAAATAACCGTCTAAAACATGATCAACGTTGATCTCATCGGCACCCTGGCCGGGGCGCTCACCACCCTCGCCTTCATCCCGCAAGTGATCAATACTTGGCGCTCGCGCTCGGCGGCCGATATTTCTTTGGTGATGTTCCTGCTATTCAGTTCAGGGGTTTTGTTATGGCTGGTCTACGGCGTGCTGATTGGATCGAAACCCGTGATTATTGCCAATATAATTACATTGGCATTGGCACTTTTCATTCTTTGGCTCAAGATTAAAGACATTGTTCAACAGAGACAGAAACTCAAAGCTACGGATGAACGTGGCTTGTGAATAACAGGTGCGCATGGCGCACCCTACAAACGTTTGGCGTCCGCTCGCTTACACCTCTCCATAGCCACCTGCATGGCTTGCGAGGCATTCCAATCAGGATCGGCCTCGGGCCAACCCTGAATATGCTTCAAAACCAGATCGGCGAGCCCCTGAATATGATCGGCACGATCATTGAGTGCCGGAATATAATCGTAACGCTCACCACCGGCCCCTAAAAAAAATGCACGATTAGTCACGGCGATTTCTTCTAAAGTTTCCAGACAATCGGCGGAAAATCCGGGACATACTACAGCTACACGCTTGATGCCTTTTCCTGGCAATGCCTCCAGGGTTTTATCGGTATAGGGTTTGAGCCATTCATCTCGCCCAAAGCGCGATTGAAAGGTCAGTTGCCACTGCTCCTCTTTCAGACCGAGTTTTTCCGCAACCAGGCGCGCGGTTCGCTGGCACTGACAATAATAGGGATCCCCGTTCAGGAAAAAACGCTTGGGCATACCATGAAAGGAAAACAATAATTTCTGTGGCATGCCGTGCCGGTCAAAATGTTCATGGATGCTGGCGGCCAAGGCATTGATGTGCGCAGGATCGTCACAATAATTATTAATGAACCGCAATTCAGGCACCCAGCGCCAAGTCTTGAGTTCATCGACGACGGCATCAAAAACAGCGGCTGTCGCGGGGGCAGAATATTGCGGATATAACGGCAACACCAGCACCCGCCGCACGTTGGCATCGCGCAATTGCGCCAGCCCGGCGGCAATGGACGGATTACCATAGCGCATGGCCAACACCACCCGTACCGGACCGCGCAGGCGTTGCTCCAATTCAGACTGTAACGCCACTGACTGACGCCGAGAGATTTTCAACAAAGGCGCCCCCTCATCAGTCCAGACCGATTGATACATATGCGCAGATTTTCTGGGACGTATCTGGAGAATGACGCCATTCAGAATCAGCCACCATAACCAACGCGGCATTTCAACCACCCGCGGGTCAGATAGAAATTCCTTGAGATAGCGACGAACTGCCTCGGGGGTAGGCGCATCCGGCGAACCAAGATTGCATACCAAAATGCCAAGGGCATCAATACTGTCATGCTTATAATTGGAAATACCCTGGTAAGACACTGTTTTCCCCGCCTTTCTCAATCAGTTACCGCAAGTATAACGCATGAACAACATACTCCGGGATATGTCATCAATGGCGTAAACGAGGATTATTGAGGTAAATGACCTTTTCTTCGCTATGCAACAGCTCATCCAGCGTACGCAACAGTTCATGGATATCCACCGGCTTGTGCAGCACTTTGGCCACACCGGCATCGCGCGAGCGGTTCTCAATCGTCACATCACTGTATGCCGTATATAGCACCACCGGCAACGAAGGCTGCATTTTCAATAACTGGCTGGCAAGCTCTACTCCAGTCATTCCAGGCATTTGATAATCCGTAATCACAAGATTAAAAGCATCCGTCTTGAGTTCGAATAATTCAATGGCGCGCTTTGGCTCGGTAACAACCTCCACCTCCAAACCACGCTGTTTGAGGGTGTGCTCCATCATTCGCGCCACAGCAATATCATCATCCACCACTAAAATACGCCCCTGTAGCTCAACATACTCAGGATTCCTTACAAGATCATCCGTCTGTGCATTCGGTTTACCTTCAGCACGACGGAGATAAATCTTAAACACCGCCCCCTTACCAGGCTCACTTTCCACCAGTAAATGTCCGCCCATACTATGAACAATGCCATGCACCACCGACAAGCCCATACCCGACCCCTTACCCACTTCCTTGGTCGTAAAGAAAGGATCAAAAATTCTGGACAATAAATCAGCATCGATGCCGGAACCGGTATCGCCCACCGAAATTTCAACAAAGTCACCATAGAATGGGGTATGACACGAGGTACAAATAGCGGTTGTTACCGCCACTTTTGCAGTGACGCCGATCACCCCACCCTCTGACATCGCATCGCGTGCATTGATACATAAATTCAAAATCACCTGCTGAAACTGCACAGAATCAGTCATCACAGATGGCAATTCAGGATCAATCAATAAATCAGTTTTGATTGTTGCGGGCAGCGTAGACCGCAACATTTGCAATGTTTCCTTCAACAGCACTCCGACCGGCATGGGACGTACCGGCTCATTACCACCACGACTAAAGGCGAGCAGCTTGGCGACCAAATCCCGCGCCCGCTTGCCAGAATTAATCACTTCTTCCATGTACATTTTTACCCGTTCATCCTGCTGCACACTCTTTTCAAACAGCGCAAGATCGGCATAGCCCAATACACTGGCGAGAATATTATTGAAATCATGGGCGATGCCACCCGTTAATTGGCCTACCGCCTCCATCTTCTGCGCCTGGCGCAATTGGCGTTGTAGCTGCTCGCGTTCATGATGAGCCCGTAACGCACCGACACCATAGATTACATCAGAAGCCAAGTCGCCAAGGAGGCGCACCTCTTCTTCGTCAAAGGCATCTGCAGCAGTCGCGTATATTACCAATACCCCATAAGGACGACCTGAAATAAACAACGGGATAGCCACCACAGAACGATAGCCACGTTTTTCCGCCGCCGCCCGCCAAGGCATGAACGAAGGATCGGAATCGACAAATCTCACTATCGCTGGCTGTCCTGTCCGAAGCGCTCGCCCCGCTGGACCACGACCGGTATCATTTTCGTCCCAGGTGATCTTCGCAGTTTCCAAATAGTTATCATCGAAACCCGCCGATGCGGCTGGCACAATCCGCTTTTCACTGTCATGTTGAGCCAGGCCAATCCAGGCCATACGATAACCAGCCTCTCCAACACAAACCCGGCAAATATCGGCGTACAATTGCTCCTCATTTTGCGCATAGGCGATTGCCTCATTCGCCGCCTTGATTGCCTTCAAGGCGCGATTGCTACGCCTCACCTCCATTTCAGCCGCAAGACGCGCGGTAATATCGCGAACAACGATAATCTTGCCAAGCTTGTTGCCCGCAGCATCCATTACCTGACCACTCGTGGTCTCACCTATGAACGTTGAACCATCCTTACGGCTACAAGCCACGCTTGGTATTAATCCATTATTGCGCCACAAATTTTCATCTACGCCATTCTCTGCGTACTGCCGATCCTTGGCATACAATACCCCTACCTCACTGCCGATTAATTCTTTTTGAGAATATCCAAATAGTTCTTGCGCAGCCGGATTCACCATCATAATCCGATTACTTCTATTGACGTAGATCACGACATCCTGAATGGATTTAAAAACGGCTTCGAACTCGGCATTGCGTCGCAACAATAAACCCTCAACGCGTTTATATTCCGTCACATCATGATAACTGACTACCGCTCCCAGCTTCTTGCCATCGGCACCATAAAAAGGTTGCCCACTCACCATCGCCGTATGAGGCTCCCCCCCAGGCGGGATCAAAGTCACCTGCAGATCATTCAGTGTTGCCCCGCGCCACGCCAGATACAATGGATTACGCTCAATCCCCAATCTGAGCCGGCCATCATCGTCATAAAGATTGTAGATATCTGCCCACCGTTCCTTGGGCAACTCACTCTCTTTGTATCCCTGAAAATCACGAGCAGCGCGATTAAACACCGTGAGTCTGCCATCTGCATCACACGCCATGACGCCATTCTGCAAACTGTGCAATAGTGCCGTCAGAAACTCCTTATCCTGCTCCAGTTCATAACGTGCCTTCCGCAGATCAATTGTTTTCTGCCTCAATTCACCCGTACGGCGCGCCACCTCGCGCCGCAGAAAAACACTGATGATCGACAGCAGAACCACCAACACAACAACGCCGATCGCCAGCCATTTCGCCGAGACATAATTGAAAAGGTGTTGACCAGCGCCTAGACTACGGTCAAAAAAATTATTAAATAAAGAATGGGGGTTAAGCTTTTCGGATCTAACTTCATCATCAATCTTGGCCAGCACGCCATCCAACCCCGCGCGTACCGCATAACGCAATTCAACGGGATTAAACATGATGGGAGTCGGTACAATTAATTGGCTTTCATCTCGCGTAATAATTGAGAATCTATCCGCCAGTCCGGCATCTGCCTTCCCCTCTTCCACCAATCGTAACGCCTCGCCATAATCAATGGCGGGAACCTCTGAATAACTGACATTGAATTGATGCAGTACTCTTTTCAATTCAACACTCTGATTGCTGCCACCCATCATGGCGATGCGCTTGCCAGCCAGATCAAGAAAGGTTTCTATCTTTGCTTGCGGAGTGCCATAAACCACACCCCAGTTACTGACCAGCGTTTCGCGTGACATAAGATAATGCCGACTGCGATCTCTGACATCGGCGACACCGACAACGATATCGACGCCACCATGCTCGACTCGGGCCAATAATTCAGGCAATGGGGCCGCGACATACTCAAGCGACCAGTCATTTTTTCTGGCCACCTCTTCCAACACCTCTATCGCCAATCCACGATAGCTGCCATCCGCCGCCCGATAAGCTACAGGCTTGGCGTCATAGACACCTATCTTGAATGACTCACCGGCCTGAGCTGAAATGATGACCCAAAACAGGCCAACTATGGCCCAAAGGTGACGGCGTATACAAGCCACAAGGTAAATCATCAACGCATGCACCCCAAATGCAATCAGAATCTACATCAACAGCTATCGATCAACCGATATGTATTCCTGAAATTTCAGTATATTCGGCCTTTAATTTAGCATGGAATTATTAACGACTGAACCAGTCTTTTAGTTTTATGTATCTATAGCCAGATACGGTTTTACACCAGGGGCTCATAACCGCAACGGAGCCACCATCCCCCGCTCCCGATACCGGCAATAATCCGCCAGAATCTGCGGATGATCAAAGACCAAGGGTGACGGTGGGGCCAGGGGATCGCGTATCAGAATCGACTTGGCATCATCCTGCGCCCGTGGCTCACCGCTTGCTTCAGCCACATACACCAGGCTGACGGTATGGCGGCGCGGGGTCTCGATCGGGGCAGGAGTAGCACCCGAGTAAAATTTTAAGTTGTACCTTGAGTCCGGTTTCTTCCTCGGCCTCACGCACCGCTGCCTGTTCAACACTCTCGCCGATATCGACAAAGCCACCAGGAAAGGCCCAGCCCAAGGGCGGATGGTGGCGCTCGATAAAAATAACAGGTTGTCCGGGACGATCTATAAGTTCGATGATAATGTCAGCAGCAACGAGTGGCGTTTGGGGAACGGGCATGGGCTCAATCTTCCTGGCGAATGAAACGAATGATTTTACGCCGCGCTCGCTTATCAGGTCGGCCAGCACTCGCTACATTAAGCGATGCATCCAACCGCCGCTGTTCCGCCAACTTCACCCGCGCAGTTTGGCTGGCCTCGGTTTCTTGATACAAAGTTTGGGCGGTACTGGCAGGGCCTCTTTGGGATGAGATGCCGGTAACAACCACTACAAACTCATACACATCCTTGCGGAGTGTGAGCTCGTCTCCGATATTCACTGTACGAGAGGGTTTGGCACGCTCACCATTAATACGGACATGGCCACCATCGATGGCTGCTGTGGCGAGGCTGCGCGTTTTATAGAAGCGCGCTGCCCATAACCATTTGTCGATGCGGATTTTGGCGGATTCATTCATGTGACAAAAACATAGGGGCAGGTTTAAAACCCGCCCCTACCTGAACTCCTGCGTTGATCCATCTGTCAGATCAGGAACTCTGTCCCGCCACCGACAGCAACAAGTCGTTCAAGCGACTGACAAAGGCCGCCGGATCTTCAAGCTGGCCGCCTTCACTGAGCAGCGCCTGATTAAACAACACATGACTCCAGTCACCAAAACGTTGATCGGCCGTCTCGCTGCGCAAACGTGTGACTAATGGATGCGCCGGGTTGATCTCCAGCACCGGTTGCAATGATGGTACGCTGTGACCCGCCTGTTTAAGTATTTTTTGCATACTCAGCGCCATATCGTGTTCCTGCACCACCAGACATGACGGCGAACGCGTCAAGCGATGGCTGACCCGCACTTCCTTGACCTTATCCCCTAAGGCTTTCTGCATGCGTTCGATCAGATCCTTGTATTCATCAGCGGCCTTGTCGATCTGCTCTTTCTCTTTTTCATCCTCGAGCTTACCGAGATCCAAATCGCCCTTGGCCACTGATTGGAATTTCTTGCCGTTGAATTCATGCAGCGATGACATCATCCACTCATCGACACGATCAGACATCAGCAGAACTTCGATACCCTTTTTGCGGAATACTTCCAGATGCGGGCTGTTCTTGGCGGCCGCGAAACTATCCGCCGTAATGTAATAAATCACTTCCTGCGATTCCTTCATCCGGCCGACGTAATCTTCAATCGATACCGTCTGGCTTGCATCATCATTATGCGTCGAGGCAAAACGCAGCAGCTTGGCAATACGTTCCTGATTGGCGAAATCCTCGGCTGGGCCTTCCTTCATCACTCGACCGAACTCGCCCCAGAACTGCTTGTATTTTTCCACATCATTCTTGGCCAGGTCTTCGAGCAACCCGAGCACCTTCTTCACCGAGGCAGCGCGAATCTTGTCCAGCTGCGGATTGCGTTGCAGGATTTCACGCGACACATTGAGCGGTAAATCGTCGGAATCGACCACGCCACGGATAAAGCGCAGATAACTCGGCATTAACTGCTCGGCATCGTCCATGATGAATACGCGCTTCACATATAACTTGATACCATGACGCCGTTCACGGTCCCACAAATCAAACGGCGCGCGTTTTGGCACAAACAACAGCGAGGTATAGGCACTGCTGCCTTCGACCTTGGTGTGCACGTGTGCCAACGGCGATTCATAGTCATGACCAATATGCTTGTAGAATTCGTCGTATTCCTCGGCCTTGATCTCGCTCTTCGGCCGCGCCCACAAGGCAGAGGCGGAATTGATGGTTTCCCACTCATCTTTTTTGTCCTTATCCTGGGCACGCATCCGCACTGGCAGACTTATATGGTCGGAATACTTGCGAATAATACTGCGCAGACGATAATCATCCAGAAATTCATCTTCCCCAGCGCGCAGATGCAAAGTGACTTCTGTACCACGTACCGCGCGTTCAGCAGTCTCGATAGTGTAATCACCCTCGCCCGCAGATTCCCAGCGCACACCGTGCTCCGGCCCCATGCCTGCGCGACGGGTTAATACTGTCACCTTGTCGGCGATGATAAACGCAGAATAGAAACCAACACCAAATTGACCGATCAATTGCGCGTCTCTGGCCTGATCACCGGTCAGCGACTCAAAAAATTGGCGCGTGCCGGATTTGGCGATGGTACCGATGTTATCGATCACTTCTTCACGGCTCATACCCACGCCGTTGTCACGCACGGTGAGCGTGCGCGCGTCTTTATCGAATTCGATCTGGATTTGCAATTCACCGCCGTCCGCCAGCAGGGCATCATCAGTCAGCGCTTCAAAGCGCAATTTGTCACAGGCGTCCGAGGCATTGGAGATCAATTCCCTCAGGAATATTTCTTTATTGGAATAGAGGGAGTGAATCATCAGCTTCAGCAGCTGTTTCACTTCAGTCTGAAAACCTAGGGTTTCTTTATGTGCGCCTACTGTCATGCAATGTCTCCTTCCAATTTTATAAAATCCTAAAAAATCCAACGCGGAGGCGCAGAGACGCGGAGAAAAAATCCAATATCAAGTCCCTTCCCCTTTGCAGAGAAAGGGTTAGGAAGAGGGTAAAATGCCGGGGAATCACCCTGTTTCACCTCTGCGTCTCCGCGCCTCCGCGTTGGAATTTTGTATTTTCATGCGCCCCTATATGGCGAATGATTGTTTCCTACGGAATATTCCGGGAATCATCCCGACATGGGGGCTCCCTTCAAAAAATTCAAGCGCCATCCCCGTTCAATATCCGATGCTTATGGGTTACAGTATTTGTATGAACCCACATACCGTTAACACCACGCCCTTTACTGACCAAAAGCCCGGCACCTCGGGCCTGCGCAAGCGCGTTGCGGTCTTCCAACAACCTAATTACCTTGAGAATTTCGTCCAGTCTATCTTCGATAGTTTGGAAGGCTATCAAGGCAAAACCCTCGTTGTTGGCGGGGATGGGCGATATTACAACGATCACGCCATTCAGACCATCGTCCGCATGGCCGTGGCCAATGGTTTTGGCCGCATTCTGATCGGCCGTGGCGGGCTACTCTCGACGCCAGCGGCCTCATGCGTGATCCGCAAACACAAGGCCTTCGGCGGTATCGTCCTCTCGGCCAGCCACAATCCCGGCGGTCCGGATGGCGACTTTGGCATCAAATACAACATCGGCAACGGCGGCCCGGCGCCGGAAAAGGTCACCGAGGCCATTTATAACCATAGCAAAACCATCAGCCAATATCAGACCATTGACAGCCCATCCATCGAGCTTTCAATGCTCGGCACCACCACCCTCGGCAAAACCAAGGTCGAGATCATCGACCCGGTCACCGATTATGCCGACCTGATGGCCAAGTTATTCGATTTCAAGGCGATCCGCGAACTGTTCAATAAAGGCTTCCGCATGCGCTTTGACGCCATGCATGCCATCACTGGCCCTTACGCCAAGGCGATCCTTGAAGAAACGCTGGGCGCACCGGCCGGCACCGTGATGAATGCCGTGCCGCTGCCCGATTTCGGCGGTGGCCACCCCGACCCCAACCTGACCTATGCCGAAGATTTGGTGAAGATCATGTTCGGCGACGATGCGCCCGACTTTGGCGCCGCCTCGGATGGCGATGGCGATCGCAACATGATCCTGGGCAACAATTTCTTCGTTACCCCCAGCGACAGTCTCGCCGTGCTCACCGCCAACGCCACTTTGGCACCGGGGTACCACAAGGGTCTAGCAGGCGTTGCCCGCTCGATGCCCACCAGCGAGGCCGTCGATCGCGTTGCCAAACAACTCGGCATTGAATGTTTTGAAACCCCGACCGGCTGGAAATTCTTCGGCAATCTGATGGACGCCGGTCGCGTCACACTCTGCGGTGAAGAAAGTTTTGGCACCAGCTCCAGTCATGTGCGCGAAAAAGATGGCCTCTGGGCCGTGCTGTTCTGGCTCAACGTGCTGGCAGTGCGTGGCCAGGGTGTCAGTGAAATTGTCCGCGACCACTGGCATCAATATGGCCGCAATTATTATTCGCGTCATGACTATGAAGGCATCGAGCTTAGTCCCGCCGAAACCATGATTGAACAACTGCGCGATCAGCTGGAAAGTCTGCCCGGCCGCAAGTTCAGCGACATCCATATCAGTTTCGCCGATGATTTCAGCTACACCGATCCGATCGATGGCTCGGTCAGCCGCAAACAAGGGGTACGGATTGGTTTTTCCGATGGCAGCCGCATTGTATTTCGTCTCTCCGGCACTGGCACTGAGGGTGCCACGCTACGTATCTATCTGGAACGTTACGAAGCCGATCCGAGTAAGCAAGCCCTTGATGCGCAAGCGGCGCTGGCCGATTTGATTGGGATTGCCGACAAGATTGCAGGCGTGAAACGGTATACGGGTCGCGATAAGCCGACGGTGATTACTTGACCCCAGGGAAAAGAGGAAAGATAAAAGGGTAAAGGGATTGAGCGCCTGCGGCGCCCCTTTTATCTTTCCCCTTTTCCCTTTACCCTGTTCTTATGAACTACATCCGCCGCTTCAATGAACTTGGCATCAACGATGTGCCGCTGGTCGGGGGCAAAAACGCCTCGCTCGGTGAAATGTACCGCACGCTCTCAGCCAAGGGTGTGCTTGTCCCCAACGGCTTTGCCACCACTGCCGCCGCGTTTCGCGATTATCTCGACTACAACCACCTCACTGGCTGCATTACCGCGGCACTGGAGCAACTCGATACCCGTGATGTCACCGCCCTCGCCCGCACCGGCGCCCAAATCCGGCACTGGATCTTGCATGGCGAACTGCCGCCTGAGCTTGCCGCCGAGATTCGGCAAGCATATCAGGAAATGGAACCGGAATACGGCCCCAATCCTGATGTCGCTGTGCGTAGCTCTGCGACCGCCGAAGATTTGCCCTCTGCCTCGTTTGCCGGTCAACAAGAAACCTATTTGAATATTCGCGGCGGTAAAAACTTGCTGCAAACCTGCAAGCAGGTTTTTGCCTCGCTCTACACCGATCGCGCCATTTCCTATCGCGTCGATAAAGGCTTCGATCACATGAGTGTTGCACTGTCGATCGGCGTACAAAAGATGGTGCGCTCGGATATCGCCACTTCCGGCGTCATGTTCTCGATCGATACTGAATCCGGCTTTCGTGATGCGGTGTTCATTACCGCCGCCTATGGTCTTGGTGAAAACATCGTCCAGGGTGCAGTCAATCCCGATGAGTTTTATGTCTTCAAACCAACGCTGAGTACCGGACATCGCCCGATCATCAAGCGCCAGCTCGGCAGCAAAGCGATCAAAATGATCTATACCTCCTCATCGATGGTCGGCCTGTCAACGCAAAATGTCGCTGTGCGCCAGGAAGACAGCGCCCGCTTCGCAATTTCCGATGACGAGGTACTGCAACTGGCACGCTATGCGGTGACCATCGAAAACCACTATGGCCGGCCGATGGACATCGAATGGGCCAAAGATGGCGATAGCGGAAAACTATTTATCGTCCAGGCGCGACCAGAAACAGTAAAAACAACACAAGACGCGAACATCCAGCAAGTGTTTCAATTACAAAGCCGTGGCAAGGTTCTCGTCACCGGTAAAAGCGTTGGCCAGAAAATCGCCGTCGGCAAGGCCCGCGTGATTCTTGAAGCGGCACAGATGCATGAATTGCAACCCGGCGAAATCCTGATCACCGACATCACCGACCCCGACTGGGAACCGGTCATGAAAATCGCCGCCGCCATCGTCACCAATCGTGGCGGCCGTACCTGCCATGCTGCCATCCTGGCGCGCGAACTCGGCATCCCGGCCGTCGTCGGCACCGGCGACGCCACCGCGCGCATTCACAGTGGCGTGGACATCACGGTGTCATGCGCCGAAGGTGACAGTGGCTTTGTCTACGAGGGCGCACAACGTTACAGCAAATCAGAGATTGACCTGAGCGCACTTGGCAAGCCACGCACCAAGATCATGCTTAACCTCGCCAATCCCGAAATCGCTTTTGAAACCGCGCGGCTGCCGGTGGAAGGTGTCGGCCTGGCGCGACTGGAATTCATCATCAACAGCACCATTCGCATTCATCCGCGCGCCCTGCTTGAATACAACACACTCGACGAAGCCACGCGCCACACTATCGACAAACTCACTGCCGGTTATCCCGACCGCCGCAGTTATTACATCACGCGCCTCGCCGAAGGCATCGCCACCATCGCTGCTGCTTTTTACCCACGCCAGGTGATCGTTCGCACCAGCGACTTCAAATCCAATGAATACGCCGCCCTGATAGGCGGCGAACGCTTCGAACCGAAAGAAGAAAATCCAATGATCGGTTTTCGCGGCGCCTATCGCTATCCGTCCGCTGAATTCGCCGAATGTTTCCGCCTCGAATGCGCCGCACTAAAGATGGTGCGCGAAACGATGGGGCTCAACAATGTCACCGTCATGATCCCCTTTGTCCGCACCGTTGAGGAAGGCAAAAAAGTATTGGAATTAATGGCCGCTGAAGGATTAAAACGCGGCGAAAATGGCCTGCGCATATATATCATGTGCGAAATCCCCGCCAACGCCCTGCTCGCCGATCAATTTCTGGAACACTTCGATGGCTTCTCCATCGGCTCCAATGACCTGACCCAACTCACACTCGGCGTCGATCGTGATTCGGGATTGGTCACCGGCATCGATGAACGCAACGAAGCCGTGCTAGCCCTCATGAAACTCGCTATTGACGCCTGTCGCCGTCAGGGTAAATATGTCGGCATCTGCGGCCAGGCACCGTCTGACTTTCCCGAAATCACGCAATGGCTGGTGCAACAAGGCATAGAATCAATCTCGCTCAATCCAGATAGCGTATTGCGCATGACGCAGGTGGTGTTGGAGATGGAGAAAATAAAAAACTAGATCGCTGGAAAATTTTTAACCGAACCGTGCTCCGTCCCCGAAGACTGCCAATGCGGCAGTGAACGCTGTAACATCTGACAGGCTACGCCGGAAACTTTTCTGAGCTGCCTATGCGGCAGTGAACATATCGGATACCCGGCATTGACCTGGTCTTGCTTTCTGAGCTGCCTATGCGGCAGTGAACTTTTGTCATCGTCCCCAATCCCAGGTGGCACTTTTCTGAGCTGCCTATGCGGCAGTGAACCCATCCTTGCGGAGCTCTCGCCGGCGTAATGATTTCTGAGCTGCCTATGCGGCAGTGAACACACCTACGCCGATCGAGCCTTGATTCTGCGTTTTCTGAGCTGCCTATGCGGCAGTGAACTCGAGCAATGCCGAGCGCATAGACACGTCATCTTTCTGAGCTGCCTATGCGGCAGTGAACGTTGCGCGTCCCGTCGGCAAGCGCACCAGGCGTTTCTGAGCTGCCTATGCGGCAGTGAACCGTGTGCTGGGATTGATGGCGGGCGAGTATGTTTTCTGAGCTGCCTATGCGGCAGTGAACCGACGATCGTAATGAAAACATCACGACCATAATTTCTGAGCTGCCTATGCGGCAGTGAACTCTGTCGCGTTCGCGTTACTGGTCATCTTTACTTTCTGAGCTGCCTATGCGGCAGTGAACTCCGCCGCATTACCAGCCATTTGGATTCCGGTTTTCTGAGCTGCCTATGCGGCAGTGAACAATAACGGCGTAGCGACATTCCCCGCCCCAACTTTCTGAGCTGCCTATGCGGCAGTGAACAGCACAGATTTGACCGTACTCACCGGGTTGGCTTTCTGAGCTGCCTATGCGGCAGTGAACACGATTGGCATGAATGTAAGAGCCGTTATCAATTTTCTGAGCTGCCTATGCGGCAGTGAACGAAACTTATGATTATGGGTCTACCATTTCGGCGTTTCTGAGCTGCCTATGCGGCAGTGAACAAAAGCTCGACGCATTGATGAACGGAGTCATTTTTCTGAGCTGCCTATGCGGCAGTGAACTGGCTTTGGGCTTAACTTTGGGCTTGGCTTTGTTTCTGAGCTGCCTATGCGGCAGTGAACTTAAAGGGCCGCTGAGGATAGCCTTCGTTGTCTTTCTGAGCTGCCTATGCGGCAGTGAACTATTGGATTGATCGGCGATGAATGGACTGGATTTTCTGAGCTGCCTATGCGGCAGTGAACGCTGGCCACGCCCCAGATCACGCCGTGTTGCTTTTCTGAGCTGCCTATGCGGCAGTGAACCCGTGCAGTTGTGGGAACTGGCAAAGCAGTACTTTCTGAGCTGCCTATGCGGCAGTGAACTTGCATGCGCCTCTAGGTTAATACGCTGATCGTTTCTGAGCTGCCTATGCGGCAGTGAACTTCGATAATGGTGACGGGTGTTTGTGTTTCATTTTCTGAGCTGCCTATGCGGCAGTGAACGCGCCATTCAACGCCGTACCGGCATTGGCTATTTTCTGAGCTGCCTATGCGGCAGTGAACTACAACCAACCAATTGTAACTTCCTAATTGTTAAAGAGCATTTCCCAAATAAGGAAGCCCACCCCTTTTTCTAGGGGCGGGCGTAAGTGATTGTTTTTATTTGCCTCAACTTGTTCACCCTAAAAAAGGGTCAAAACCAAGGGACTGTTGCCTGAGTGCTTAGGCCGTAGCTGTTGAACATGCCTGTCACGGGTTGTGATTGAGGCGATTGATGTTCTATGAACAGGCGAAAGCTTTGCCCTGTGCTTTCGCTTTTGAGTTGCATGTATGGCAACGAAAGGGTTGCCTCCACACTGTCAGGGATTAGTGCGACAACATCCCGCTCCGTTACCCCCTCATGGCGTTTGCAGTAGCGGCGACGCAACCGCTCAGCACTGGATTTCGCCTGCACCCTTTTTACCCGGCAGTGTTGTGCATTGGCGGGCACTGGCATCACTTCGCCAGCCTCGATGTGATCGCGCATCTTCATCAACCAGTTTTGTTCCTCCAGGGCTTGCAGTGCCGTTGCTGTTCCATGCAGGCGCAGCAGGTTTCCCAGTGACGGCTTCCCGTTGTCCACTTTTGGAAAGCTGATGCCAATAGCGTTACTATCAAGTTGCACCAAGGCCCGGTGCAACTTGGCGAACAGGGCGCTTATTAACATATGCGAAGGAAACTCCGGGTCAGGGAGTATCTTTATGTTCTGGTAGTGATCCATGAATCAGTCCTTCTCACCAAATACACCGCCCCGAATCAATGTCGCCATAACGTAGTGTTGATTGCCCTGCTCCGGCGCTTTGCCCTTGAGAACCCAGCCATCCAGCAGGTTGTAGAAGTCCGTTTTTTGCTTGGGCTGACGATAGGCCTTACCTTGTGATGTCACCGATCCATAGGGCTCTACCGCAATCGGGCCGATGCCATCGACATCCTCATACCAGGTATCAATAGTGCGCAGAGCATTGCCGATTTTCTGGCTATGCATTCCGGCGACGCCATCTATTTTATAAAGGGTTTTGCTCTTTTGGCCCTTTTTGTCGCCACGATCCAGAATCAACTCCTGGGATGGGTAGACCTCCTGGCCATCCCCTACACGGGCGTAGGCGATTATTTCCAGCAACGCAAATGCCTTTCCTGCGAGACCATTTTTGATTACTTCCACCAAGGCATCGAAGTTGGCTTTTGCCGCTGCCGGCACATCGAAACTGCGCAGTGAAAAATTCAGTGCGTCAAATTCCCAGCTTTGAATCTGTTTGCCATCCTGAAGATGATTAACCTGCACAACCACCTGCTCAGCCCCCAACCGGTTGCGCCACAAAAAGCGGCCATTGGCTATGTTGTGTGCATAACGACGCGCCAATTCGGCAAAACCATTGTTTTCGACATACTGCTGAACAGTGGTCTGTAACTGTTTTTGATACTCCATACTATTGCAAGCGGATGGCGTACCTGCACCACCGAGCACCTTGAGTGTGAAACGGGCGCGCAAGGTGTCTGCATCATTGGGCAATGTCGCCACATCAACTGTTTGCAGATTGGGGGATTGAATAGAGGCATCCAGCTTTGCAGGATCTTGGTCTTTGGTGGCAAGGCGATTTGATATGGTGCCACGCACCGATTTTGCGCGCACCTCAACAACCTGCCATTGATGACCATTCTCCCTGCCATCCCAACGGCCTGCACTAAAGAGCGCATCGGAAGGGTCTAGTTTGCGTTCGAATGCCAATACGGAAGCTGTTTTGTCTACCATGATGTCTTCTCCTTAAACGATATTGTTAATGGTGTCTGGTTGATTTGAATAGTGATTCACACAGCAATAGAGACCGCGCTCTATGTCTGAGTGGTGATGCCATAGAAGTTGTTGCAATGAAGTTAAACGGTGCGGACTCACCCACTCGCCCAATGAATAGAGGCTCTCAACGAAACGGAATGGCGTGCCATCATCGCGGGCGTTGAGCACCTCGCCCGGCTGATAGAGCGCTGAGATGGCCGCGTAACCAACCGGAATAGGCACCAGCCAGCCGGGATGCCTGCGGATACCCCACTGTTTCTCCTCCGGTTTATCAGGGTTGGGCTGATCTGGTTCTATATTCAGCCGCGCAAGATCGAGCAGGGCATCCAGGGCGTTAGCATTGGCATTCGTTGCCCGCATTTCGCCAAGATGGTCCGCCAGACGATCCTCGCGCTGTACCAGCGCAAACCCAGGCAGCAGCCGCCGTTTTAATTTGCGGAAGATGGCGTCACGCTCAACCTCACTTTGCGGCAGCATAAGGAGCTGTGGCTCATAACGCTTGCCTTGCCGTTGCGGCAACAGGCTTCCTCCAGCCAAACGCATGGTGTGCGCAACTTGCATCAAGCGTTGCGCAACAAACTCAATCTCATCGCTATCAATGCGGCCTTGAATGGCAATAAGCAGACTTATCTCCATGTGAGCACGCCCCTCTTCCACGATGGCGGCGGTGGAACCATCTTTCGTCAGCGGGTTGCGAGTCAGATTAAACACCTGGGTATATTTGCCAGCGGGACGGCTTACCTGTGGCTCAAAACGGTGGCAGACAATCCCCACCCCTTCAAACCTCAGCGCCAGTTCATCCGCAACCTTGCGTTGCATGGCGTGTATAAAACCGGCAAAGGCAGTGGGCGATGGAAAGCCCCAGGTCAGCGGGCCAGAGACGGCATTGGCATTTTGCACCTGCAAACAGGGCAGGAGAATAACGGCATCGGGATTATTCATAACTCTCCACCTCCAGATGCAACATACGTAACGCTTTATCTAAATCCGATTGCCATTGACCCGCAGCTGCATCACCAAAAGGCAATGGATTCTTGGGATCACTCAGCCCGGCATTCAACCAATTGGCAAAGCGTTTACACACTGCCTCTTTCCAATCGCCCCAGACATACGTTTTCCGGAACTCCTCATCCTCATGCGTTCGATATGGATTAAGCCAACACCGCTCGTTGATGTTGAGCTTGCACTCCTTTTGCAGCGTCCAGCTCTCTTCGATGTCGCGCAGCTCCGCCGCGAATGACAACAGCTCATCGACGATATAGCCCACCAGTTCAATGCGCTTATTGCGAACGTGCATGTTGTTAACATCCTGCACGCGATAGAGAAACTCGCGCAGAATGCGCATCAACTCTTTCACACGGGGACGGCGGCCAAACCAGCCATCGAATACGCTCTCTACGCGCAAGGGCGGTTTAACCTGATCGGACTGCCAGCTCGGTGGAACCGAACGGAGCAGATAGTTTTCGCCATAGCGCTCACTATTCAACTGGCTGATATTTTGGGGCTTGGTTCCCCCGAACTGCTGGATAACCATGTTGGGATATTCACGATAACCGTGAGCGTGCTCTTGATCGTTGCGCCGGGCATCACGCGCCGCCTTGGCCGCTTCTGAAAAACGGTCTTCACGAACAGTGCTCCAGACATGATGCACTAGCGAAGTGGGAAACAACGGTGCTAACAGATGGTATTGCCCATCGCCTACCGGCCAATAGAGTTGCTTGGCCAATTTATGCGACGTGGGCGTTCCTGAGCTTTCGGCAAGCTTGGCGAAGCTCTCCATCCATGTTGAAGCAAGCTCGCTATTGGCAGACAAAGCGGCCTGCATCGCCGGATCGTTTTCGGCAGCCCTGGCGAGCAGGTTTTTTTCATCCACCTCCAGCCGCAGAAATTTATACACATCCAGCGCGGCTGCATTACCCACCACATCGGGCGGGCACTGCTCAGGCGCGGTATGGGTGCCGACAAGCAACTCTCCCGACTGCGGATTACCCAAGACACTCAGATTGGTGCCTTTGGCATCTGAGTGGATATATTTGATCGCATGAGTTACCTGCTGAATCTGCCCAACGCGGCGGGCAGCATCGGCAATCCAGGTCTCCGGCACATGTGCCTCGACCAACTCCTGGCGCTTCTCCTCCTCATCCTCTTTGAGCTTCTCCAGTTTGGGCTGGAGGCGTTCTTGAAGAAAGCCTGCTATTACCGCCCTTATCTGGACAATGCTCTCGTTATGTTGATCATCTGTTTCCATTCATACCCTCCAATTGACGCACTGATTTCAATACTTCGTTATGTTGTTAAATCAAAACTTCCATCCTGAAACTCATTCAATATTTGCTAAACCCCAACGCCTGATCGTAACTCCACCCCTTTCCGTTCTTATCCTCTGGCAGATCAATGTAGCCATAGCGCCGGGCACACGCTGCTTCGTCCTGGTTGAGAAACTCTGCCAGCTCACTCACTGCCGCCAAATAATCAGGCGCCCCCCAAAAGCTGATGCGAGGGCCTTGAATTAGCTCTATGCGGTGCAAAAGATTGTTAACGTGATTAACAACGCCATTGGGCAGGTACTGACAAAATTCAATCTGCCCATCATCATCAAGCAACAGGGCGTAGCGCTGGTTGTCGTCCGGGTCATAACGAAACGGTTGTCTGTTTTGCAGGTATGCGCTGAGGTTGGCGCGGGTCTGCCACCACCAGAGGGCGGGCAAGCGAATCTGTTGATCCCCCTCCTTTGCCCCGAGCATCAGGTCGTGCAGGCAGGCGTGTTCCAGGTCCACGAGATTCTGTTTTGGGTTTGACGGTTCGCGCTCACGAATGCGGCTACTGGCATCAATGACAGCTAACTGATCCTGCGTCAGCAGGCCACTGGTACGATGGCTCTCCAATCTGAAGTGGTTGCTTTCAAATCCGGGGCGGCAGAATGCTGGCTCCCCTGGCTTTTCCAAATGGAGGACATTGGTATCGAGCAAATAGATATTGGGACTTTCCACCATGCCTTGGCGATGGCGTCGCACCCGTCCAGCCAGCTGGATGATGGAGCGCATGGAGGAGGGTTCGACGATGGCCCAGTCGTAGTCGTGATCGCGGCCCACTTCGGCGACTTGAGTCGCCAGGATGACAAAGAGGTGATTCTGCTCCTGCAACTGATCCAGTATCTGGCGCAGTTCGGCATCGGCAAAGATGTCGTGGTCTTCGTTGCGGTTAAGCAGTTTATCCAGCCTCTTCTCAATGGCGGAGCGCACCAGCAGTGGATGCTGCGCGTGGTAGACACAGAGATGAACATGGCAATCGCTCTGCCCGCCCAGTGTGTAGAGCGCCTGGGCCACCTGTACCAGCGGGTTGATATTGGCCATGCGAATCAGGCCGAAACTTACGCGCTTGCCGGTGATGGGGTCAGGGGTGTGGTGAGCGGCGTGCAAGGCGTGGAGCTGTTGATGTAGTTCGGCAGCCAAGGCTTGGCAGATCGCTGGCCGCGTCTGCCCCAGGGCTATCTCCAGCGGTTTGATCACTGCCTTGCGGCGTTGCTCCTGTTGCGCGGCTTTGGCCAGTTGGGTCTGGCGCTTATCTACGAACTGCAAATGGGCCTGAAGATAATTGTCCCCTGCGTCACAAAGAGTGCTTTGGGGCGTATTTAATTCATCAAACCAGGCGCAGCAGATGTTGACTGCCAATCCGTGCAGACCGCGATTCTTTTGATAGACACTGCGCCCGGCCAAATAGGCTTGGAACAATCCCTGTACCAGCGCAGGTGGCAACGTGGCGGATGAGAGCAGAACCCGGCTGCCTAACATGCCCGCCCAATGCACCAAGCGGGTGAGCGCTGGCAGATCTTCCAGGGCGAAGTCATCTGGCTCATCCAACACCAGGTCTGAACTCATCAATCGCAACATGGGCGCAATCTGGTGGCCGCCACGGGTGCTTTCGGTGGCTGGCATCAGGTGGTCGATGGTGCAGGCGAGAATCGGTGCGTTCAGCAGCTTTTGCGCATCGTGGTTGCTGCTTAGCCATTTGTTGAGCGGGCCATCCTCCAGGCTGCCTTCAAAATGGACGTGGTTACTCTCCGGGATGAGTCCTTCGCTGGATTCTGCTCCACGCTGGGCGAGCGAGCTCTCCTGTCGATCAAGCTCTTTCTGTTTTTCAAACAACTCGCGGACAGGGCCGCCACCGACGAGCACGGCCATGTCCTCATCTCCCAAGCCCAAACGTGTGCGATAGGCATCACCGGTTTGCAGCGTGAGTGTTCGCAACCCCAGCGCAATATTGAAACGCACCCCCTGTTGAGGATCGGCCAGGCCATACATGATGCGGCCATTGGCGAGTGTTTTACCGCACCCCGTTGAGGCCATGTTGATGCCGAAAAAGCCCTGTTCACTGCTCTTGGTCTGAAGGCTGGATGCCAGATCGAAGGCTTTGTCCTGCCAGCGGAACCGGGGAATTTTTCTGCGCTGGCAAAAGCCCTTGTGGCGAGCAATGCGTGGTAACTGATGACCCATACGCGGCAACGCCTGCATGATTCGGCTGGCGTTGATCTCTACTCCAATCAGGTGTTCATCGAGACGTTGATTGGGGGTGTTGCTGCCATCGCGCAGGGTATTGGCGATCAACGGAAAATCGGCATCGCCATAACGGCTGTGGCTCTCTTGCGCTGAGTAGTAGTGGTCAGCCAGCATCAGCGCCATGCGCGAAAGGTGCACGACATAAGGGTTTTCAAACCAGTCGGTGGTAAGCAGCTGCGGGCGTTGCAATATGGCTTTGGCAAGTTTACTGGCGTGTTCACACCAGTGTTTACTGGCGAAGGGCAACCCTTTTCTGAACGACCAACACGCGGCTCGCTCTTGTTCGCTTACCTCTCTTGCACCACACCAATTTGCAGCGATACTCCTTGGCAATTCGCCCAGCTGTTCTAACGAAGGATGATCATCCCCTATCGGTGCTGGCACACGATGATGGCTGACGATCAACCAACCTATGAGACTTGCCAATGGCGCTTTGTTGTCGAAGGTTCTGAACGGGCCTCGTTGTGATTTACCAAGGCCATCACTCTTTATTTCATTTAACCAGACCGGCATTTTCTCCGGCGTCAATTCCACCAAGCGTTGCAGCCACGTTTCATCACTGCTGCCGCTCACAAAGGCTTCAAACAGTCGTAGCGATACCCATTCGTGGCGATAGGCATCTGCTAAAGGAGTTTTGCTTTTGAGCTTTTTTTGAAAGGCATCATTAGCCTTGCCCAGATCGTGTAATAGCCCTGCCAATGAGGCGATCAGACGAATGTCCTCACCACTGTGCCAATCGTTTTCATCCTGGCTGCGCAACACATTGCGTTGCGTGGTATTGGTCGGCGTGGCCCCTTGGGCATTGAATTGCGTGGCGTCACCCACGATCCACAACAATTCGCTGTGGTCTTTACCTCTGATCCAATGGCACGCGACAGCGGTATTTTTACGCGCGGTTTTGCGCAGCATTTTATGCAGGGTTTGCAGCCCATCCCTGGTGATATGGGTTTGCCAGGTGCGATCACCCCGGCGTTCCGCGAACTGATCGAGAATACGGCGCGTCTCACTCAGCGCCCGTTTGCTGCATTGAGAGACAAGCAATACATTCATTGAGCTTTGCTCCCCAACTCCGTTGCAATGGCCTTCAGGGTATCAATCATAAAATCGAGTGACTCATTGCGGGTCAGCCCTTCGATGCAGGCTTGGCGGAACTCCTGTTCGTCATGTCCGGCCATGGCGGAAATAAATGCCTGCGGCAGGATAGTGGCGTCTTTCACCAGATCGGCAACATCAAACACCAAACCACCTCGCCGTGTTTTGCCATGCAGCACCGCCAAACCATGAGGCAGTCCCAATACCCATGTGGCTGTGGCGCCAAGTCCGTAAGCAAGGTAATTGCCGTGATCGAGAAAGCGATTAGCTGGATCAGAGCCTGTACCATTTTTGGCGCGGGTGAACTCTTCGTCATATCCCACCGTGCGCACGGCGATTTTAAAAAGCTCCTTGGTCAGACGAGCTTCAAGGGTGAGCAGATCATTGGTACTGGGTGCCACTTCAATGGCAGCTGCGGTGCGTTCCAACAGGGGTTGAAGCAGATTGCGCAATATATCAAAACCTGCCTCACGGAGGGGACGACTATTCAGCCACTGCTGCTCCAGACGTTGCAGTCGCGCCTGCTGAAAACGTTTGGCCGCTTCAAGGCGCAGTGCATCGTCAAACCAGAAACGTACCCAGCACTGAAGATATTCGGTGGGTCGGTATTCGCTTTGTGGTGATAACCAGGCAACCTCCACATCCACTTCGTTGGCGCTGAACAGCGGTGTGCCGCCTCCACCACAGAAACCCACCAGCACACCAGCTTTGGCCAATTCGCGCATCGCCGCTTGGGTGATCGAGGTTCCTGTCCCCAGCAAAACACAGGTGGTGTTGGCGATGGGGATATTCCAATAGAGGGATGACTTGCCCTCATCAGTGACGTACTCCACTCGCCCACCATTCACCAGCACGCGGCAATGTTGCAGGTAATAGATGTTGGCACGCTTGGAGTGCAAAACACTTTTTAAATCGCTGGGTGATATGTCATCCATATTTCCTATCTCTCTATCCCCATCCAGCGGATTACGCAAAAAACGCTCATCCGCCCTACATTTTCTATCCCGCTCACACCGTCTCCTTCACCACCGAATTCATAATCAGGCTGCTCAGCTCTTTCTCTTCTTTTTGGCCGCCTTGGATTTTGTCAGCTGTTTGTTTCTGGTGACCGGTAAATAATGACTGCCTGAAACCACCTTGTTACCCGTTTTGCTTTCCAGCTCTTTGCGTGCCCGTTTGGCGATGCCGCCGCCACTCTTTGCGGCGTTTTCATTTTCTTTCATGCCTGTGGCATCGGTGCTTTCGGCGATCTGACGGGTGGACAATTCGGCCAGTGCGGTGAAGATCAGCTCTGCTTCGGTCATGTGGTCGTGCAGGTTGTGATCTTTAAGTCCTTTCATTTCTTTGTGTTGTTTTACGCTTACGCCAGTCCACTCCTGATGAATGATGTTGGTGAGGATGGCAAACTCTTCACCCTGTTTTATGTCGTGGTCGGCCCAGTAGTCGGTGAGTTTGTTGCGGCTCTCCTGCCCGGTCATGCGTTGCTGTATCCATTTGTCGCTGCGGCCATGTTGTTTCCAGGTTTCGCGGGCGCGGTCGAGCGAGCGTGAGGGGTCGGCCATTTCCTGCATCCGTTCGTAACCGACCTTGGCCAGCCATAATTTGATCGGTTCTGCCTTGGGGCTGGGGACGGACTGCATCAGACGGAGCAGGGTTTCGGCGGTGGCGACATCGGTGGGGCGTTGCTTGCCGTCGGCGGCGGCCATTTTCAACTGGTTACAATTTGTAACCACTTCACTACCTTCCTTGGCCAGACGATTTTTCAATACTTTCCAATAGTTCCGGGCTACTTGGAAATCGGGCTGCTGTGTAAGCACCTGAACAATATCGACTACGGAGAACCACCAGGTTTCCGACTCGTTGTCATAGACCCGGCGGATTTGATGGCTTTCGAACAGCGCCATGTCGGTTTTCATTTATCAACATCTCTCTGATATGGAGGGTGGATTGAAGGTCTGGAAAAGCCGGGCAATTACCCTCTCCTCGGCAACTGCTCCATGCGTTGCCCTACCTCGTGCATCCCGGCAATTGCTCCTGCATTGCCCTATCTTCCGCCATCCATGTGGGGTGGTGACAGAAATGCGATAACGGACTCAAACAAAAAACGCGCCAGATTTCGCCTAATAACAAACAGTTACACAAAAACGGCCTAGATTAAATTTAACAGTGAAAATGCGACAAAAAATAGCAAATCGACCATTTTTACCAGCAATAATTAGCCAGAATACTGGTAATAAAGTGTCTTCAAATCACCATTAAGTGGCTATTGATGACACTTTAAAGCCGCCCTAAACCCTCTTCACCAGTTTCTAATAATCAACTCCTTTGCCAATTTGGCGCGCCCGCCACCACCGACGGTGTAGGGGATGTCTACGGTCGAGATTGTCAGCCCGGAAAACACTCGCCGCATCTCTGGGTGGTCGTTGACGCTGATGATCATCTTGCCTTTGATCGTCCTGGCGGATTCGGCCAGTGCCTCATACTGCTCTAAACCGAAGTCCACCCCATAACCCTCGGTCTCCCAATACGGGGGATCGGCATAGAACAGGGTGTACTCCCGGTCGTATTTTGCCAAACATCTTAGCCAGGACAGGTTCTCGATGTAACATCTGGACAGCCGGAGGTGGGCTTCGCTCAGATCTTCTTCGAGGCGCAGCAGGTTCAATCGTGGTGGGCTGCTGGGGGCGGTACCGAAGGTTTGGCCATGTACCTTGCCGCCGAAACTCATTTTTTGCAGGTAGAAAAACCGGGACGCCCGCTGGATATCGGTCAGGGTTTCCGGGTGGGTCATTTGCAACCACTCATACATCTGGCGGCTGACCAGGGCATGTTTAAATTGGCGGTGGAATTCCTCCAGATGATACTTAACGACCCGGTACAAGTTCACCAGCTCACCGTTGATATCGTTGACTACCTCGGTTTTGGCGGGCTCCTTCATGAAAAAGAGGGCCGCCGCGCCGCAGAATAATTCAACGTAACAGTCGTGCGCCGGGAAGATGGGTAATAGGTGTTTAGCCAGGCGACGTTTGCCGCCAATCCAGGGGATGATCGGGTGTGTCATGTGAGCCTCTTTTTGGTGTTGATTGTGATAGGCTTACCCGGCTGCGATCGCGGCGGGGGCGCCTTGGCTGGCTCACGGTCTGAGTTACCGTGGGTTGGCGGCCGGGACGGTGCTCTAACACCTTCCTGGTCGCGTCCTTCTCCTTGAAAATTGGCCCGGATGGGCCGATAATTCGTATTGACCGCTCTGACAACCGGGAAATCGCCGGTCCGGTTGGGTAATCCCGCCCTGGTAGCGGGCTACTCTTACGAGGGAAGTGGCGTACCTCCTGAGCGGTCATATTTTCCCTTCCACCAATTCGTAAAAGTTCGCGTCTTTCAGATTTCGCAGTTCGACCAAACCGCCTGGACTAATCGCATTAGTCTGCGCAGAGTGACGGCCACCGCCCGTGGTTCTGGCTTTGATCTTGTAGTTAACTTTCATCACCAATTTACTGCGCCGATCTTCCCCTGGTGTGCTGAACACATACAGCAAACTATGGTCGCGCTTGTCATAAAGGACGGCTTCTGGTTTATCGAGAAACTCAGGCAGCGCGCGAACCATATCTGCCGGGATGTGGCGTCCGTCCTTGGCGTCACGCAGCATGTGCATGACATCTTTATCGGTGATGGTAATCACGGCCGTGGTCGGTGCTTTGCCTCGGGCGACCAATCCGTCGACGGATGACGGTGATAAATAGCCCACCGTTTTAATCTCACCCAACGGGCGCTTGCGAGTGAGCAATGAATTGGCCCAAGGGGAAAAATCATTCGTCAAATGCGGTACCAGATCGCTGGCGTTAGCGAGCGCCGTAGTCCGTAAATCCACCGGCATTTGCATCACTGCTTCACCGAATGCGATATCCGGCCCCAACCATGCCTTGCCGACGTTGTAATCCCAGCCGACATCGATGCCTTTGGGCACGTCACCGTAGACCTCACCACTGACAACGTTGATGCGTTCGGTTGGATCCAGCGCGGGGGCGTTAGAGACTACTAACCCTTCTTGCTCCATTTGACGTTGCGACAACGTCCGCACCGTGCAACGGCAGCCCCAGCCATTCGGCGGATAATGAGTACTCCACCAGGCATCATCGATGGGTAGCACCGTACCATCCCACATCGCATGCTGCGGCCGCACGCGCGAATCACCGGCAGTCATGTATTGCAGATAGGGCCGCCGTTTCTTGGTACGCTGGGCTTGCTGCCATGCCCCTGCCGCGTGGGCGGTGCGCAGATTGGTGTCATAGATGATGCGCGTGCGCCAACCGCGAGTGCCCTTGTAACTCCAGCCATGCTTGGCCACGGCCTCATCGAACTGCTTGCGGAAATCGGTGATGGTAGTGCCGTTAGCGATCGCGTCGTCGACCGCCGCACGGATATCCTTGAGCAGATCAAGCTTGGTAGCTCCGGCGACGGTGAATGCTTTGGCGTTGGTTTCGCCCGCGATCTGATCCCAGTACTCCGTGGGCAAATTGAGTTTGCCACGGAAATGGTCGATGGCTTCCTGAAACGGGACGCTGCCGTATTGCGGTTCAGACACTGTTATGCCCCCCCACAGCGACGTGCCAATTCACACAGCCACTCAGCAAATACCAGCGGCGTGTGCTCGCGTTCCGCCTTGGTTATATGTGGGCGGTAGCCGCTACGCTTCCTGCTTTGTACCACATGCGTCGGCTCATCCAGTCTAATTGGTATCGGCGGCACATTCGCCGGGTCACAACCTACAATGTAAAGCCACGTCGCTTTTTTTGCCCGATGCCCCCACCAGTGCTGATGTATAGGTAGTGTCCACCCCCGCCACTCATCGCGTTCGCCTGGCGCAGGGAGTCCAGCCGTCAGCCACAGCAGAGATGCTTCGGGGTGCTCTAGCACCCCGCCAAACTGTCTCACTTGTTCAACAGCCCATAAGGCCAGCTCGCGTTCACCTTCGCGTGGTTTGGCGAATGTCCGTAGCCGTCCCCAAGCTCGGCACGGTGGATGAGCTACCACGGGCTGGCCGCCCGGCCAGCCCGTGGCATCCCTTTCTTCATCCCACACGTCGCAACCAATCAGAGCCTTGTAATTGCTGTCAGCGCGGGCGAAGAGCACGGCCACATCAGCCAGCATCATCCACCCCCTTCAACATCCCCACCATCAACGCCTGCTGGGTCAACTCTCCCAGCCGCTGATCGTCGATTTTGGGATACAGCTTCACCAGCCCGTCGCGGAACTGTTCCAGCGTCTCCACCTGATTCAGTAATTCACGAATCGGCGCGGCCATGTCGGCGATGATGTTGTCGGCCTCGGTGGCGGCTTGATCGGCGAGGCGGTCGATCGCATCGCCTCCGGCATCCGCCGCAAAATCATGACTGCAATGCGGGCAGGAATGACTGCTGAATTGTTGCGGCATGGCGGGTGCAGCAGCGGTGCGCGGCAGCACGTCCTCGCCCTCTTGAGGCATGGGAATCTGCAATCGTTCATGAGCCCACGCGGCCGGGATATTGATATAGCCGCGCGCCTTGTCGATCGCCTCCACCCAGTCCTGGCGCGCGTCGGCCTCTTCGTAAAACTCGAAGCGTGGCGGCTGCGCCCCGGCGATGTTGATTTCGGTGATCCAGGCGAACAACTCGCTCATTGTGTCGGCGACGATGGTGCGGTCGGACTCGTTCACATCCTGCTCACGGCCACGATGAGTATCCGCCGCCGCGCGGGAACCCTGGCCCTGGATCTCGGTGGCCAGTGTTTGTGAGGTGAGCGCCTTGCTCATCTCGCGGTTGCTGATGTCGATCAGACGCTCATGCACCAATTGACCGCTGGAACTGGATTCCAACAGCTCTACCGTGCCGTTATCGGGAATCGCCGCCACGGCATCTTCCACCATTCTCGCCAGCGCATCGGCCAGCGCGTCCTGATCGGCCTGCGACGTGCCGGGCGGATATTTGCCGATGGCCCACGGAATGCCGTATTTCTCGCAGAACTTCACGAAGTAGCGGAACCCGGAATGCTTAAAGGTGTAGGGCCAGAGACAGCTCGAATACAGCGCCACGCCATAGGGGTTGTCGTGGCTCGGCATGTGGCGGGTCAACAACCATTTATAGGGACCGAGTTCTTCGCCCAACATCGGCTGAGAGCGCGTTTTCAATCGCAGCGTGTTGTTGATGTCGAACGCAAAACGACGCGACGGGCGATCCACCACCGCCGAGGGCATCAGATATTGATCCTGCCGCGCCCACACCACCTCATGGGCTTGATAACCACGGAACACCGCTTGCGCCATGTTCCAGAGCACGTCCGGCCAGCGCAGGCCAGATGCTGGGCGCACCTTCATGAACTGCTCGCACAACTCCAGCGCACGTACATCGGCGGGCGTTTCACCTCCCGCCTGCAACCGCCACTCGAAACCCAACAGTGCCGAACGGATGACGCGCAGCTCACCCATCACATGGGCATCGGAGATGATCGCATCGAAGGCTTCGTCAGCTTTACCCAGCCGCCGCAGCACCGTATCCGGGTTCGGCAGCACGGTGAGGGCCGAGAAAAAATTCGGATCGGTATCGCGCGTCGCAATCTCGCGGGCGAGATTCTGGCGGCTGGCGTTTTTGAGGTCGGTGGTGTTCATAGTTGTTTACTCGCCTGTTCCCATAATTTGTCGAACGCATCCCATTCATCTGGAAGCAACCCCGCGCGCACATATTCACGATTGGCCTTCAGTATTAACTCCGCGAGCGATGACTTTGCGTACAGGTTTCCATGATTCGTTATCCAGTCCACGCGCCCGCAATTAGGGCATGGTGATGGTGCGGGTACGAAGCTCATCCATACCTCCGCAAATCTGTCGTATTGCGCCGCCCGCGCGTGGCGATTGTGGGCACACCGCCCATGCGGCTGATGGCGGCCATCCACAACATATGCAGCGCATCAGGTCCATCGTCGTGATCGGCTTTGGGCCAGTGACGCAGCTGCTCCAGTAATGTTTTTTGCTTGGGATGAAAACGAATCAAGCCGTTGGCGACATGCGGTTGCAGGGATTCGATGCGCAGTGCTTTGTCCGCGTGTGGCGTGACCCCCACGGCAGGCACCGGTGTACCTCGCGCAGCGGAACGTTTGACCAGCTCAGTGCGCAGGAACTCCTGGAACTGTACCGCTTCCACTATCCACACCAGGCAGTGATATTCCACATGCATTGAGATCACATCTTCGATGATCCGGTCCGGCAAGCGTTTGGCGATCGCGGCCTCGACCACATCCAGAATGCCGTGCTCTCGATCAAAACCACCCACCAGAATCGCCGAGGGATCACGGCCCTTATTATTCTTGCCGAGCGAAGGATCGACGCTACCGAAAAATATCCAATCCCGGCACGGCATCACCCAATATTGAACCGTGCCGAAGGGCGCATCCTTGGAATTGATCGGATCGTTCTGCAGCTCGGAATCAAATGCCTCATGCCCGTCGCGCGCACGCACGATCATCAGGCGGTGTAACGGCCGTGCCGATGGCCAGCTCACCACCGCGCCCGTATCCATCATTGCCTGCCGCTCGCGGTAGAACGCCATCGCGGCATCCTCACCCTCATTGAGCAGAAATTCCTCGAACTTGTCCCACAAGTCCATGCGGTGCGGCCATTCAATCACCGCCTGAAAACGCTTGGTCCGCCACAGCGGGTTTTTCAGAATGCGCGACAGCACCGAGTCGTAATGCAACACGGTGCCTATATAGACGACATCCATCGAGCCATCGGCGGCACCCAATTTGAGCACGGTCTTTTTCAGCCACGATTCGAGCTTGTCGCGCTGCTCCGGGCTGCGCACGTTTTCATCATTTTCCAGATCGTCACAGACCACCAGGTCGGGCCGGTGCGGGCCATGCCGCAAACCGCGCATGCGCTTACCGGAACCGAAGGCCTGCACCTTGATGTTCTGCGCTGTAAGAATCACGCCCTGCTGCCACACGCGACCCTGGCCCACGGCCTCCGGAAAGTCCATTTGCAAACGTGGATTGGCTTCAAGCTCTGCCTTAATTGCCTCCGACATCGTCGCCGCCTGGTCGAAGGCGTCCATGATGATGGGAATGAAATGCTTCAACTGGAAAACAATGCACCAGATCACGAAGATCTGTGACGTGATCGTTGACTTCGCCTCACCACGCGGCGCCGCAACACCCAGCAACTCACCCGCGTGACTGTTCACGATCACCGGCAGCTCCTGATACAGAAATTCATGCAGCAGGCTGTTTTCATATTTGACATAGTGCGGGAAATAGGTGCGCGCAAAAAATTCGAGGCTGTCACGCCCCTGATTTCTACGTTGCGCCGAGGCGGCGGGGTCAACGGTGAATCCCGAGACCTCCGCCTCGATGATACGGCGCAGGTCATCGGCCAGCAGGGAGAGGCTGAGGAGGAAATTCTTGGGCGAGTGTTTGGCCATTAGCGGTCAATAAACAGAAACCACAAGACCAAGAGTGGCCATGAAAAAAATATGGCCGCACGGCGAGCGATGGTGTTTTTAGTTTCAACCCCAGCGCACATCCCAATTGCCTCTATCGCTACTTCGGTGACGAAATAACCGATGCACCAAACAAGCAGCAATACAATGAATAAAATAACGCTCACCCAAACACCTCGCTCACTCGCTGCCCAAATGGCTCCAGAATCGCCGCGAACGCTTCAAGCTGATGCGGGTAATGTTCACGGATAAATTTGGCCAACTCTTCGATCACTTCCAGCGCCACCGCCAGTTTCGCCAGTTTCGCATCGCCGCCACCGGCCGCCTTCATGGTCTTGGTGTAGGCGTCAGCGAGTTGTGAAAGCGCCTGCGCCTTGGCCAATGGATTGGCAGCGCCATCGCGGATTTGTTCGACCGTGGTTTGAAACAGCAGCACGAAGTCTTCGAGCAATTGCGCCGTCACGGCGCTGGATCCGCTCTCGGCCAGGCGTGAAGCCGCGCGCGCCTTGTCCCAGTCATCACCCGTCTCCGCCGCTTCACGTTTCCATTTGCGCGCGGTGCCATAACTCACGTCGGCCTTGTCGGCCGCCGCGTCCAGTGATAATCGCTCAAAGATATAGGCGCGCCTTACGACTGCGCGGATTTCCTGTGGATGCGCCACATCATGCTCCGTGGTTATTGAAGACTGCGGCCTTGACCGCTTCGGCGATGAGCATTATGCCGAGCCCGGAAACGCCTCCCGCGACCATGCCATTGCGGGCGGCTTGTGTTTCGACGTTACGCAATCGGTCATCAATACCGTCGATCTTGACCCCTTGCTTATCCACCGCCGACCGGATGCCGGTCAACTCGCCCTTGATTTCACCCAGCATCAGCATGACCTGATCATTGCCACTCATCGATAACCACCTTTCTTTTTGTCGTGAACACACTGGCACTCGGTACACCGCGCCGCATCCGGTTTTGCTTCGAGCCGATTGATCGGAATTGTGTTGCCACAGTCACGGCAACACGGCAGGCCATCGATCATCAACGGCTTCTCTGTTGTTTTGGTCTGCGTCAGTTCACGCTCAATGGCCGATTGATTCAGGCGATCGGTGAAGTCGCTGGCGGCATCGATGGGGTCAGCAAAACGTTCCAGCATTACAGCGCCCCCAGCCACGAGAATTTAAATTTCATAACGGTCTCCTTGTCCAAAATAATCACTCGCCACGCGCGATCTCCAGGGCGTCATCCATTGACCAGATGCCGGGGACGTAAATCGTCTTAGGTTTTCGCGTTAGGCGCGGCATCTTGATCGCCGTCATCTGATCACACAGCGCCTTACCGGGATGCCACGCGATATGCGTCCATTGCCCGAATTCGTGGATCAGTTGGTGATAGGTATCGAGGTTGGCCGCGATCAAATCACAGACCTGCAACGGCGTGTGCCCAGCCACGACAAAGTCAGCCGCTTGGCCTCGCAAATGGTCAGAGTCCTTTGAGCCGTTTACCCATTTATTAACGAGCGGCGGTCGATAACCAGAAGTGATATGCACCGGGCCTAATGCGTCACGGATGGGTTGCAACACCTGTAGGCATAATTGGGTAAGGTTGTAAAACTCAATCGACTCTAATGGAACATTGATCATAATGCCGTTACGCGCAGCGATATCGGAACGGGTGAACTCATCAAGGAAGAAGTTGCGGGAGAGCTGGATGCGCTTCATGCCGCCGCCTTCCGGTGGCGTTGCCGCGCGAGATGATTGCGCACATGTGCTTCGATCAACCCGAGCCACTCGGGCGGCACTTTCTCCAACGCGGCCGCACGCTCAGCGCGTGTGCGCATGAGGATGATTTCGGCGGCATAGTGCCGTGGGCGTTTGTTTTGTGGTGTGATGGCCATGACGGGATCATGGCGCAGAGGTTAACGTTTGCGAGGATGTGAAATAATTCGCAAACCGCAGAATCAGGTGAGCGGCTTATTGTGATCCCGTTTTGCCGAATAAATCAGGCGTCGGATTTTCGTTGTCGCTCTGGCAGATATTGATCACCTGACGACGGCTGAGTTTGTAATCTCTCGCTGTCCGGATTTTATTCGATCGCGCGACGGCGGCACGGATAGCGAGGTTACGCAGTTGCTTGACGATCTTGTCATCCTTCGGCAACTCGATCGTTTGCCCGGCCAGGTCAGACTTGGCCAGCGCCGCGATAGATTCAGGTTGCAGAATCGCCTTGAGCTGCTGCGAATGCTCGATGGTCGTGGGGATGTAACACGGTACGCCGCCGCGCCGCTGGAGCAGCAGAAATGTCTCAGGCAGTCCGATGATCGCGATCAGTCGCTTGATGCGCGGCGGCAGCAATGCCGGATCGACCAGCTGCAGATCATCCATTCAACGTCACCCCGGCATGACGGGCCTTGTCCTTCAACACTTCAATGCAACGATTCAGATCTGGTGATGATGCCCACTCCAGGCGAGCTTTACCGGTAATTGCGGCGCAGAATTTCAGCATCGCCTTTTCACTGCGGTCATACATCACACCTGCGTCAGCCAGCTGGCACCAGATCGCAATGATTTTATTGACGCGTGCGGTGCGCCAATCTTCGGTTTTGCCGCTGCTACGCTTGGAGGCGGGCTTGAATCCCTTGGCTTTCATCGCCTCCACAGCAGCCACCAGCGCGCCGATCGACATCGTGGTGGCAGACACATGTCCATCCTGCTCTTTCGCGCCGTGCGCGGCCAGGAAGGCGCGATAAACATCATCGTCCCAGCCGAGCTGCTGACGGCCGACTTGGAGCAGCGTGTAATAACGGTGGCGGTTGTTGGTCATCGGCTTTATCCTAGCTCTTGCTCGAACATATCAACGGTCTTATCATCCCTGAGCGGTATGACCTCACCCACAGGAACAAACGCCGTGCAACAGGGTTTGCCGTTTGCATCGTATGTCCATTCGTTTGGGTACTCAGGATTATTAACGTTGTAAATAAAAGTCGCGCTGACGATCGGACAACCATCACCGTATCCATCACGGTATGCCTTGTCACGTTCGCAGTGATCACACCAGGCTGCGATAAAACATTCACCCTCAGTGCCATTGCTTGGTCGATATTCCTCAGACATACATCCCCCTTTACTTGATTTTAAATTTCACCTGCAGCGCCACCGTCGACGCGACATGCTTTTCCACCTTCGGAATGAAAATCAGATTCAGCGCGACGCAGCGGCTCTTGATCATCATGTAGGGCGCGGCCATCGGGATCATGCGGCCATCGCGCCATTTGTAACCATCGATCACTCCAGCGAAGGCGCCGCCGCTGATCGACCCGTGCTCATAAGGCCGCCAGCCATAAACGATGTAATGTGAATCTTGCGATAAACTATTGCGATATTTGCCCGCTGCGATGAAGCTCTGCTTGTCGAGTTCCAGTTCCACGCCAATGCCAGGATTACGGCCGTTCATCCCGCTGGTACCCGGATGCCAACTGACGCCACCCATGTTCAGCCAAAGGGCGCGTTCATCGGCCATCAATGACGGCGCCGATAATAGGAGCATGAAGGCAATTATGTATCTGATCATCGTGTTCTCTCTTCGTTAAAATCGCCCCTTACGGGGGCTAGTCGGCGCGGTCATCCGGTTGGAAGGGACTAGACCCGCACTGCTGCTGATGTGTCGGCTCAGTCAGCGCACCGCCCGCGTGGCGCGGGTACGATGTGTTGACTACGCGACTTCTTCTAACTCGGTTTCAAACGGCACGATCACGAAGTCTTCCTTCTGCTGGATCGAGATGCCTTTGATGTGCTGCACTGCCTCTGGCTCGGCCAGCACGGCTTCTTTATCCAGCTCTTCCTTGATGCGGATGAAACGTAAGAGCTGTAAATCCTTGAGTGCCTGCAATACTTTGTCCAAGCCACGCGCAGAGACGGAAGGCGGCCGCATGCGCCAGCGTACTTCGCCACTGGCGAGGTTGGCGGTTTTCACCTTGCCGCCCTGGGTGAGCGTGTCACGGTTGGCTTCGCACCAGGTGTGCACACCTTCGGTGAGTGCAGAGATGGCGTCGGCATGTGGCCGCGCTTCCTCTTCGTATTTCTGGCGAATCGCCGCCAGTTCATCGTTCATGATGGTTTGAATACGGGCGCGCTCGCGTTGACGGCGACCGATCTCGGCGATAGCGTCGACAGCTTCTTCGCGGCTCTGCGGCACGCGGGATTGCACTGCCTCGGTTTTAATGCGGGTTACTTTGCTCATTGCGTTGGTTCCTCTTGGTTAAGTTCGAGCGCCACTTGCGACAGCAGCTCGGGGGTGGTGATTTTCCGCAGCGCTTTCTCGCGGCGCAGGGATGACATGGCACGCACGTGGTGCCAGTCGGCTTCTTCGGTGAGATCGTCCGGATTGTCGGCATAGAAATAGCCGCCGCCCTTGCCGGACTTATGAGCAATCGGTTCGCCCGCGCGTTGCAGCGCTTCAATCATTGAGCGCAGCGGGCGAGTTTGGTCGATGCGCCGCCAAGGGATAATCACGTCGCCGGTGGCAGATGACCACAGTGCTTCCTTCTTGATGCAGTTATTCGGCCCGACATGTTGCTTGAGGATGTCGAGCACTCGTTCCTTGATGACCTGACGATCCATATCGATCATGAAATCTCCCCTGAATGTTTGCGGCCACGGATTTTTGCCAAATGTTGGTCGGCGAGCGCTCTGCGTGCCGCCTGGTCAACGGGCTGTGGCGTACCTGTCCGGTTGCCTTCCGGGCGCACACGGCGTTGCTGTTCGATCTTTTGTTCTTTCTGGCCCGCCGCCTTCATGCTCATGTTGGCGACCACGGCGAAGAGATAGCCGTGATCCTTGAGCGGCAGGCGCAGCTTGTCGCGGGTGCCGAGCATGTGGTCGATGGCTTCGCGCCAGTAGTCGAGTGGTGCGGCCCAGCTGCGGCCGTCACGTTGTACCTCAGCCGCTTTGATGGCCGCCGCCAATTCATTCAATCGCGCCGCCAGCGCATCCATGCGCATCGCACGACACCCAGGACTGAACAACCCCATATAGGCAACAATGCGGCTGGCCAGCGACGGCGCAATCTCCAGCGCCGCCGCCAATGCCTGGCGTGCATGCGCATCCTGCAACGCCGCGTCGAGCGTGAACTTGAAGCCGCAATCGGGGCACACGCCCATCACGCCCATTGCCGCGCCCGCCAACTGAATTGCAGGAACAGCGGGCCCACGATCACGGTCATCGCCCGCCAGTGCAGCAGACGGGAGACATGCGCGGATAGCAGATATTTGCGCTCGCCGTAAGGCATGTCCTGGCCCCACATCGCAAATCCGCACAGACCTACTGACGCCATATAGCGTTTGCTGACTACGTGCAGCACGGGTTGTGTGGCGAGCATCATCAGTGATGCTCCTCATTCGCACCCATCAGTGCGGAGACCAACAATCCGATGACCATACCCATAAACATGCCTGTCCAGATCGCTAACACCATCCACCCGTTCATAGCTCGCACCCCCAATGTAATTGGCAATTTTCAAACGAGGTCGCCATCACCACCTCGCGCCCGCTGGCGGCGGGACGAATCATGTGCAGACCGCCGCCCAGCTTGGCGCGCAAATCTTCGTCGCGGCCGCGCAGCCAGATTTTGGGGCGCATCTCCGTGACATCGATGCAGGCGACATCGATACCCATTTCCTGCAGCTTCATCGTCGCGACCTCGGCAAGCGTCAGGTTGTAGAGAATCCGGTTTCTCATTGCGCCACCTCCATGTTTACGTGACTGACGTCAGCTTCAGCGCCAAACCGCCGAGTGCTAGCGAACAGCGGTCGTGACCTTCGTGATACCGCATCAAGAATTTCGCGCGGATAGTTCAGGAATGCCTCAAACAAAACGCCATAGCGCCATAGTTCACGCGCTTCAAACTCGTTGCCCCAATGCTCAATGTATTCATCGCTGAACGTTTGCATGATCAAACCCTCATCGCATGCAGGCCGGCCATCGTCTTGCTGTTGATGTCGCTGATTAATGACGCAGTGATGGCGGTCTTGTTATTGCGCGCATAGCGCCAGGTGTTGCGCAGCAAATTGCGCAGGGGACGGGCGCGGCCTTTACAGTGTTTTTCAAACGCCTTTAACACCTCTTCACCCAGCGTTTCATCGCCGGTTAAATAGGCGTGCACCATCATGCGGATGTCATCGCCGCTGACCTGCTCGGCGACGGACGGCCAGAACCCCACGCGGTCGCACAGCTGCTTGCGGCAGCCCGTGGCTTCCGTCAGTCGCGCCAGCAGTTCGATGTTGCCCACCAGGACTACCCCCACCTGGGCGATGTCGGAGATGCGGCGCAGCGCACCGAAGGATTTGTCCGGCAGGTGGTCCGCCTCATCCACCAGAATCACCCGGTCAGTGGTCCGCAGTGCATTGATCACCGCGTCGATCTTGGTCGCCAGGCTCGCGCTCGGCGCAATCACCGTCCCCGTGGCGGTGACCACCATGCGCACAAAGGTGGAGTTGTCGATGCCGTCGAACGCCTCGACGATGATGGCGCTGGGCGAACGGCGGGCGTATTCACGCAGAGCTGTGGTCTTGCCGATGCCCACCGCGCCGTAATAAACACCGATATCCTGATCGCTATGCGCGCGGCGGCAGATGCGATCCACGCTCTTGTAAATAGAGGTCTCGCAGAATGGGATGTCCGCCCGGCCCGAGCGGTCACGCTCCAGCTGACTGTCGATGGCATCCACCAGTTTCAGCAGCCACTTCGCGGGCGGCGAGAGGAACTTGCCATTAATCACCTGGCTCATCGTGCTGCCATCCACCCCCGCGGCCCGCGCCAGCTCCGCCTGGCTGTGCGACCCCACCGCCAGCCAGGCGTGAATGCGCCGGCACTGCTGTACATCCTCGGCCTGATAGTGGGCCGGGTAACTGATTTCCTTGCTCATGCTATACTTCCTCCTGTTGTTGACGTTGTTGAAAGTGCTGCATCAAGGCTCAAAGGGATCGAACAGATTGGCGTCCAGCCGATCCCCGCGCGCCGGTTCAAATTCCGGGAGCGACCCGAAGGGGTCGATCTCGGTTCCGAATGATTCAATCGTGGTGAAGGTGTTGTTGAGGCCCATGTCTTCGATGACATGACTGGCCTGATCGGCGTCGATCCCGCGCTGGGCGCGGCGTGCTCTCTCCTCTTTCTTTAAATCCAGGCGTCGTTGTGCATTGCTCTCGGCCTTGATTCTCTTGTCTTCCATTGCGGAGGTGGAACGATAAGGGGCGCTCTTGATTTTTTGGGCATCACAAATCCAGCGTTCCTGCCCGTCCAGAATGCGCACGTAGCTATCGTCATAGATGTTGTATTCGACGATCACGCGCTCCTGGTTATAAGCGCCCAGGCTCGTCCTGTTCAGATACTCGCGATTCAGCAGACTGACCGCGCAGCGCTGCACGACGCGCGACGCATGATCCCAAAAGAATGCGTGCTCGATCTCCAGCGGCGGGCGCGGCTGGAGTGCCTGCCATAGGCTGGCGGGGGTGCCGCCGACTTCATGGTGGATGCGTTCTTCGTTGTACCAGCGGATAAACTGATCTAGCTCGACCCGGAACTGTTCCAGCGTCATCAATTGAATCTCGCCGCGTTCGACGGCGGCCAGATACTTCTTCAGCGCCTCGGGTGATTTGCCGGGGCCGCAGTAACCGGGGAAGCGGCGCAGGAACTCGTTCTGTAATGTCTGGTGCCAGCGCTCGATGTACCCGTTGTCCTTTGGGTTGCGTGCCCGCGGGTGTGTAGGATCAATGCCGAGACGGTCATAAAAACGGCGCACCATCTTGTTTGAAAAGCCGGGGCCGTTGTCCGCCTGCACATCGAGCGGCACATGGTTGTTCTTGATGATGGCATCGGTCAGCGCGTGCAATGTGGAGACAGCTGATTCAGACTCCGACAACCAATAACCCGCCAGATAACGGCTGCGCACATCAATGGCTGGCGTGATCTCGTAGCGCGCCGGACGCTGGCCCGTCGGGTGCTGCAAATAGATCGGCATCATGTTCCCATCCGACTGGTAGCAGTCCCCGACAGCGATATGCTCGACTGTGCGGCGCACATAGGGGCGTTGAGTGCTGTCGTACTTGAGGTCACCCAACCGGCTGCGATTGTTGCGCACGTCGGCGGGCAATGTTTTATGCCAGCTCCTGACGCGCGCCGGGGTGGCATCCTTGATCCCCTCCTGTTGCAGCATCTTGGCGATCCACGCAGGCTTCACGTCATTGGCGCTATACAGATAATGCAGCGCACGCGGCTCCCACTCGTACACCTGACGCTGGCTCCCCTTGTGCTTTGGCGCCCCCGCCAGCCGCTCACCCTGGAGGTACTTCGTGTACTGCTTGTCCCAGCGATACAGCGTGGCGCGATCAGGGCAGGCGCCGATCCTGGTAGGGCGCAACGTCACCAGCGCCGTCAGCAACGTGACCGGCAGCAGCCCCTTATTGAACTGGCGAACAAACTCGTCAATGCTCGGGTTCATGGAGTCAGTCCCCAGCCCGGCGCGTAGTTTGCGCACGTAGCGCATCACCACCACCAGGGCGTACTGCTTCTGCTCTTGCCTGGCAGACAACACAGGAGGCTCGGGGTCTGGCTCTGTGGCCCCCACTACACGCAGGTGTGGCGGCCGCTTAACGGCTAATCTGTGACTCATCGGTGGCTACCCCTGCTGCTTGCGTGGGCGGCCGCGACGGGGTTGCAGCGACAGGTCGATCTGCCGATGCTTGGCGCGCTGCTCCGCAATGGCCATGAACGACTGATACTGGCGCTGCCCGCGTGCCGCATCCTCTTCCGCCAGTTGAGGCGGGAGCACGTCGATGTCGGCGTGGTAATCCGCAAAGCGGTCAAAGCCGTGGGCAAACAGCGCGCTCGCCGTGGCATGCAGCCCCTGCAGGGCGTACATCAGCGGATGGACAATGGCGTCAAACTCGGCGCGCGGCAGGTCGAGCGGCAGCAGCGCCACCCGCTCCATCACCGACTGCAAGGTGTGGGCGTTGGCGCGCAGCGCCTCGGTCTCGTCCAGCACCGCCCGGCGCAGCTCCAGCACATGCTGGTTGGTCTCCGGCAGCAGCTGGCGGCGGCGCAGCGCCTCATCCTGCTCGGCAATCACCTCGCGCAGCTCCGCCTCCTTGGCGGCCTTCTTCTCCAGCTGCTGGCGCAGATTGATCAGTTCGCGCAGCTCCTCGCGGTTCATGACTGCGGCTTCATCCAGGGCGCCAGAGGCGAACAGGTCGTCGATCATCGGAGCGGGGGCGCTGGCCAGGGCGGCCAGCTTCCGTTGTGGCAAAGTTGCGGCGCGCCGCATATTTGCCTCTGACAGATGCACCAGCATGCTCGCTACTTTGATGTCTTCGTTAACGCTCCGGTAGCTGCGGCCCCGGTCCTCTATCCATCCCATGAATGCGCCGTGGCCCAGCTCCTTCTTTTTGAGCAGATAGCCGATGCCACGCCCGACCTTGCCAAAATCCTCTTGTAACTCCTCTCGTTCTAGCCATGCATTCAGTGCCTCTCCGTGCAGCGGCCGGCCCTCCGCCACTGGCAGATTACATTGCACCTGGTCTTGCAGCGCCAGCACCCGCTTGGCAATGATGCGCGCCTCGTCGTCATGCGCCAGGGCAATGTTGGCGGCGGGGGCCGGGGTGGTACTCTGTTTGGTCTTGCTCATTGATGCGCTCCCTCTTCGGTCCGTTGCCACGCCTTCTCATCCCATGCAACCGTCAGGTCGGCGTCGTTGATCTTGAGGTTGCGCGCCTCCTGCGCCAGTCGCTCCAGCATGGAGGCATAGCTATCCAGCGAATTGTTGAAGGCATCAAGTTGAGGCCTGTTTTCGAACGTCAGGGTTGCGCCGTTATTGCCATGAGCGCCGAGCAGCCACATCGCGCCAGCGCGGATGAAGTGCTCCAGCGGTACACGAACCACCTCTTCGCGGTCATCAAGCGCTGCCTCATAAGGGGGGAGCTGCGAGGCGTTGATTGATGGGCTATTCCCCACGTTGTAGTCGTTGTCATACCAGTCAATCCACAAATAGAGACCGCGACACACATCCGCCTCAAATTCATCCTGCACACGCGGTGCCTGTGTGCGCGTGTAGCGCCAGCCGCGATTGCTCAGCTTCGGTAAATCAATTACGTTTTGATCACTCATTCATTCATCTCCATTTTCGAAATAGACGCCAAGGGCGCAAACAAATGGTTGTAGTAGTCGTTATGGGCGCGGCAGCGTTCCAGCAGCTCGCGCACGGTCAAGTCCTCGATGGGGCCAAACTGCGTCAGGCGGCGGGCCAGCCCTGCGGTATAGTCGAAGTTGCAATCGGAGTGGCTGCCGATCTCGCGCAGCACCTCGCAGACATGGGTGTGGGTGGGGTCGATGTGGGTGAGGGGGGTCATGCGGCACCTCCGGCGTGATTTGGAGATAGGCCCATCACGCTTGCGGCAATCATCCCGAGGGCATATCCGGGGATTTCGAATGTCCGCCACATCTCCAGAGAGAATTTATGAATGTCGCCGATCTGTGCCAGTGTGAACTGGCCATCGGCCAGGAATTGAGCGGTTACCTTTATGTAGGGCAGCAGCTCTTCGGATGACGGGGTGGCGTTAAAGTCGACTGAGGTGTTCATGCCGCCGCCCCTCTTTTGCTCGGGGTGTCATACCGGCCATTGGGAAACAGGCGGTGCAGCGGGGTGTTGGTGACTTTAGAAATGAAGCTTGCTATTTTGTGGCTACGGTGTTGGTCACGAATGACCTGGCTAATGGCTGACGGCTGCACCTTGAGGTACTTGGCCATCTTGGAGGGGGGCCAACCAGCCTTCACCATCAGTGAGTAGATGTCTGCCCAGTGCATGGGGGACTCCTTGAATATTGGGGGCGGCCTGGCAGGGCTGCCATTTTTTGGGGTGTCGGGCTGTAAATTCGCAGCCGTTGAAAGGAGTATAGATACGGTTTACCGTATCGTCAATACATATGGATACGGTTTACAAAAGATTTATTGAGGAACGAGAGCGTCTTGGTCTGAAGCAGGGGGATGTGGCGGAACTGTGCGGGGTAAGAAAGGCGACTGTTTCAGCGTGGGAGAATGGTTCCAAAATCCCACCTGAAGCTCTAGCGATACTGATGGGTAAGGGGCTGGATGTGTTCTATGTCCTGGTCGGTCCCGGTATTGATGGCCCTCAGCCGCTGTTGCTAACGCTGCAGGAGCGCGAAGTGATGGATGGCTACCGCAGTCTGAGCGAGGTAGCGCAGGGCCAACTACGCGCCTATTTGCATGCCAAGCTGGAAAGTGATGTGAGCAAAGGAACCGCCCGTGGTGTGCGTGAACGAAAGAAGCAAGACCAATAAAGATAAACAAGGGGGGGTAATCATGGGGTTTTGGAATACGTTATTTGGGGGTAATAAAAATAATCAGCCAGCAATGACCCTCACTGTTTCCGAGGTAACTGTTAGGCCGGATACGTCTGAAGAAGCGCGGGCGGATCAACTGCTGAAGGATGCTACTCAAAAGAGGAATGAGAAGAGCATGGATGAAGCTATATCGCTGCTTCAGGAGGCGTATGGACTGATGGCGCGATCAACAACCTCTTATCCAATTAAAACATTCCTTCGCCCCCCGTCTTATTTGCTGCTAGCAGATCGATGCCCAGAGGCAATGGTTGAATTCAAAAAGCTGCTCATTAATGCGCCAGTGAGGATTGCCAAAGAATATTCTCATTGTACCAGGCAGGAACAGCAGGGGCTTGCTGCGATGGATCGGTCGGTAATTTTGGGGGATATGTGTTCTGTAATGCAGCGGATAAAGAAGTTCGAATGTGCGGTTTACTATCAAGTACTCACCGACGCTAATCATGCTGTTGGCTTGAAGTTACAAAAAAGGGTGGATGAGCAGGAGATGTACAGAGATCGCGAAGTCTGGGGTGATAATGTGGATGAGTTATTAGCTAAGGCTGGGAAAGAAGAACTCATGAATGCCTTGGTGGACAGGTGCATGGTCTTTGCAAAAACATGTTCGCTTCCTGCGCTGGATAAGCTTGCAATTGATGTCGCAGCGCTGCTCGAAGTAGAGGCGATCCTCAAAAAAGGATATGTATGAAAAAGATGAATGGATTCGCGTTGCTGATCTTCGAAGCATTGTTTTTTTGTGCGGCGAATGCGTCCGGCGATAATTCAACTCCAGCCGACAGGAAGGCAATGGATGAGTTTAGACAGTCGGTCTTTGTAAAAGATTTATACGTATCGCCAGACCATATGAATATCGGGGTGCTTCGTCGAGAAAAACAATGGGGGTCTTCAATGTTTGCTCGGTGGGCCTGCGGTATTTTGGCGCGCAATGGAAGCCAGCTCGCCGCTGTCCGGTTTGTTGATATTGAAGAGGTGGTACATCAGAACAAAAGCCCTACACAAGCGGAGATCAGCGAATTTTATTGCACTCCATCCAGGCTACCTTAAAACACCCCCCCAGCCAAACGCCCCACAAGCCGCCACACCCCTCCGGGTGCGGCCCTTGTATGGATGCGGTCATGAAAACGGTTTTTCAAGGGGTTTCAAAGGCCTTTAAACGCTATTGCCAGCGCCGCCGCTTGGGTGGAGCGCCAGCGGAACCGGGGCGGGCAATCGGAAAGGAGGGAAAAATGAAGAAGCAACGTCCATTTCTCGTTGGATGAGCTGGCAACTGATATTGCAGCCCTGCTCGAAATAAAAATATCCTGGTCGCCCAATGGCCCGAAAACGCCACCTTAAGGCGCTTCGCCGGGATTCCCGCCACCCTTACCTAGGTTTTGGGTGTTCCATCCCGTCCACGCGCCTTAACCCCATTTAAAAACCATTTAAAAACGATATACGGTGCCGGGGCTATGGCAAAAATACAAACGGGGCGCGAACAGCGCCCCTTTTTTCATCAATCGTTATGGTGAGGAGGGAAAAATGAACGATGAACAAGGTGAATATTTAAGTTGGTGGCGTGTTATTGAATTGCTGTGGCCGTTGAATGATATGTTTCGCGCGCGCCTGATGGACATCCGCAAGCTGGAGTATGATGAGGCCTTCGAAGAGGAGGCGGACTCCGCCATTGCCGCCTATGTTAAAGCTCCAGGCGCGGGCGCCTGGAGCGGCATCTCTGCGGGGGCGTGGCGTGTATTGTTGGAGCGTCACCAGCAGAGGCTGGAGTTGGCAATGCATAATGAGATTGAGGGCGTGCGCCCTCTCACGGCGCCGGCAGGTCTGAACGAAGCCGATCAATTAATCTTTCTAATGCTGGTTTGGCTTGGGCGAATGAAGCTTCCGTTTCCAGCAGCCGACCGATCTCTGCTCGAATTATCGGCAGGGCGGCCATCGCCCTCGGTGAAAGGGCATTGATGCTGAATGCTCGAGCCCTGGCTTCATTGATCATTGCGGTGGATATCGGTTTCATGGTGGTCTCCTTGTAATCCATGTAGGGTGGGCGTGCTTGGCGCGCCCGTGGGGAAGTTGAGTCAACAGAAGGAGGATGCAATGACAGAGATTGAGTTAGAAAAGTTTATTTCAAACGCCATATCAAGTGCTCCTGTCGGGAAAAAAGTAGAGGTCAGATTCTCTGGTGTGGCCGTCCCCATCGAAATTAAAATGAAGTTCGCGGGTGGATGGGTGATCAATTACATCCTTATCCCCGGCATGCCCTTGGAGTTCATCAAAGGCGAAGCAGGCTATCTGAATGAAGTTGGTATCGCCCTCTTGCCCAATGATGGGCTTAAGTAATAGGTTGGCGCCGCTTTTATTGCGTAGAGAAACTTTTAATTCGGACTGCATGTTCATTCTCTTATTCTCCATCCGGCGGGTTACGCTGCGCTAACCCGCCCTACATTGGTATCAGACGGCGCTTGACGTAAACGCCTGCAAGATGCACGCTATTACTGCTACCTGAATATTCCCACCTGTGAAATTTTTCGCAACTCAATAAACACCTTCGCCGCTGCCATCATGGCGGCATGTCAAAGGCAAACGTTCTCCACTCTGATTTTCGCGGCTTCGATGACTTCATCGAGGTCTTTCGTGCGGGCGAGCAGGTGTCATCCGATGGCACGCGCCGCACCTGGTCCAACGATGAACTGGACCAGATGGTGGCTAATCATAGTGCCGCCACTGCCGCGCCCATTGTGATCGGTCACCCTCAGGTCAACGATCCCGCCTACGGCTGGGTGAATGAATTGAAGCGTGATGGCGATTCGTTATTCGCCAAGTTCCGCGATGTGCATCCGGAGTTCTCCAAGGCTGCCGAGGATGGCGCCTATCGCAAGCGCTCGGTGCGCGTCTATAAGACACCGCAAAACGGCTTCGCCCTCGAACACGTGGGCTTCCTGGGCGCCAAGCGCCCGGCCATTGCGCTCGATGCGATGAACTACTCAGCCCGCGCCGAGGGTGAGGTGTTCGATTTCGAGGCGGATTGGGTTACGCCGAACATCTTGGCGCGGATGATGCGCCGGATGCGCGAGTTCCTGATCGAGAAGTTTGGCGCCGAAGAAGCCGACCGCGTGATGCCGGACTACGAAGTCAGCAGCCTGGCCGATCACGCCAACAGCATCATGAACGACAACGCCAAACCTTCATCTATTTTTTCCGCTCCCAACAAAGGAGAAACCATCGTGACACCAGAAGAACATCAAGCAGCGCTCGATGCCGCTGTTAAAAAGGCGCAGGCCGATTTCAGCGCACAACAAACCACGCTGCAACAGCAGCTTGACGCCGAACGCCGTCAACGCCTGCAGGGTGAATTCTCTGCCTTCGTTAAAGGCAGCCATCTGACGCCTGCTCAAGCAGAAGGCGCGGTGGACTTCATGCTGCAGCTCTCCGATGCCACCGAGGCGCAGTTCGAATTCAGCGCCGGTGAAGGTGATAAGGCGCAGAAGATCAAGAAGTCGCCGCTGCAGTGGTTTAAGGATTTTGTCAGCGCCGTGCCGCAGCAAGTAGCGTTGGGTGAGAGCGCCGCTGAAAACGTGAAAGGCGAACGCGCCGAGTTCACAGCGCCACAGGGCCACGCAGTGGATGGCGAACAGCTCGCGAAGCACCAGAAGGCGAAGGATTACCAAGCCGCCCATCCGGGCACCGATTATATGACGGCGGTGTCCGCCGTCAGCAAGCTATAAGGAGCTATCCATGAGTCAACAGAACATTGCATTGCTGACGTTGGCGGTGACCCTCACCGGCACCGTCGCCGCTAACCGCTTCGTCACTCCGGCGGGTGCGCAGGCAGGCGCCGATGTCAACACGCTGGGCGGTGCGCGCACGGCGGGTGTGTCCGGCGAAAAGATTCCGGTGGATGCCCTCGGCACCGCTGTCATCGCAGCAGGCGCCGCTGTGGCCGCTGGCGCCACGGTGAAGTCCGACGCCAATGGCAAGGCCATTACCTGGGCAGTCTCCGGCGCCAAGGTGGGTATCGCGCTGGAAGCCGCGACTGCCGCCGACCAACTCATCGAAGTACTTTTGATTCCAAACGCTGCATAAGGAGACTGAACCATGCCGCAATTAACTCCCAGCCAGGCTCGCGTCATTGACCCGATCCTGACGACCGTAGCCCAGGGCTACAAGAACGCCGACCTGGTAGGCGAATCGCTGTTCCCGGTCGTGCCCGTCGAACAACGCGGCGGCAAGATCATCTCCTTCAACAAGGAAGACTTCCGCCTGTATGCGACGGGCCGCGTGCCAGGCGGCAACACCAAGCGCGTGCAGTACGGTTATCAGGGCAGCGCGTTTGCGCTGGAGCAACATGCGCTCGAAGGCCTGGTGCCGTTCGAACTCATGGAAGAAGCGAATGCCGTGCCCAGTATCGACATGGCACGTATCGCGGTAATGAAGACGCAGAACATCATCGCTCTCCGCAACGAGAAGGCGCAGGCCGATCTGGCGACCACCGCAGCCAACTACGCCGCCAGCAACAAGACCACGCTCTCCGGCACCTCGCAATGGAACGATGCGGCGTCGACGCCGATCGCCAATATCGAGACCGCCAAGGAAGCAGTGCGCAGCCTGATCGGTCGTCGCCCCAACACCGTGCTGCTCTCGGCCAAGGCGTTCAATGCACTCAAAGTGCACGCCTCGATCATCGACCGCATCAAGTACACCGGGCGCGACGTGGTGACCACCGAGTTGCTGGCATCGTTGTTCGGTGTGCAGCGCGTGATGGTCGGTGAAGCTGTGTATGAAGACGCCAGCGGCGCCATGACTGACGTGTGGGGCAAACATGCAGTAGTGGCCTACACCGAAGTCGGCGGTCTGGTTGACATGGGCCTGCCGAGCTACGGCTACACCTACCGCCTGCGCGGCTACCCGATCGTCGAGTCGCCGTACCAGGATCGCAACGCCAAGAGCTGGGTGTACCCAGTGACCGATGAACTCTCGCCTGTGATCGCAGGTGCGAGCGCCGGTTATCTGATCACCAATGCCGTGGCGTAACGGGATTCCCCGCGGGAACGCCGCTGATCCAGGCGTGACGCTGGGAGAGACCAGATTGAATACCGTGATGATGAGGATGAAGGGCGGCTCTGCCTGAGGTGTGTTGGCCGTACAGCATGGATATCGGCCCGCGACCAAACGTAGCCATGCCGGTAACCGCCCGACCCAAGCAGTCTCCCGGCGCATCTGCGCCGGGAGTTGGGATTAACCCGAGGAACCCAATATGACCCAGAAACGCTACGAAGCATTGACGCCGATCAATCACGACGGCGAAGGCTACGCCATCGGCGCCGACATCGAACTCGACGGCAAACATGCGGACTCACTGCTGGCGGTGAATGCTATTAAGCCTAAAGAAGCCGCTGCAGATAATGCGGGCAGCGATACGAGCGGCAAAGTTGTCCAGCTCAAGACCAAAACCACTGAAAGCGCCGACGAACCTACGACTCCAATCGGCCGCCAGGCAGAAATCGTTAAGGCAATCGCCAAGCTCGATGCGGACAGCATGGCGCACTGGACCAAGGACAAAAAGCCGGACGTCAGCGCGCTGAATGAAATTCTGGGTTGGGCAGTGAAAGTCACCGCCGCCGAGCGCGATGCGGCGTGGGCGATGTTGCAACCGAAGGACAGCGCCTGATGTTTGTGCTGGCCATCATCGGCGTGATCGCGTTGATCATCGTAACGATGATGGCCATTGCGGTAGCTGTCATTCTGCGCGGCCGCAATTGTGTGAGTTACGCATTGCCACGCTGGCTGCGCGGCGAGGCGAAATATTTAGTGATTCGGTGGTCACGTGCGCGGTGGCGCGGATTGCGAGTTCCGCATTTATTGATCATGCGCCATGAGGGCAGCGAATTACATCACTGGCAACCGCACGAATTCCGCGATGGTCCAGTCGCAGATGTGAGCAGCAAATCACTCGGGTGGATTATTGATCACGACGGCTATGTGAAAACCGGGGACAAATAATGCACGCAAACGGCATAAAAGAGACAACTATAACGGCAGGGAACGGCACCGTGACATTGTCAGCCGTCACCGGCTTTGTGCGTTTTAGTGACGCATTCGCAATCAATAGTCTGTGTAGTTACGCGATCCACGATGGTAACAATTGGGAATGGGGACTGGGTATCGTGCTGGCTGGCAACACGTTACAGCGATATAAGGTACTCGCGACCTATGCCTCCGGCGTCTATAATTCCGCGACGCCGACGAAATTGGTGCTCTCAGGAGCGAGCGCAGATGTAATATGCACTGCAATTGCCGGCAATTTTAACGCGACGATGCCTGCAGTATCTTCAAACATTGTGGGCGCGTTTGTTGCGTCGGAACACATTGCCGGGTTTGGCGGCGCTACTGTAACGCTGAGTGCGAATCGACTATATGCAACACCGTACCTAACGCAGGGCATGATCGCTGTCAATTCGCTCATCTGCTATGTATCGACCGCGGCGGCGGGGAAAAAAATCCGCATCGGCCTCTACGATATCGATGCGTTTTCGGGTTATCCGAATAATCTGATACTGGAATCGACCGATATAGACGCGGGCACCACGGGCAAAAAGACCTCAACCTTCAGTACTAAACGACTGAATCCGGGCTGGTATTACGCCGCCGCCATCAGTGATGGCGTCCCAGCAATGTTGGCATCGCCCGCATCCGCAGCATCGTTTTCACCGGTCGGCATGGATGCCTCGTTGTTGCAAAATACCTATACGTATAAGGATGTCTCCGCCGGTTGGTTAGCGTTGCCTGACCCGGTTTCGCCGCCCTTCATGTTCAGCAACTCAAATTCGCCATTAATCGTACTGGGGTCCGCATGATTACGTACGCCGAAAAAGGGTCGGGGCTTCATCGAGTTATCGCGGCCTCGGGTCATTGGCTCGAGCAACGCAATGGCGAGTGGATATCGAGCAATGACGCCGCCGTCCAGACGATCATTGACGGCTACATGCTCGCCGACACGCAGGCTGAAATATGCACTGCCATCGACGCGCACGCCGCGACAGTGCGCGAGCGGGCGACCGCCGGAGTATCAGCGGCGGAAATGTCTAGCTGGAGCCTGAAAATTGCCGAGGCCCGCGCCTATACGGCGAGCGGCAACGCCAGCGATGCGGCGCCGCTGTTGACTGTCGAGGCACAGATTCGCAATGTGCCGTTGCAAGCAGTCGTAGATCGCGTGATGGCGAAATCCACTGCGCTCCAAATGCTAGAGGCGACCATTGCCGGTGTCGCGGGGCTGCATAAAGATGCTGTGCGTTCGACGACGAATTTCGCGGATGCGCTGGCCTATGATTGGTCAACGGGCTGGCCCGCGTTATGAGTTTCGGATCAGCACCCTTTGGCACGATCCCACTGGGTACCACACAGGCTAGTGCGGGTGGCGGCCCAACACTGATCACAGCCAGTGATACATTGTCTGTGTCATTGAGTGACGTCTCCGGGTCGGTACTTCTATCCAGCCTGGCCGACGCGCTGGACATTTCAATCACCGACACGGTTCAGACGGTTTCAGTCGTGATCGCCACTGCAGATACCCTCTCTGCTGCCATTACCGATGCGCAAACCAGTCAACTCTCCAGCAACCGCACCGATGCGCTCGATCTCGCCATTAGCGAGGCAGTGAATCTTCTCTCATTGCTGACCCGCGCCGACGGGCTGGATATGTCTGTCACCGATGTCAGCAATCTGCTGGTAAGCCTGGCAGCCAGCGATACCGTGAGCATGTCCACCGCTGAGGGGTTGACTAATATTGTGGTCGCGCTGCAACTGGCCGATACCCTCGGCATCTCGATCACGGATGCCACGCAGGCAGTGTTCGCGCTCTTGGCGCGGACGGATGCTCTGAATATCTCGATTGTCGATGTGTCGAACAATTTCTCCACGCTGGCGCGCAGCGATGCCGTGACGATGTCAGTGACGGATGGTGCAACGATTCAAGTCACTCTGATCACGGGCGATACGGTGAGCCTGTCACTGACCGAAGGGTTGACGAATATTGTGGTCGCCCTACAGCTGGCAGACGCGCTCGGCGTTTCAATCACCGACGCCGCGCAGGCCGTATTCGCGTTGCTCGCCCGCGCCGATGATCTCAATGTTTCCGTGGCCGAATCCGTCAGCATCCTGGCATCACTGAACCGCGCCGACACGCTCGATCTGAGCGTGGCCGAACAAACCACGCTGCTGGGGTTAATCCAGGCGCTCGATACGTTGGCAGTGTCCGTGACCGATTCGGCATCGCGACAGGCGATCGGCAGCATTATCGCGCGGCTCACAGCCAAGCTCAGCATTTATCCCACGCTCGCGGCGGCACTGAAAAATTATCCAACGCTGTCGGCATCGATTACAGTTACTCAACGCTAAACGGCAAGACAAAGGTGAACTAATGCGCAACGAAAAAATGCAGGCACAAATTACAGAGCAGCGCTTCGAACTGGTGAAGTTCGATGGCGAGCCGCCAGCGCCAGGCGAAGTCAAGGAGCCCGCCGAGATCATCGAGGGCGGCGATGGGATTGAGACGGCCATCACCTACCGTAAGGGCGAGGGCGACACGCTCAAATTGTTTACTGGCGACGGCAATGGCTACGCCATCTTGGCAAAAGAGGAGCCACGTGTATGAAGATGAATATGCATCACTCAGGGTTTTGTGGTGAAAAAAGCTATGAGCCGGGCATTGTGGATGTGAATCACGACCACGCCCGCATGGTGTTCCTGCATGGCCACGGATGTCCGGTGAATGAAGCCGATGAAGCGTTGAGCTTTGATGATGCCTGTGCACTGTTCCGGCTGCAGCCGGCCGAGATCGTCATTGCCACCGTCAACCACGCGCCGCAGGAGGCTTAATCATGGGAATGACAAATGCATTCCGCGACTATGTCGCACAGCAATCCATCGGTGAAGCCGTCACCGCGTTCAATGCCGCCAACGCCTACCTTGGGGTAGGCGATTCCACTGCCGTATTTGCAGCGACGCAAACCGATTTGCAAGCCGCGACTAACAAGCTGCGCAAGGCGATGGAGGCCACCTACCCACAGCGCTCGGCGAATGTGCTGACGTTCCGCTCACTGTTCGGTACGGCCGACGCCAACTGGGCCTGGGCCGAATGGGGCGTCTTCAACGCCGCATCGGCAGGCACGATGATGAACCGCAAGGTCGAAGCGCTCGGCACAAAAACCTCGGCGCAGAGCTGGCAGTTGACGATAACGAACACCCTGAACGCGGTGTAACCGATGCCTGAACTGCTCTACATCCGCAACACCAACACCATCGAGCTGGCCCAGCTCAAGAACGCTGAGTCTGGCGCCTTGCTCGATGGGGCGTATACCGTGCGCGCCACGATTAAGTCCGGCGGTGTGAATGTGAGTGGCGATAGTTGGCCGGTGGCGCTTACATATGCGGGCGCGAATGGCCGCTTTGTCGGCCGCGTGTCACATCAGTTGGTGCTGACGGATGGCACAGAGTATGACCTGATCGTTGAGGCCTTCAGCGTCACGGACAATGTCTATGGCGAATGGAATGACAAGGTCACTGCCGCAGTGCGAGGACAAAACTGATGACCTATATCACCCGCAAACAGCTGATCGACCGCTTCGGTAATACCGAGCTGGAGCAGCTCACTGATCGTTTGAACCGTGGCCAGATCGATACTGCGGTGCTGGATGAGGCGATCGCCGACGCCGGTGCCACCATCGACAGCTATCTGCAACAGGCCTACAGCCTGCCGCTGGCGCAGGCGCTGATTGACGCCAGTCCGTTGAAACGTATCTGCGGTGACCTGGTGCTGTTTTATCTCTACTCCAACGGCGCGCCGGAACACGCCGAGAAGAATCACGACAAGGCCATCGCCTGGCTGCGCGACATCGCCAGCGGCAAGGCGACGTTGGGCGAACAGGATACCCAGGCCGTGGGCGGCATGCGTGTCACTACGTCACAAGGCGTGAGCAATCACGACTGGGAGACATACTAATGGCTGGGGCAAAGCTCATCGTTCACGACGAAGAAGTCCGCGCCGCGCTGCGCAAACTGCAAGCGCTGGATCGACAGGCGATGCTTGCGGAGATCGGCAGTTATGTGGTGAGCGCGACCAAGGCGCGTTTCCGCAAGAGCGAAGCGCCGGACGGCAGCAAGTGGCAGCCATTGTCCTATGTCACCAAGCTGGCGCGCATCGGCGGCCGCAAGGCATTTAAAAAACGCGGCGGCTTGACGTCCCGTGCACAACGAACGCTTGGCAACATGCTGCCGCTGATTGATCGCGGGCACCTGATGGGCTCGATCACTTATAACGTCAGCGGCGATTCCGTCGCCATCGGCACCAATAGGAAATACGGCGCCATTCACCAGTTTGGCGACATGGCCGGACGCGGGCGCAAGGTCAAGATTCCCGCCCGTCCGTTCCTTGGTCTGAGCCGCACCGACCGCATCGAGGTCGACCACATCATGCGCAGCTATGTGCAGGGAGTGATGCCGCGATGAATCTGGATTTAACAATTCTTGATGATGCCGTGCTGTCGCGATTGCAGGATCAATGCGCCGGGTTACGCACCATCGCCACGCTGGAATATGAAGAGCAGGTGCTGGAAAACACCTCTGACCCATTGCCCGCCGTTTATACGCTGATCAACGGTGCAGCCTATGACACTGAGGCGGGTAATAGCCGTTATCAGGAGGGCGATGTCACTGTCACTGTGTTTGTGAAGACTCGCAATCTGCGCGGCTTCGGCGCAGCGCGCAAAGCCGATGACGGCGCCTACGCCATGATCCAGCAAGCCGCGACCGCACTGCTGGGCTACGCGCCCGGCGGCTGCGGTTATTTCAATCTGGTCGAGATCGGCGCGGTGCGCGTCACCAAGCTCGACGCCATTTATGCCATTCAATTTACTGCTGCCACTGAGGAGAGCTACTAATGCCAACCAATTACAAAGGCGGAAATTCACAACTGCTGCTGCAGCGTCAGCTGGTGGCGCGCACCGCGCCGACACCTGCCGCGTTCAAGATGAAATTCCTCGATCTTGAAATCAGTGATAGCGAACCCTATGCCGAGAACAATACCATCGACAACTCGTCGCCGCTGGGCGCGAAGCTCGGGGATTCCGATGAGGCGTGGACTGCAAAGCTTAACGCGCCGCTCGACCTCAACGACATCGGCCAATGGCTGGCGCTATTGTTGGGTGCGCCGGTGACGACCGGTGCCGGGCCATACACGCATACCTTCACGCTCGGCCTGAGCGACCGGCCGTTTGCATTGTTGGATCTGGGGTACACCGATGCGCCCAAATATCGCCGCTGGCTGGATACTGTGATCAACTCGATCAGCTGGAATATCGCTGAGCGCGATCAGAACATGAGCCTTGATCTGGCACCAGCAGTGGAAGTGGTTCCGCGCCCGAGTGCGGTATTTCATGCCTCCCCCACCAGCTTTGCCGCCAACCGCGCCTGTAAAAAGGCGGGGAATATTTACGATGTCTCCGGATCCAATACGCTAGGTCGTGTCACAGCGGCTAACATCAGCATCAGTAATAATCATGAGTCGGTGCATATTGCAGATGGACTCGCTGGGTACGGCGCTCACATTCTGGGTCTGCCATCGATCAGTGGCAGTCTGACAGCGTTATTCGGCAGCGATTCTGCGGTGATGGACTACATGGAAGGCCACACCTCCAAGCCGCTGGTGTTGGTGAGCAAGAACGCCGCTGGCGATAACTCGCTGACCGTGAATATCGCCAATGTCGAGTTCGATAAACCCAAGCACAAGGTGCCAACCAGCAAGGGGTTGTTGATCGATACCAACTGGCGCGCCCACTCCGGCGGCGCGGCACCGACCATCGTGCTTGTGAATGGGATTGCCAGCTATGCGTCATAAGAGTGCTCAGACTGAATCCCCTCTCCCGCTAGCGGGAGAGGGTAACGAGCGCATGGATGCGCGAGGTAGGGCAACGCATGGAGCGGTTGCCGAGGGAGAGGGCGTCACGTTCATCGATGCGCATTATCAGCAGCGCGATATCGAAATCGACGGCGCGATGCTGGAAGTGCGAGGCGGTCGCGTCACAGTCACCGATCCCACGCTCATCGATGCACTGGATAAAACGTATGGAATGACACGGGAGAAAAACTGATGTTGATGCTGGGTGCACCCAAACAAGAAGTGAAATGGCCAGAGGCTGGAATCACGCTGGAGCTGATTCCATTGCCCGAAGATGTCGATCAAAAACTGGTGCGCGAAACGGTGATCGAGGTGCGTGATGACAAAGGCAAGCTCACCGACGTGAAGCGCGACGTGACCCGCTACGCGCAACTGGTCGGAAAACACTGCATCAAGGGCTGGAGCGGTGTGGTCAACGCCGAGCGTGAGCCAGCAGCATGCACACCCGACGCCATCGATCAGTTCATGCTCATCGATGTCGCGCAGACATTCGTGTTTGGCAAGGTGAAGGGGCTTGCCTTGCATTTAGCCAACGAGGTCGACGACGCAAAAAACGCCTGACCGCCCGAGTCGAGTGGATACGCTCGGGCGGACCAATGGCGTTAAAGGCGCTTGCCGATCTCGGCGAGGAGCCGGAGGAAAGCGACATGCCGCCGCTACTGGAATGGGAAGCGCCGCTCTGGGCGCTGTACCAAACCCTCAAGCGGCAATGGCGGACGGGATTCGAAGGCGCGACCGGGCTGGACTTCAATGTGTTTTTGCCGGTGATCGAGAAGCGTGGCTGGGATGTGGATCTGAGTCTGGAATTATTGGCGGTGATCGAAGGGGCGATGCTGGTGCAGAATGGGTAAACAAGTTGCCGAGTTAAGTATTGTCATCACCGTCGACGGCAAGCAGTATGCAGCCACGCTGGATCAGGTCGATGCCAAGACGGCGCAATTTAGCAAGACGGCTGAAAAGTCGGCCGCCGGGTTGTCTCATTTAGCCGGACAAGTCAAAGCGCTCTACGGCGCATTCGCGGCCTATGGCGCTTTGAATCTTGTAAAGAATATCGTTGACATCAATGCGGAGTTTCAAAGGCTAAACGCCAGCCTGGTCACGGTCACAGGTTCTACGGCCGCAGCTGATCAAGCATTTTCGATGATCGAAAAATTCGCAACCACTACACCCTACCAATTGCAAGAAGTGGTCGAAGCCTTCATCAAATTAAAGGCACTTGGACTGGATGCCTCAGAAGACTCTCTCCGGTCATACGGCAACACAGCCTCGGCGATGGGTAAGTCACTCGATCAAATGATCGAGGCAGTGGCCGATGCCGCGACGGGAGAATTCGAGCGGCTGAAAGAATTCGGCATCAAGGCTAGCGTGCAGGGCGATCAGGTGGCGCTCAGGTTCAAGGGCGTCACTACCATCGTGGGAAACAACGCGGAAGAGATCACCAAGTATTTGCGGCGGATTGGTGAAGAGGATTTCGCCGGTGGTATGGCGCGGCAGATGGATACGTTGGGCGGCAAATTCTCGAACCTTGGCGATGCGGCAGGATCATTGGCCAGAAGCATCGGTAAGGCGGGATTAAACGACCTAATCGGCGATATTACGGAAGAGTTAAATCAGGCAACAATCGCCCTCGATGAGTTCATTAAAGACCCAAATAAGTTGCCCGATTGGGCCAAGGTCGGTGCGTTCACGCTGTTTAAATTGAAACAGGAGTTCATTGATCTGGGTGATGTCATCGGCGCGACGGGTGCAATTTTAAATTTAGAAGTCGGCCCCGGTATGTTTGATCGTCTCGACGCCATTCTTGAAGCCCGCCGCGAAAAGCGGCAGCAGATTGAAAAAGAGACTGAAGCGTTCGTGGCCAAGCTTGAAGGCATTGGCAAGCCGGGCAATGCGGCGCCAGCCGCGCCAGCTTTGCCGCCACCCGCTACTAACAAAGGTCGCCCTCGCGATTCGCGGCGCGATCTGGAAACCGCCGAAGAATACGGCAAATACATGTACGAACTGGCCCGCCAGGCTTATCCCGATGCAACGCAGTCCGCCGAGGAATATGGCCAGGCGATGGCCAAGCTGGTCGTTGAACAGACCAAGACCGTCAATGATGCGTACATAGATCGCCTCGCCGCCGCCGAACAAGTTGTTCGCGATAACTACACCGCCACAGACACGTTCACTGACGCCATGATTCGCCTGAATGCGCAATGGCTGACGGGCGATATCAGTACCGAAACCTATACCGACGGGATCGCCAGAGCCGAGAAAGCGATGAAGGATTTCGGCAATACCGGCACAGATTCAATGAAGGAATTAATTGATGCCGTGCATGGATGGGGCAATGAGTTCACCAACACATTGGCTGATGCCGTAATGACAGGTAAATTGAATTTCAGCGATCTGGCCGATTCGATTATTCGCGACTTGCTGCGCATCCAGATTCAGAAAGGCATTACCGACTCCATCCTCAACGTCGATTGGAAAGGATTATTTCCCGGCGGATCCAGTCCGGCCTCAGGCGCGACAGTAACCCCAAGCGCTGGCGCGGTGATTGCCCACGCTGGCGCCATTATCGGCCAGGACGGCGGCCATCGCATCGTGGACGCCTCTGTGTTTCATGGCGCGCCCCGTTATCACACCGGAGGCATTGCAGGCAACGAAGTTCCGGCGATCTTGCAGCGCGGTGAAGGTGTATTTACCCAGGCGCAGATGCGTGCCTTGGGCAACTCCAGCCCAGGCGAACTCCGCGTCATCCTCGAAAATCGCGGCGCGCCAAAAGAAGCACAACAGGCGCAGGTGAACTTTGACGCCAAGGGCATGGTCGTCACGATCATGATAGATGACATCCAACGCGGCGGTCCTGTTTCAGGTGCAATGAGTCGCACCTTTGGCTTGCAGCGAGGAGCAGCCTGATGGCGACGTTCCCCTCTACCGGCAAATTACTCTTCAATGGTTTTGCCGAGCAACGCCAGCCTGCTGTGGTGCGTACCGAGATGGACTCCGGCCCGCCGAAGCAGACTAAAAAGCTGAGCCGTGTCATGATCACCCGGCCGGTCACGTATTTATTCGCAGCCGCCGACTACGCATCGTTTCTGACCTGGTTCGAGACCACGATTAACAACGGCAACGACTGGTTCGACTGGACCGATCCGCGCACCAGCACAGTCAAGCAGGCGCGCATCGTTGGTGGCCAGCTCGATGAAGCCCGCCCACGCAACGGCAAGCTCACCTATTGGACGGTGAGCTTCAAATTGGAGACATGGCAATAATGGCCGTCACCGTCTCTACCAATTACAAAACCCAGACCAACCGCACCAGCGGCACAGCGCCGCTGATTTTACTGGAAATCACGCATCCCAATTTGCCGCAACCCGTCCGCCTGGTGCAGGACAATCAGGACATCGTCAGCAACGGCAATACGTTCACGGCGATGGGCTTTGAGATCACGTTACCCGACGACAAGGAACAGGGATTGCCGCAGGCAAAGATCGCGATCGATAACGTCGGCAAGGAGCTGACCAGCTGGCTGGACGCATCGGGCGGCGGCAAAGGCGCCAAGGTGCGCGTGATGCAGATTATGCGTGATGCGCCGAACGTGATAGAGATGGACACCACGCTCGATCTGAGCAACGTGAGCATGAATGTCTTTAAGGTCGGCGGCACGCTCGGCTATCAGGACATTCTGAACCAGCCCGCGGTGACTTATACCTATCGGCCCGACACCGCGCCGGGGTTGTTTTGATGGCGCACTGGTCGGAGCGTTATATCGGCGAGGTGTATATCGAAGGCACTGGCGACTGTGCCGCGTTTGCTGCCCGCGTGCAGCGTGAAGTATTCGGCCGCGTGATTGCATTGCCCACTGCCCGCGCGCATGGCATGCGTGGCCAGAGTGCGCAGATTGAGTTGCACAAAGCCAACTATGGCGATCGCATCGATGAGCCGCAGGAAGGCGACGCAGTGTTGATGATCGGGCGCGGGCGGTTGGATCACATCGGGGTGTATTGTGTCGCCGGAGAGCCCTGCGTGTTGCACGCGATGCGCAATGCCGGGAGGGTGGTGATGCACCGGCTGCGCGATCTGGAAAGCCAGGGATTGACCACCGAGGGCTTCTATCGATGGAAATGATCCCGCGCGATCATGCCCTAGTGCCCGTCACCACTGAACCAACGCTGGTCTGGTGCCCGCACCCGATGCTGGCCGACATCGGGCGGCAGATGTTCTCGGCCGCGTTTTTGCCGGGAGAATCAATTGCCGCCTATCTGCGTCGTGTTGAACTGCATCTCGCCAACCGGCCGGTGGTGCTCTGCCTGAATGGGCAGGTGATCGACCGTACAGAATGGGTGACTATCTATCCACAGTCCGGCGACATCATCACCGTGCGAGCGCGGCTGCAAAATGGCGGTGATGGTGACAGTAACAAAGTCCTGCGCACAGTGTTGACGATTGCGGTGATTCTTGTCGCCGTCCAATTCGGCGGAGCGCTTGCCCCACACCTATGGGCGGGCGCGACAGAAGCGATGGGCACTGCGCTTATCTCTATCGGCGGCTCCCTGCTGATCAACGCCCTGCTACCGCCCCCCGGCCCGCAACTACGCAACGCCCAAGGCCTCGGTCAATCCAGCCCGACCTATGCGCTCAGCGGCGGCCAGAATCGCGCGCGGTTGTTTGAGCCGATGCCGCTGATCATTGGCACGCATCGCGTGTATCCTGATCTCGGCGCCAAAACGTACACCGAATTTCAGGGCAACGACCAGTATTTGTATCTGGCACTGAATTTCGGCCTCAATGGCCAGGATGTTTCGTTTTCCAGTTGGCAGGTCGGTGACACGCCCACCACCAGTTTTCAGGATTTTAATCAGACTAACGATCTGCAAATCGCTGGCGCCAATGGCAAGCTGACACTGTTTCCGTCAAACGTCGATACGCTGAACGTCGGTGCGCAGCTAACGGGGCCCACGAATCTCGTGACCAACGGGCGGTTTGACGACTGGACTGCATGGACGTTTGGTGGCCGTTGGCGGAAAAGCGGCTATTTTGCAAATCATCAATACTGGGCATTAGACGGCTACGACACTGCGGATTCTGTGCTGCAGCAGAATATCGCACCGACCTCTGGCCAGGTGTATCGAGTGGACTACACGCTGCTCAATGTGAGCAGTAGCGGCAAGAATGTCACCGCCAATCTGGCGGGCACTAATGGCACGCCACGATCGGCAAGTGGGCGTTACGTCGAAAACATCACCGCCGGTGCCACTGGACTCTTCAAGGCAACTGCAAATTATCAATTTGTTGGTGCGCTTGATAGCGTCCAGGTTACGCTTAATGATGGCTCTGATTGGCAAACCCGCACCAGCTCCGCCAACACTACCGCGCTTGCCGTTGATCTGTCCGGCTATCTGTTTTACACCACGCCAGACGGCATGACGACGCATACTATTGAACTAGAGATCGAGTACCGTACCGCAGGCAGCGGTTCATTCGTGCCCTATAACGGGACCGATGGTTTGGTTGTGTTGACGAATTCAGACCGCACGCCCATCCGCAAAACAATCAAATGGAGCGTGACAGAAGGCCAGTATGACGTGCGCGTGCGCCGCATCACGGCCGCCGAAGGCGACGCCAAATACACATCAGATATCACATGGACCGCACTGCGCAGTTATCAACCCGATGCCGCCGATTACACCGGCCAAGCCCGTGCCGCCATCCGATTGCGCGCCAGCGGCCAGATGCAGGGCTCCATCGACGCCATCAATGCCTTGGCCACGGCGCTGTGCGAAGCCTGGAATGGCAGCGGCTGGTCCAAGACCGCCAACAGCAATCCCGGCTGGTGGTTCCGCTGGTTTGCGCTAGGCAAGAAAAACACCTCCGGCCAACGCATTTATGGCGGCGGCTACACCGATGCCGAACTTGATCTCGCCGCGATCAAGGCATGGGGCGCCTGGTGCACTACCAAAGGCTTGGGTGTGAATCTGGTGCTCGACGGAGCGATGAGCGTGCTTGACGTGCTGCAGGCGATCGCGCGCTGCGGCCGCGCTTCAGTGACGTGGGGCACGGGCAAACTGGGCATCATTTGGGATGCCGACGCCCAGCCAGTGACGGCGGTGTTTTGTATGAGCAACATCGTCGCCGATAGTTTCTCGATTGATTACATCACTGGCCAACTGGCGGATGAAATCATCGTCGAGTTCATGAATCCGGCGCTCGGCTATAAACCCGACACCGTGCGCGCCACAGTGCCGGGCGTGATCACGCCAGTGAATCCCGTCAAGATGCAGATTTTCGGGCTGACCGATAAGGTCCAGGCGGGCAAGGAAGCTAATCTGGTCGCCGCCGCGCAAGCCTATCGCCGCCGCCGCATCACCTGGGACAGCGATTTTGAAGGCATGACCTCGCGCCGCGGCGATGTGGTGACGTTGTCGCACGATCTCACTCAGTGGGACTACTCCGGCCGCCTGGTGGCAGGCACCACTACCGTGCTGACGCTGAGCCGCAAGGTGCCGTTTACACCATCGACTCAGCATTACGTTGGTATCCGCAAACCGGACGGCATCTACAACATCTACAGCGTCGTATACCAGGCTGGCGAGAGCGACACCATCACGCTGGCATCGTCATTGCCGTCCGCGCCAGATGCCGACATCCCGCGCGATTGGCTCTGGTTCTTCGGCCCGCAAGCCACGCCCGGCAAGAAGGTCAAGATCATCGACATCACGCCGCAAAGCGAAAGCCGCGTGCGCATCGTCGCCACCGACGAAGACCCGGCCTATTACGCCGCAGAGAGCGGCGCCTATCAATACGTGAACCCGGCCGTGTACGGGCAGCAATATCCAACGCTCAGCGGTCTGGAGACCAAAGACACAATCACATTGGTCGGTGGGGGATGGGCGGTGACAATCTCAGTGGTGTGGGCGGCCGTAGGCGAGTATATGGGCGCATGGGTGCGCTGGCGCCGTGCAGGTGAGGAGTGGCATCTGCTGGGCTCCTTCCCTGGCCGCACGGCGCAATTCCAATCTGGCCCGACGGGCACGATTGAGGTTGAGGTTATTGGCTTCAATAAATTTGGCCGCAGCGGCGCATCGAGCCGCGTGTCGGCGAGTTACAACATCGTCGGGGACGATGACCCGATCGAAGATATCCCGTGGCTCATCGCCGCGCAGAATGGCGATCTGATGCAGCTCACCTGGGGCGAGGTATCGAATATTGATAAAGCCGGATATGAGTTCCGCCGCTATCCGGATGTCACGACTGATTACGTTAAAGCCTGGAACGAAGGCGCGCCAGTGTTGACGTCTGCGCCCGGCAATGCCCATACCACCGCGCTGATTCCGCCCGGCAAATGGATTATTTTGGGAAAAGCATTTGATATTAATGCCACCCCAATCTATTCAGTCAACCCGACCATCGACCGCATCGACTTTGTCAGCACCTATGACGTGATTGACAGCTACGCTTACGCGCCCGATTTTCTCGGCACGCTCGATGGATTCGTAAAGCACTGGACCGGCGTGATGGTACCGATGGGGCGTCTGCCGATGTCAGCGTATGGCTGGGAAGGCTTCGACATCTGCGTGCCCGATCCGGTCGATACCAGCACCTACACACCGCCAGAAATTGACATCGGCATCGATAACAACGTGCGCGCCTTCGGCGATGTGGACTATGGATTGTGTTATGGCAACACCTCCGCAGGCACGCCTGTGCTGCAGCTTGACTACCGAACGACCGCCGGCGCCTATGACGGCTTCGAGAACTGGAGCATCGGCATTCGCAATGCTCGATATTTCCAATTCCGCGTGACGATGGATAACACGGCGGGCGTCGGCTATCTAAAAACCACAAATGCCACCGTCGACCTGAAAGAGCGCAGCGAAAAGTTTGAGAATATTGCGGTCAGCGCCAGCGGCACTGCGATTGTTTTCGCGCAGCCATTCCACCGCACGCCATTCCCGCTGCCAGGTCTGGTGGCCGGAGGGCCTGAATTGCAAACGCATTACGACACCATCACCACCACCGGCGCGACGGCATACATCTACAACACCACGACGCATGCCTACGTCGCCGGGACTATTTCAAAAGCTGAATTTACAGGGGTATAACCATGACCGTCGGAACCCGCAAGCAAACAAACTATTTAACAGACGATCCATCCACCTACAAAGCCGCCATCGACGGCAATACCAAAGTGGACGCCTTGATCGCCGGAGCCTTCGCTCCGCATGAAGCCACAACACCGAATATGACGGTTAAAGTAGATGCCGGAAATTTGCTGATCGGAAATACTCTAGTCTCCGCCGGACAACAAACGACCGGCACGATTACGGCCCCGGTTGGCAATCCCCGAATAGACAGAATCGTGATCGATGCGATCACGGCAATTGTTAGTATTATAACGGGGACTCCTGCCGCTTCTCCGACGCCGCCCACGATCACCACCGGGAAAGTACCAATCTGTTACGTGTTGCTTCAGACGAGCAGTACGGCAATCACTAATAACATGATTACGGACGAGAGACCCTTGATTCAGTCGCCGTCGATACTACCTCAAAATGTTGGTGTTGGCGCCGGGCCCCTTGATTGGTACTCCGGTCATGCGGGCTTTGATGTCGGCGCTGCATCATTCATCGGTCTGGAGGACCAGACAAGACTTTACAACAATCTGAGATTGGATGCCGCGGGCGTTTATAGGTACAAAAATAACGGTTATGGCTCATTATTATTGCTGGACAAAGCAGATGGAGCTTTCCGTTTTTACAGCGCGCCTAACAATACATCTGGAGCAGGCGCAGCCGCAACAATTACCGGCCACGAAATGCTTATCAGAAATAAAAATTACTTCATAGGCAGCGTGCAGTGGATCTCAGGTTCAACTTGGGTGAATAATTTACCACCCGGCTGGACCGTGTCCCGTTCTAGCGTCGGGGTGTATACTGTCACACATAATCTGGGTGTTGCGGCCACACCGTTGGTCGTGGTTAGCGCTGAAGCTAACGGCCCTAATTGGGTCGCAAAGGTAATCGCACATCTCTCGTCGGGGAATTATACGGCCTTCTATGTGGGAACTTTCGATACGGCCAATGCGTCGGTTGATAGTTGGTTCACCTTTACGCTTGCGTTGGCATAATCAGTTTGGCGGAATGGATATGGCCGGGATGCGAATTCTGACTATTTGCGCTGTTTTATTCATCGCCTGGCGGGCCGAGGCAGGCCCTCTCGACGAAACCCGCTACTGCGGCCCACCCAGGCGCGACGCTAAAGGTCAGATCATCCGCCGTGCCGACGTGCTCACCGCGTTCAAGCGCGAGCACACATGCCCCGTGACCGGAGTCTCGACCGGTGCATGCCCCGGCTGGGCCATCGACCACGTCATCCCTTTGGCCTGCGGCGGCTGTGATGCCGTCAGCAACCTCCAATGGCTACCCAACGGCCTCAAGTCAGTCGCCACAATCGGCAAGGATCGATTCGAACGTAAGATATATGGCGGACACGTGGACGGCGCGGGGAACTGCACTGCCCCGCCGATGCTGTGACTAGGGAATTGAGGCGGGTTTAATCTCGTTTTAAATGGCCCACAAAGCCTCTTTAAAGCCGCTTACAATGGGATATGAAAAAACGGCTAAACCGGTCGTCGCAAATTGAGCGTTAAATTGTCGCAAATTGGGCGTCGCGCTACAATCCATGGCGGGCGCATGCACCCAACACCCCAATTGTTTTCCACCTTTGTAGCACAGGGGGTGCTCCAAAACGTGATACAACCTCTACTGGAGACAACATTTCTTGTACTTCTTACCACTGCCGCAGGGACAGGGATCATTGCGGCCGGTCTTTGGAATCTCCCGCATGTAGGGCGTGAAGACATCGGCATCGAAATCCCAGTCATCCTCTTCCCATTCACCTGATTCATTGGCGATGATTTCCTCTTCCCAGCGTTGCTGGCGCTTTTCGATGGCTTCGGGGTCGTAAAACTGCCAGGGGTTTTTGAAACATTCCCATTCGGGCTGGTCTTTCATCTCCAAGTAAGCCTTTTGCACCTCATCCGCCGAGAAATACACAACCCGTTCCGGTTGCCGCGATACCAAATCATCCAGCAAGGCTCGATGCCGGGTGCGCGGAAAACACAGCAGCACGTAACCGGCAGACAAACGTAATTCCCAATCTTCTCGTTCCTCAGCAGCAATACCGGCCAGCCAGTCGATTGCTTGTTCGAGCGCGGACTCGCCGTTGCGTTTTGTATCCGCAACAACAACATCAATCGCATTGGCTCGAATAAACCAGTCCACACTACGGTCTTGGCACAGCTCACGCATGGGAGATACAACAGTTTCGGATTTGTTCTGGAACAATGCGGGCCAATATCCGGCGAGCCACTCCTGCAAACTATCCTCCTCTGCATCTGACATGCGCCGCATAAAGTCGATGAGCAGCAGGCCGGCGCGTTCGGAGGGAATCAACCCCAGGATCATGACGGCATGCAGTAACAGCCACCACTCGCCCAATTCACACTCGCCGCTCCAGATGTCATCGTCAGCCAGCAGCTCGCTCAGAAGCCCCACCATTTCATCACCACGACAGGCGCATTCGTCGATGACGTTGCGCGGCACACGATCTTCATCGTCGATCATCAAATCCAGCAATTCTTCTGAATCAAGCTGGGCAAGTTGCTCGTCAGAGTAGACTGGCGGCGGAAGAATGGAATCTATTTCGCCGCTGCCCAATGCGGCGTTGACTGCATCGAGATCAAAGGCTTCGGGGTCGAAATCTTCATCGATCCATTCGAGCAGTTCTGTGTACTTTGGATTTGCGGGATCGCTTAACGCTTCGAGCAGATAATCATAGCCGGGAATGCCGCCACAGTCTTCGGGCGGACAGGCGCATTCGCCGGCGAGGCAGACAGGATAACTCGCGCCGGATTCGGCGCTGAGTATTTTTTCAACTTTGATCTCATGTTCCCAGCTATCGCCGAAATCATATTCGTAGATGAAGGTGTCGCCTTCGGTAACAATTTTATCGAGTCGAATCTTGCGCTCGTTTATTGTGTCATCAGGGAAATGTGGATCGGGTTCACCGTAGGAAATTCGACCGGCGCGAAAAACATGCAAATGAGAATTACTCCAGCCCATTGCTGCTTGAAGAACATCATGCAGTTCTTCAAGTGTGGTATCGCCCTTGACCTGAAGACACCGCCAGATGGGTGGTTGACTGTGACTCAGCGTCACTTTGAGTTGATAGATATTTTGGCCCATGTTTTCATCTTCCCCACTTCTTCAGAACTTCTCTATTGATACGGCATGAATATGTTTGAAATCGCGCCCTCTCCCCAACCCTCTCCCGCTCGCGGGAGAGGGGGTATTCGTGCCGATCGAAGTTAAAACTTCTTTTGGCCGGATCAATAAGAACCTGATTCCACTCCGATATCCAACCTTCCCGATCCCAACCCTATCACATGTCCTATTCCAAAACGTGATGCACCTCATCGCCTTTTATCCCTCATATAACCCAGCCGCCTCAGCCAGCCGCTCCTTCACTGCTAGCCGCAACTCGTCCGGGGCGATGACTTCCACATCCGGCCCGTATTTCAGGATGTCCATAATCAGTTCCTGAGACTTTCCGTAAGGTATACGCAGCTCGTAATCTCCGCTTTCCAAAAATTTTCCTGTTTGCCTGGGGTGCCATCGTTCTTCACCGACCCAGCGAGATGCATTCGGTGTGAAATGGAGAACAGCAACCTTGTCCGCCTTGCCTGAGAAAATTCCGTACGCATCTGCGAAATATTCCTCAAGCATTTCGTTATCAATCTCCTTGGTCTTTTGATCAATGAGATTTATCTGTGTAATCTTGTCAATAGAAAAACTACGTAAGTTATTTCGCAAGTGACAGTAGGCATCCAGATACCAGTTGTCCCGATAATGAATCAATCGTTGAGGAGAAACGGTGCGATGAGTGACTTCATCACTGGTACGGGCATGATATTGAAATGACAATTGCTTGCGTTGAAGTATCCCTTCTGCAACTTTTTGAAATGCGTTCCCACCATTGCGTACTCCCATACCGAGTACGCGGATGCGTTGTGTAAACTCACCATTACCGAACTGCCTGTTGGCAAGCAGCACTTCAATACGTTTCTGAAAAGGCCGCAAATGATCTTCGAGCAGGCCGGGTTGAATATCGCGGATAAGTTGACTGAGAATAGCGAGCGCCTGGAGTTCGCCAGCGTTGAACCAGAGTCCGGGTAGTTCGTAGAAGTGATTACCCTCTTTGCGGTCGTAGTAATAGCCATTATTTTTGGCATCGAACGCAATGGGGGCGCCGAGAAAGCTCCTCATGTAGTTGATGATGCGCCCGACGGTTACCCGTTCGCACTCAAGCTCCTCTTCGATGCGGGTACGCGGCACAGGATAACGAACAGTACTTAATATCCTGTGCAAAGCATAGATTCGGTCGAATTTATCCACGCCTGATTCCCCGCCTTTCTGATAAAACATCAAATTTATATGATTTAGGGGTTAGGATCATCTGTTTTTAGGCGCTAAGCAACTGTCATTTAATACAGGTCACCCTCCGAAGGGGATGGGGTCTACTGATGGCTCGATTTTAGTTTTGGATAGTGATGGCACGGCGCGCCCCTTTCGAATAGTCAGATCAAGCTCAGATTGATGTGAGATGCAGACTTTACTTTTGGAGGGAGTACAGAGTGCCTTTTACCGAATAAAATTTCGGGCCAGAAAGAACATTGGCACAACCCATGGAGAGAACGTATGACCAGAAATGAACAAGGCCAGCAACTAGCTGACCTTATTCGGAGAAATGGCGCGCCCGGAGAGATTACTCGGACCCTCGCCCCTGCGGGGCCAGCTTCACTGTTCTGCGCGGCTAACGGCGCTGGTCGAACTCGCTATTTGATATTGATATCGGGAGTTCGAATATTTGTGTTCAGATTACACAAAAGAAAAAGGCTCCACATAAAGGAGCCTTTCATGTATATGGCGCGCCCGGAGAGATTCGAACTCCCGACCACCAAGTTCGTAGCCTGGTACTCTATCCAACTGAGCTACGGGCGCATATTCGGAAAGGGGGCAATTATCCCGGTAGGCCTTGAGACTGTCAAGGAATCCCGCTGGATAAAGATGGCGGAGAGAGAGGGAGTCGAACCCTCGATACACCTTTTGAGCGTATACTCCCTTAGCAGGGGAGCGCCTTCGACCACTCGGCCATCTCTCCACGTGTCGCATGCGACTGCGGCGGCATTATACCCGATGATTTCGCAGATTACGAATTTGGAAATAAACGCCAACTCTGCTGGAATCAATAAGCGAACTCATTGATTTTCCACATCACTTACTAAGTCCTAGGATACCTGTTGTAGCGGGGGCGGTAAAGCGCTGTTCTTTAACTATGCTTAGCTTGGGGGTTGATGGTCTTCAGCCGCGTCATCTTTATCTTTGCCGTTACCGGCCTTTTCTTGCTGAATACGTTGATAGATCTCTTCGCGATGGACGGAGACATCTTTGGGAGCACTGACACCGATGCGAACCTGATTGCCTTTAACACCGAGCACTGTGACCGTGACATTATCTCCTATGATCAATGTTTCACCCACACGACGGGTCAAAATCAACATATTTTTCTCCTTGTTCTACGGCCCTTTGTTAGCCCCCGGTCCATCCGGTGCTTTGGGGTGGTGACAGTTCTGTGTTTTCCCACCTACCTTCTTGTTTTGTTATCGACCATTTAAGGGATTACTGAAGATACCCCTGCAGTCTATGTGAGGAAATAAAAAACCGCCCGGAGGCGGTTTTTTGAGCATAAAACAACCCATTGTTTTATATAATTATTTTTTATCTAATCCAAAAGCAGTGTGCAATGCGCGCACGGCCAGCTCGAGGTATTTTTCATCCACCACGACGGAAATTTTGATCTCGGAGGTCGAAATCATGCGGATATTGATCGCTTCCTGGGCCAGGGCCTTGAACATGCTGCTGGCAATGCCGGCGTGGGAACGCATCCCTACTCCAACAATGGAAATCTTGACGATCTTGTTGTCACCGGAGACCTGGCGGGCACCCAGTTCTTTGGCCGTACGCTCCAGGATGGATAGCGCCTTGGTGTAGTCGTTGCGGTGCACGGTGAAGGTGAAGTCAGTGCTGCCGTCTTCGCCGACGTTCTGGATAATCATGTCAACCTCGACGTTGGCCTCGCCAATCGGGCCGAGGATGCGGTAGGCCACGCCCGGCTGGTCGGGCACGCCGAGGATCGTCAGTTTGGCCTCGTCACGGTTAAAGGCGATGCCGGAGATTATCGGTTCTTCCATACCTTCTTCCTCATAAGTGATCAGGGTGCCGCCGCCCTCTGTAAAACTGGAGAGGACGCGCAACGGAACATTGTATTTGCCGGCGAATTCGACCGAGCGGATCTGCAGAACCTTGGAACCGAGGCTGGCCATTTCCAGCATTTCTTCGAAGGTGATGCGATCCAGGCGCCGAGCCTCAGGGACGACACGCGGGTCAGTCGTATAGACACCATCGACGTCGGTGTAAATCTGACATTCATCGGCCTTGAGTGCGGCGGCCAAAGCCACCGCCGTCGTATCGGAACCGCCGCGGCCGAGCGTCGTGATATTGCCCTGCTCGTCCACACCCTGGAATCCAGCGACCACAACGACCCTACCTTTGGCCAGATCGTCATGCATCCGCTTATCGTCGATCTCGACGATACGGGCCTTGTTGAAGGCGCTATCGGTGAGAATATGTACTTGAGCGCCGGTGTAGGAACGCGCGGGCACACCACGTTTTTCCAGCGCCATGGCCAGCAGCGCGATGGTAACCTGCTCGCCAGTGGCGATCATGACATCGAGTTCGCGCGGCGCAGGGTTGGGGTCGATAGACTTTGCCAATTCGATCAGGCGATTGGTCTCGCCACTCATGGCAGACAGCACAACCACCAAATCGTGGCCTTCATTGCGCCATTTGATGACCTTCTCGGCGACATTTTCGATGCGCTCAACGTTGCCCACCGAGGTGCCGCCGTATTTTTGAACGATTAATGCCATAGTTATGTGTCTTGTAAAGAATGTGCGTGAATACTACTTTAACGCTATAAAAAAATCATCTGGCTGCAACTTGCATCTAGGAATCCATCACCACTCTAACTAAGAATCCGCTTGGATTCTGCCGCCATTCTCAACCACCCCGTCCGCTTCGCGTCCACCCCTCCTTATCCAAGGAGGGGATGTCAGTTCTCCCCTCCTCCTGAGGGAGGAGGGGTGCCCCGAAGGGGTGGGGTGGTGGGGCAAATTACAATGCCAATTGCTGCTTGATCCAATCCGGCACACCCTTCAGGGCGCCGTCGAGTGCGGCAGGGTTGTTGCCACCCGCCTGCGCCATGTCGGGACGGCCACCGCCCTTGCCGCCCACCTGCAGGGCAACCTGATTCACCAGTTCACCGGCTTTAACACGATTGATCTGATCTTTGCTCACCCCTGCGGCCAGCATCACCTTGTCGCCATCAACCGCAGCTAAAATCACCGCCGCTGACCCAAGTTTGTTTTTAAGCTGATCGACGGTATCACGCAGGGTCTTGGCATCGGCACCTTCCAGCCGCGCCGCCAGTACTTTAATCCCCGAGATCTCAATAGCCTGTGACATCAGTTCACCGCCTTGATTGGCAGCGGCCTTCGCTTTCAGTTGCTCCAGTTCTTTTTCCAGCTTGCGGCTCTTGTCGACCAGTTGCCGCACTTTGTCGCTGGCATCGTCGCGCCCGCCTTTGACCAGATCGGCGATGCTCGCCAGGCGTTGATCCAGACTATCGATATAGGCCAATGCGTTTTCACCCGTCACCGCTTCGATACGGCGCACACCCGAGGCGATACCCGCTTCGGAAATGATCTTGAACAAGCCGATATCACCGGCGCGCTTGGCGTGCGTACCGCCGCACAGCTCAGTTGAAAACTCGCCGATGCTGAGTACACGCACGCTATCACCATATTTTTCACCGAACAACGCAGTCGCGCCGGCTTTCACGGCATCGTCATAGGCCATGACGCGTGTCTCAACATCGTTATTGGCACGAATCTGGGCATTCACCAGGCGTTCAATCTCGTTGAGCTGTTCGCGGGTGATAGGTTCGAAGTGCGAGAAGTCAAAGCGCAAACGCTCGGCGTTAACCAACGAACCTTTTTGCGCGACATGCTCGCCCAACACGTTACGCAGTGCAGCGTGCAACAAATGAGTTGCCGAGTGATTGAGACGTATTGCCTGGCGACGTGCGTCATCAACGTCGGCTTGCACACTGTCACCGACACGCAATGTACCACGCTTGAGCGTACCAATATGGGCATGCACTTCCGGCCCTTGTTTGACGGTATCCTGCACGGCAAACAATGCATCTTTAGCGCGCAGTTCACCGCGATCACCCGCCTGCCCACCGGATTCGGCATAGAACGGTGTGCGATCCAGAATGACCATACCCTCTTCACCGGCATTCAACGCGTCGACGGCATGTTCACCGCGATACAAGGCAACGACTTTGGCTTGATCACTGACGCGCTCATAGCCACTGAATTCGCAACGGACATTAATATCCAAACGTCCCGGATAAGCCACACCAAACTGACTGGCGGCACGCGCGCGCTCACGTTGCGCTTCCATCGCCCGCTCAAACCCGGCTTGATCAATCGCCAACCCACGCTCACGGGCGATGTCTGCGGTCAAATCTGCCGGAAAACCATAAGTGTCATACAGCTTGAACACGGTTTCGCCGGGAATGACTTTACTCTTGAGACGTGCGATGTCGTCTTCAAGAATCTTCATCCCTTGATCCAGCGTTTCGGCGAAGCGTTCCTCTTCCAGACGTAGAACTTTCTCAACCTGCGCTTGCGCCTTCACTAATTCGGGATAGGCGGCACCCATTTCCTGCGCCAGTGCTGCCACCAATTTGTGGAAGAAGGGTTGATTCTGGCCCAGCTTGTACCCGTGACGAATCGCGCGACGGATAATGCGGCGCAACACATAACCGCGACCTTCGTTTGACGGTAACACACCATCAGTAATCAGGAAGGCACAGGAACGGATGTGATCGGCGATGACGCGCAAAGAACTATTGGCGTGATCAGTGCAACCTGTCGCCGCCGCAGTCGCCTTGATCAAACTCTGGAACAAATCGATTTCGTAATTGCTGTGCACGCCCTGCAACACGGCGGCGAGACGTTCCAGCCCCATGCCGGTATCGACCGAAGGTTTGGGCAGCGGCGTCATCACGCCATCGGCACTGCGGTCATATTGCATGAACACGAGATTCCAGATCTCGATGTAACGATCACCGTCTTCTTCCGGCGTGCCGGGCGGACCACCCGCAATATGCGGGCCGTGATCGTAAAATATTTCGGTACAAGGACCGCAAGGACCGGTATCACCCATCGACCAGAAATTATCGCTTTCATGGCTGCGACCGCCGGGTTTGTCACCGATGCGACTGAAGCGATTGGCATCGACACCGATTTCTTTCAACCAGATGTCCGCGGCTTCGGTATCTTCGGCATACACTGTTACCCACAACCGATTTGCAGGAAGTTTCAGAGTTTTAGTTAAAAACTCCCAAGCAAACTTGATCGCATCGCGTTTGAAATAATCGCCGAAACTGAAATTGCCGAGCATTTCAAAGAAGGTGTGATGGCGCGCGGTATAACCGACATTTTCCAGATCGTTGTGCTTGCCACCCGCACGGACACAGCGCTGACTGCTGACGGCGCGCTTATAGTGACGGTGTTCCAATCCCAGGAACACGTCTTTGAATTGCACCATACCGGCATTGGTAAACAACAAGGTCGGATCATTTCCCGGCACCAGCGAACTGCTGGCAACCACTTCATGACCATGTTGCCGGAAATATTCGAGAAAGACTCGACGAATCTCTGCGCTTTTCATATTTTGTTTTCTAAGAATTGAATTCTGAAAAAAAGTTATTCTGTTTCTGCAATATCTTCTGTTGCCATCACAGCGTTAATTTGTTCCGTCGTAAACCCGCGATATTGTAAAAATCGCATCTGTTTTGCCCGTTCTTCATAGGTCTGCGGCATTTGCGCCCCAAAACGCTTGCGCCGCACTTCACTCGCCCGCCGCCGCCACTCAGCCTCACTCGGCATTGGCGTGGCGACATCATCATTCAACTCATGTTGCCGCAATTCCTGCCGCAACCGCACCGGACCAACACCGCGATTCACTCGCGACTGCACCAGTGCTTCGGCAAATCGCTCATCGGACAAATACCGTTCCCGCAGCAACTCGGCAATCACTGATTCGATAACCGCCGACTCAAAACCTTTTGTCTGCAATTTTTGTTGCAATTCGTGCCGGGAATATTCGCGCCGGGTCAGCCACCGGAGGGCGGCTGCCCGGCACTCTTGTTGCGGCGATGCCATTAGCGCAGGATCAAACCTCTGCCTCGATCTCAGCAGCAATATCTTCAATCGCCGCTGGAGCTGCAACCACTTTGGTCAACAACTTGGCGCGCAGCTTGGCCTCGATTTCCTGTGAGACTGAAGGATTGTCCTTGAGGAACTGACGCACATTATCCTTGCCTTGGCCAATACGGTTGCCATTGTAGCTGTACCAGGAACCGGATTTATCGATCAACCCTTCTTTGGCCCCCATATCGATGATCTCACCTTCGCGTGACACACCTTCGCCGTAAAGGATTTCGAAGTTGGCTTCTTTAAACGGTGGCGCCACCTTGTTCTTGACGACCTTGACACGAGTTTCGTTACCGATCACTTCGTCACCCTTCTTGATCGCACCGGTACGGCGAATATCAAGACGGACAGAAGAGTAAAATTTGAGCGCGTTACCACCGGTCGTCGTTTCGGGATTGCCGAACATAACGCCGATCTTCATGCGGATCTGGTTGATGAAAATCACCAACGTGTTGGAACGCTTGATGTTGGCGGTGAGCTTGCGCAACGCCTGCGACATCAGCCGCGCTTGCAGACCAACATGGGTATCACCCATCTCGCCTTCGATTTCTGCTTTTGGCGTCAGTGCGGCCACAGAATCGATGACGACCACATCAACGGCGCTCGAACGTACCAGCATGTCGGTAATTTCCAGCGCCTGTTCGCCGGTATCCGGCTGCGACACCAGCAGGTCATCGACATTAACACCGATCTTGGCGGCATAACTCGGGTCCAGCGCATGTTCGGCATCGATAAAGGCCGCTGTGCCACCCATTTTCTGTATTTCAGCCACGACCTGGAGGGTCAGCGTCGTCTTGCCGGAAGATTCGGGACCATAAATTTCCACCACACGACCACGCGGCAGACCGCCGATACCTAGCGCGACGTCCAGGCCTAGAGAACCTGTAGATACAACAGACACATCACGGGCAACGGTTTCATCACCCATCCGCATGATCGAACCCTTGCCGAACTGGCGTTCAATCTGTCCCAATGCTGCGGTGAGTGCCTTGCGCTTATTATCATCCATTACGTCTTTCCCCTCGGTTGATCTTTGAACTTCCGGCTTGGCGCGGCCATGCCTCCGCCGCATTATCACATAAGAACAGGGGGCAGGGGAAAGGGGAAACGGGAAAAGCCACAAACGCCTAGTCCAGTGGCCAAGCACGGATGACTTCGTAGTTCGAGCCTGTTTGATTTAACTCAGAACGCACCAGCACAAAGCGATCGACCGGCCATGCCACCGGTTCGGGACGAACTGCCGGCGGTCCACGCCGCACCTTGCGCGCCAGGGTGAGATGGGCCTGATAGGGCCGGGGATCGGGTTTGAATCCACACCTCTCCAACCCTTGTTGTAACTGGCTGACGAGCTGTTGCAGCGCGAACGGTGTGGTTTGTGGCGACAGCCAGGCAACCTGCGGTCTGCGCCAATAGCCGAGCCGCTCCAGACACAGATTAAAACGCGGTGCATGAACGCCATCAGCCGCGTTTTCGACGCAATACTGCTGATCTTCAGCTACATCTCCGAGAAAGAATAAGGTTATATGCAAATTGGCCGCGGGAATTAAACGGCCGATGCCGGCAGGGAGCGCCTGTTGTGCCCAATTGGCCCAGATTTCTTGCAGCGCGGCCTCCGGCCAGAGGGCGAAAAACAATCGTTGTGACTTTAATGCTTCTCTAGCGGGCACGGCCGGTTAACAATTCCAATATACCCAGCAGGGCCACTTCCACCGCCTGTGTCCGCACCTCGGCCCGATTGCCACTGAAATGCACGCAGCGGCTGACCATGGGATAGGCCACGCCACCCCAGGCGAACCACACCATGCCGACCGGCTTGTCGAGCGATCCGCCCCCTGGCCCGGCGATGCCGCTGACTGCCACCGCCACATGGCCATGACTCCGCGCCAGCGCACCGGTCACCATCTCTCGCACCGTCTCCTCACTGACGGCGCCGTGCTGAATCAGCGTCTTGTGAGTCACTCCCAACATCTCCTCCTTTGAGAGGTTGGTATAAGTCACGAATCCGCGCTCGAACCATTCCGAACTCCCGGCGATGGCAGTAATCCTCTGCGCCACACCCCCACCGGTGCATGACTCCGCCGTCACCAGCATCAAACCCCGCTCATGCAGGGCATCCCCCACCGCCTCTGCCAGGGCGCTCAAATCATAACGTTGCATCGATCATTCCCGGCTCACTGCGTTTAACCCGCTTAGGTTTTGGATTTCCGTTCTTTTACGGTAGCATACGCCGGCATCGACGCCTGCCCAAGATAGTTATAGAGAACATGCCCCCATTAATCGAGCGCCTCCAGTCCTGGTTCCAATATCCGCTGCCCCACCACTGGCTGTCGCGCGTAATTTATCATGTGATGCGCATCCGGCAAACTACGATCAAGAACTGGCTGATCCGCACCATCGTGCGTCGTTATCAAGTCGATATGAGTCTGGCGCAGGAGCCTAATCCGGAGCGTTATCCCGATTTCAACACCTTTTTCACCCGTCCGTTGCGCACGGGTGTGCGCCCGATTGCTGCCGATCCGAATGCCATCGCCTGCCCGGTCGATGGCACGGTCAGCGAGGCTGGCGCCATCACTCATGGTCGCGTCTATCAAGCCAAAGGTCTTGATTACAACCTGTTGACGCTGCTGGGCGGCCAACAACATCTCGCCGATCTTTTCGAGGACGGCACGTTTGCCACGATCTATCTTTCGCCGCGCGATTATCATCGCATTCATATGCCGCTCACTGGCACATTACGGGAAACGGTGTATGTTCCGGGACGGCTGTTCAGCGTCAATCCCGCCACCACGCGCACGGTGCCCGGATTATTTGTCCGCAACGAACGCTTGGTGGCGATTTTCGATACCATTGCCGGACCGATGGCGATGATCCCCATCGGCGCGATTTTTGTTGCCGGCATCGAAACAGTGTGGAGCGGCAATTATGGCGACAGAATGTTGCGCGACTTTGAACACCGCCGTTTTGATGACCAGGCACCGACACTGGAAAAAGGCGCCGAAATGGGCCGCTTTAATATGGGCTCGACCGTCATTCTGCTCTTTGGCCCAGGCAAGGCGCAGTGGAATCCCGATTTAAAAACGGGCCAAACTACGCGCATGGGCGAGGCAATCGCTCAGATCCTTTAACTAAAATCTCGGGATATTTGCAAACCTCTTTAACTTAACGGCCATTTGCTGCTATGTTTATTTAAGTATGTTTGTTAAATAAGATAACCAAGAGGTTTGCATGGGACAACCCAATCGCCACACACCACAAGGCCCGCTCCTGACTTGCGAGGTATGCATGAAAGAGATTCCGGCGTCAGTCGCCCAGAGTTATGAGGGGCCAGACTATGTGCTTTATTTTTGCGGCAGTGACTGCTTTGACAAGTGGGAGCATCGGCAAGCCCGCAAGGGAGATCGGCCAAAAAAGAAGACTTCTTCGACCAAACCAAAATCCCCCTAACCAGGCTGTCAAGAACTATAACTTAATGGGTAACGGTCTCATCGCGGTGACGCAACACTTCCCGCAATGAGCGGAAGGCAGCGGCATCGAAGTCGCGGAACATGATCCCCACCCCATTATCCGTGGCACGCACCACTTTGGCCGGGATGCGGTATTTACGATAGTTGGTTGCCTCCCCCAACCGGAAGACCAAATCCACCGACGCCTCCATCGGCGGCACCCATTGATGCAGTTCCAGAAACACCCCGCCGAAACTGACATCACGGGTCTGGCAATTCACGACTTCCATCGACTGGAAATAGAGGTCGACGTTCAGTCTGGCTGGCGTGCGAGTTGTCCACCGTCGCTCCATGGCATCATCCTTTTGCGTGCTCGTTATTTGCTGTTTGTTATTATTATCATCCACCTGCCACCCCTTGATTTTTATCGCTACCGACTAAACAACTTTTACATCAAGCACAATACCGCATTAAATATGCTAGCAATTTTTATACCAGTTTAAGATATTAATGATCATTTACCTAAAAACTTATTATAAACAATGATATAAAAGTCAGCGCCTTTACCGCTCCACGCCTTTAGCTTTTCAAAAAATCACAATTCGCTTTGAAGTGTAAACTTTTCCGACACTTCACTTAAATGCTAGACTTATTTAATAGGAAACGCCAAGGTCGCCCCCAAGTTTGCCACCCCAGCGGCACACATCAGCAAACGATCAATCCCCAGCGCCACGCCGGCACAATCCGGTAAACCATGGGCCAGTGCGGCCAACAGTTGCCGATCCACAGTCACCGGCGGCAATCCCAGCTCATTCCGGCGCTGTAAATCTGCGGCAAAGCGCCGTGCTTGTTCGATACTGTCCGTCAGTTCATGAAACCCGTTGGCGAGTTCCATACCTTTAACATACAGCTCGAAGCGCTCGGCGACAGGCGGAGAGCCGGGCCGCACCTGCGCCAACATCGCTTGCGAGGGTGGATAGTCGTAAACAAACAGCGGCCGCGCTTGCCCAAGCTTTGGCTCCAGCACATGAGTGAACAACAGCGCCAGCCAGCCATCAATATCCAGCCCGGCTGATAAATTAGTGGTGTGGATGTCATGCCGTTCAACGCAGGCACGTAATTGTTCTACGGAAACAGCATGCGGATCAATGCCCAGCTGTGTCTGGCAAAGTTCGCGATAGGTAATGCGATCGGCGGCAGGCGTCCCCAGCATCACAGACACCAGTGTATCGACCTCCGTCATGAGCATGAGGTGATCAAATCCCGGCCGGTACCATTCCAGCATGGTGAATTCAGGATTGTGATGCGCGCCCGCCTCGCCGTTGCGAAAGGCCTTACCGATTTGGAAGATCGGCCCGCTGCCCGCAGCAAGCAGCCGCTTCATAGCAAACTCAGGTGAAGTTTGCAGATATAGATCGCGACCCTCGGCGGCACCGGGCCCACGATAGCGACAGATGAAACTTTCCAGATGGGGATCGGTGGAACCACCCTCTGCCAGTAGCGGTGTTTCCACCTCCATGATATTGCGCTCTGCGAAAAAAGCCCGGATTCTCGCCAGAACCCGGGCCCGTAATTGCAGTTGTGCCAGTGATGCGCTGGGACGCCAGTCTATTTCAGAAGTCATTATCCTGAAAACCACTGTTGAACCACAGAGGCACAGAGAACACAGAGGACACAAAAATTCACTGAGCTGATTCCCCGAGCGGGTGAATCCAGTATTTGAATAAGATCATGAATTTTCTCTGTGTCCCCTGTGCCTCTGTGGTGAAAGATATTGGATTATTCCTTGACGCGGGAAACGTACTCACCCGAACGCGTATCAACCTTGATCAGTTCGCCGAGATCGACGAACAGGGGTACACGCACGACGGCGCCGGTTTCCAGGGTTGCGGGTTTACCACCGCCGCCAGAGGTATCACCACGCACGCCGGGATCGGTATCGGTGATGCGCAGGATGACAAAATTAGGTGGTGCCACGGCCAGTGGTGAATCATTCCACAAGGTGACGATACAAATCTCTTCACCCTTGATCCATTTAGCAGTATCACCCACGGCTGTTGCACTAGCGGCGTATTGTTCAAAGCCATCCTGCTTCATGAAATGGTAGAACTCACCATCGTTGTAGAGATACTGCATTTCAGCATCCACCACGTCGGCACCTTCGACGGTATCACCGGATTTGAAGGTACGCTCGATAACGCGTCCGGTCTTGAGATTCCGGATCTTCACTCGGCTAAAGGCCTGCCCCTTGCCCGGCTTCACGAATTCATTTTCAACGATGGCGCAGGGATCGCCATCGAGCATGATCTTGAGGCCAGCTTTGAATTCACTAGTGCTAATTGTCGACATATCGTCCTCGTTATGCGTTTGCCGGGAGCGGCCAGATACCGCTGCCATACGGTATACTAAAGGCCCGCAATTATCGCATAAATCGGTCCCGGCGCGAAAACATGTTACCGCCCATCACCACCCCCTGGCCGCCAGCTACCTGGCAAAAATCGCTGGCAATGGCCATCCGCGATCCGCGAGAGTTGTTACAGCTGCTGGATCTGGAACACCTCAATCTGGCGGATATCCTTAGCGCCAATGCCGAGTTTCCGCTGCGTGTTCCCCGTGGATACGTAGCACGCATGAAAAAGGGCGATCCCAACGACCCCTTGCTGCGCCAGGTATTGCCTCTAGGCCAGGAATTAGCGCTGGCCCCGGGTTTCTCCGTCGATCCTGTGGGTGATCAGAACGCAGTCAGTGGCCGCGGCCTGTTACAGAAATATCAAGGGCGGGTATTGGTACTCGCTACCGCCACCTGCGCCATTCATTGCCGTTACTGTTTCCGCCGTCATTTCCCCTACGGCGACCACAAAGGTAATCATCAGGATTGGACAGCCATTATTGAACCTATCGCCGCTGACACAACAATCCATGAGGTCATTCTCAGCGGGGGCGATCCGCTTTCACTCGCCGATCATTACCTGGCTGATTTGGTGGCACAGCTTAATGAGATCCCACACCTCAAACGCCTGCGCGTGCATAGCCGCTATCCGATTGTGTTACCGGAACGTATTGATAACGGTTTATTGAAGTGGATCGACAACTCGCGTCTCAAACCTGTGTTTGTAATGCATTGCAATCACGCCAATGAGATTGATCACCACGTTGCTACGGCGTTGGCCACATTGAGCACACATGGCGTCGCCTTGTTTAATCAGGCCGTATTACTGAAGGGGATCAATGACAATGCCACAACACTCATTGAACTCAGCGAACGCCTGTTTGAGCACGGCGTGACTCCCTATTACCTGCATCTTCTGGATCGGGTGCAAGGCGCAGCCCATTTTGACGTTCCAATAGCACAGGCACACGTTTTGATCGAGGCACTCAGACACAAGCTCCCGGGCTATCTGGTGCCGCAACTGGTAAGAGAAGTTGCGGGCGCGCCTTATAAAATTCCGGCGACAAATGTAGGGGCGACTCATGAATCGCCCCTACTACAGTTTCTTTTTTGACTTTTCCTTATCCAAAGCTTCATCCGCCAGATCAATCACATCATCACTCACGTCTATTTTAGGCAATTCAATCTCATCCTCCGAGGACTCCAGCGCCGCCAATATCTTTGACTCGTCAACAGCAACAGTCGCGGCTATTGCAGGCGTCTCTTTTCCCAGGGTTGGCGGCTCATTCTGAATAGTGGTTTCGGCCGGTTCTTCAACCATCTCATCCATTACTGGCAAAGACTCGGACTCCGCAGCCGCTCCTGACTCTTGCTCCGGCGCAAACGTCGCCACCATCGGCTCTGCTATACCTTCAGCTTCATTCTCCGGCATCTCTTCTTCGCTCGGAGTCGGCTGTGATTCAACCGCTGGCGCTGGTGCAGCGGGTGCAACATTCGATCCCATCATACCCCCAGGACGAAAGGCCATGCTGTATTCCTTCATCGCCTGTTCTATCTCAGAATACGCACTCGCCAGCTCTTTGCTAAGGCGTTCATTTTCACCACGCAGTATCTCCATCTCCTGCGCTATTTTCACTCCTTCCTCGGCCATGCGTTCGATCTGCGCCCTGGTTTCCTCATTGATATTCGCTTGCTGATTTCCCAATCGATCACGCATCATGACCACCAGCTCCAAATAAGAAGAGCTGTAGTCATGCAACAACTTATCAAGGCTACTCATCGCCGTGCTATTGCGATGCATATACATCTCGATCAACTTGCCATAAAAATTGTTTTCTTTTTCCACCCAACCATGCGCCATCTCTTTAAATGCTGAATCGGGCTCTTCCTCCCCCTCCGTCAGAATATTGTGATACCATTCCTGGCGTTTATCTTCGTTACGGGTCAACCGCCCTTCCAGCGCGATCACTGCCGCCTTGTCGCGTTTCTTAAGCGTAATCCAACGCGCCAGAATCACTGCAATCACAACCACCAAGGCAAGAATGATTTCACCCATGACGATCAGGATTGTGGGATCAATCGAAATCACTTCTTCTCGCCCTTCTTCTCTTCGGATTTTTCTTCAGCCGTTTCTACATCGGCAGCCTTTGATTTCCGGAACCACTTTAACCAGTTCCATTTCTTCCTAGGTTTTTTCGTTTCATCGCCCTCAGCGACGACTTTTGGTTTCCGGAACCACTTCCAGTAAACGCCGAACCCTACACCGCTGAGTACCACATTGAGCTCTAAAATCTTCAACACGATCTCTATCCAGTCCGGACCGGCATCCTTCTTCGCAGCAACATCGCTTGCTTTGACTTCAGGCTTCTTGGCTACTTCAGGCTTCTTTGCCGCAGGCTTTTCTGCGGGTTTTTCGACGGGTTTAGGTGGCTCTGCGGCTTTGGGCTCCACCTCCGCGCCTTCGGTCACAGTGTAAGGGCCGACACCCAGATTCAGAGGCTTGCCTTCAATACGATCGGCCTGTACCGACAACGAAATATCATAACGCTCACCCGGCTTAACTTGCACATCTACCCGCCACTCATTGGGTCCCACGCGCGGCACATTAACATTTGATTGACTGCCATCGTTTTTTTTCACCACTGCTTCAATCAACAACGTTTCAGGATTAACGATGTCGGCATAAGGCACCAGGCTCAAACCATATACCGCTGGACTGCCCTCTTTAACCTTACGCACACTCACTGTCACCGGCGTGTCGACCACCTTCACCGTCTGCCGATTTGAACGCTGAAAGGTAGTACCATCCACTCGCAACTGATATTCATACTGACCTGCGGGCAGGTATTGGCCAATCCTCGTGGTGAAGACACCGTCATCTTTCTTCTCATCTCCACCCTGACCATCATCTGTCAAGACGCTACGCTGCTCTTCCTTGCCATCGCGATGACGTGCCACATCAATCTTCAACAAATCAAGGAACTTTCTTTCGGTAATGGTTTTACCTTGTTGGGCTAACTGTAGGGCGTAAGGCTTAACATCACCCACTAGCATAACGTTTGGCAGCGTTGATGCCTTGGTCTTGAGATCGGTCACCACCATCGCACGATTATCGGAATCGAGTTTGGCCTGGATCTTCCATTCGCCTGCAGGTGGATCGGCGACGGTAATCAAATCGTAGCGATCCTCATGCCGCCAACGCAAACCTTCTCGGTTTGAACGAAAATCGATTTTTTCGCCCCCCGGCAACACAATTTTTGAATCTTGTGATCCTTCTTGCCGAAAAACTAGCAATGTCACTTCCTTAACGCTGGAATCCACATTGAACTTGTTATCCTCCATTGGCAATGATTCCGTTGGCACCGATTTTTCAAACATGCGCAGAAAAACCCGCTCCAATTGCTCAGCCGTACGCGCCTCTTCAAACCAGCCCTTGGTGGTTGCCGACAATTGGCGCAAAAATGGTTTGTCTACTTCATCCGCCAGACCGATGGTGTGAATCACCACGCCCGCATCACGCAAGCGAGCCAACGTATCTTCCAGAATCCGGGTCCGTGCAGCCGCGTTCTCCTCCGGCTGTTTTGAGATATCCACCAAACCATCGGTGAGAAAAATAATACTGCGATGACTGTTCTTATCCGGCTGCTTCCAATCCTGGGTGGATTTTTCGAGCACGCCTTCAATATTGGTAAACAGTCCGTGGGAATTGATGTCATTAGCCGCCGCATAGGCTTGCTCTTTCCACTGCGCGTCAACTGTTTTAAGCGGTACCAGTGGATTAACCCACTGACCGAAGGTCCAGACACTGGCGCGTGAGCCGTCTGGCAAAAGCTGCGTAACGAGCCGTAAGGCAGGAACCCGCAAATTCTGTGGATCGTTTTTTTTCATGCTGCCGGAGATATCAATCAGTATCCGGACATCATTAATAGGTTCCTGAGCCGCCGCCATGACCATCGTCATTGCGCCACTCAACCAAAGCATCGCTGCTAATAGTGTCCTTGAACGCATGCGCATCCCCGCATCCTTGAAAAACGCTCTCTACGCCAAACCACCCCGATGGCGCTCCGTTAATTCAATTATCGACCTTATAGCTCAAGGCTTTAATAGAGTGGACACACGACGATTTGTCTTCACTCGAACACCAATACAAATATTATGTATAAATCTTTTCTGATAGCAGCCGACCTAATCACTAGGATGACGATTTCAGTCAAGAATTGTCAGTCGATCCGTGAAAACATAATCAACAGATCGGGGTTTTAAGTATGCAACTCAAAATCAGCGGCAAAATTGCTGTGGCCTTTGGCACTATGGCGGCACTCTTGTTGGTCAGTGGTGGTACTGGTTACTTCGCTGCCAGTTATCTCGACAAAGGTATTACCTACCTGACGGGCCCTGCCTGGGACACCGCCGATGGCGCGATGGAGACGGAAATTTCTATCCAGAAGCAGGTCATCGCCATCAACATGCTGACCCATGGGGGCAATGTTGAAAATGCCTCGGAACTGCACCAGCAAATTGACGAGGGTAAAAAATTTGGCGAGGAGGCGACCAACCGCCTGATCGATGCCAAAATCCTGGAACCCGCACTGCTCGACCATTTAAAAGAAATAGATGACGCATTCAATAACGCCCGTGACGAATTGTTAAAGTCATTTGATGCCTATACTAGCCACCCTGGCGGTGACACCGCCATCGCTTTGCGCAACGCCAATGTCGCCTTCGAAAAGGCAACCAAAGATATCATCGAACACCTGGTCGAAGTCGAGCGCAAGGGTGATGGCGCGGTTGAGCAATTTGCAGCCTCTTTGGAAACCATACACACGACTGCCTACGGTGCCTTAATTACGGTGATAATTGTTGGCATTATTATTGCCATCGCTGCCTACCTGTGGATCGTCAAATCTGTCGTTCAACCTATCACCCAGGTTGCCTATCAGTTCACCGATCTGGCTCGTGGCGAGGGCAACCTGAATGTCTCGCTGCCGGACAAAGGGCATGATGAAATAACGGAAGTTTGCCGCGGATTTAATCAGTTTATCGCGAAAATCCGGAAAACCATTTCTGAGGTCGCAGGTTCATCTACTCAACTTAGTGCGGCGGCCAAAGAGCTCAGCGCCATCAACAACGAAACGGGCCAAAACATATCAAAACAAACTCAGGAAACTGAGCAAGTTGCCACCGCCATGAATGAAATGGTCGCCACCGTTCAGGAAGTGGCCCGTAATGTGACGGATGCCGCGCAAGCTGCGGATGTCGCCAACCGTGAATCTGTCAACGGCCGCAATATCGTTAACAATGCGATCGCCGAAATAAACGGCCTGTCAAAGGAAGTTCATCATGCGGCTGAAGTACTGCAACGCCTCAACGACGACAGCCAAAGCATTGGCCAAGTCCTGGATGTGATCAAAGGCATCGCCGAGCAAACCAATCTTCTCGCCTTGAATGCCGCCATTGAAGCAGCGCGGGCCGGCGAACAAGGCCGTGGCTTTGCCGTGGTCGCTGATGAGGTTAGGACCCTGGCCAGCCGTACCCAGCAGTCGACTCAGGAAATTCAGCAAATGATCGAGCGCCTGCAAAGCGGCGCCAAAGAAGCCGTCAACGTCATGGAAACCAGCCGCAAGCGGGCGGAAGGCGCCGTGGACAAGGCCAATCAAGCCGGCGCGGCACTGGGATCGATTACCGATGCGGTGGGCACCATTACCAATATGACCGCCCAGATTGCCAGCGCAGCCGAAGAACAAAATGCGGTCGCCGAAGAGGTCAACAGCAACATCGTCAGCATCAACAATCTGGCGCAGCAAACCGGCGACGGATCACAACAAACCATCGTCGCCACCGATCAGCTGGCAAAATTGGCCGCGCAGTTGCAACAAGCTGTTAACCAGTTTAGAACTTAACAAATCCTTGGGGTGCGGCTAAGTCGGCCGCACCCTAATCTGCCAACAACGGTGTATTTTCGGGTTCCTGGCAAAGTCCGCAGGAATGGTTTTGGCGCTGATATCTTCGATACTCAGGTCCGACAACGCATCCGCATCGAGATTGAATTTACGAAAGTTGTTAGAGAAGATCAGCATCCCATCTTTATCCAGTAACGCCACGGCGGCTCGTATCAAAGCCACATGATCGCGCTGCACATCAAAGGTGTTCTCCATCCGTTTTGAGGTCGAGAATGTCGGCGGATCAAGAAAGATCAGATCGAAGCGTTTCGCCCACGGCGACTTCCGTTGCTGTTCCAGCCATTGCAGACAATCCGCCTGAACAAACTCGTGCGGGTCATCGGCAATCTTGTTCAATTCCAGATTGCGGCGTGCCCAATTGAGGTAAGTATTGGACATATCTACCGTCGTGGTCGATTTGGCGCCGCCCGCCGCCGCATAAACAGTCACCGTACCGGTATAGGCGAACAGATTCAGGAAACGCTTACCTTTGGCCTCGCATTCGACGATAGTCCGCGTCAAGCGGTGATCAAGAAACAAACCGGTATCGAGAAAATCGCTGAAGTTGACCCAGAAACGATGCCCACCCTCTTCGATCACATAAAAATCGCGCTCATCGGCGACCTTTTCATATTGCGCCTTACCTTTTTGCTGGCGCCGCACTTTAAAAAATACTTGTTCCAACGGCACCGCCAACACTTCCAGCAACATGGCTATCGCTTCCCGCAACCGCAATTTAGCCTTGGCCGGATCGATCGTTTTCGGCGCCTCGTACTCCTGCACGTGCAGCCATAATTTTTCGCCTTGATACACATCAATCGCCAGCGCGTACTCAGGCATGTCGGCATCATAAAGCCGATAACAGGTTACATTTTCCTTCTTCGCCCAGGCGCCGAGCTGCTTTAGATTCTTGCGCAAACGATTGGCGAACATCTCGGCACCCGGCCCCCACGCCTCACGTTCCAACGGACGCGGCGGTTGAGCGGCTCGACGCTCGATGAACCATTGCGCATCGATTTCAAAACGCAACAAACGGCACTCCAGAGCACCGTTGAAAAAGGTATGCCAGCGTTGTGCACGGATGCCCATCTCTTTGGCGAGATCGGGATTGCCGGTGAAAACAGCCGCTTGCCAACCGGCGAATTGCTGTTTGAGACGATCACCGAGTTGCCGGTACAAGCCACGCAACTCTTCTACTTCTCCAAGCCGTTGCCCATACGGTGGGTTCACCATCAACAAACCGGCGTCACAGCCACTTGGCTTGACCAACTCGGCAACACCACGCCGGGCGACGACGATATCATCCGCCAGGTCTGCCGCCTCAATATTTTCACGCGTGGCATTTACAGATTTTTGATCAACATCAAACCCAATAATCCTCGGCAATCGCGCACGCCCCGCATCGGCGCGCGCCTGCGCCTCAGCCATCAGTTGTTGCCATAATTGCGAATCGTGCCCAAGCCAGCCCAGAAACCCGAAATAATCGCGCCCTAGCCCAGGCGCGCGATCAGTGGCCATCCACGCCGCTTCAACAAGAAATGTGCCTGAACCGCACATCGGATCGAGCAAACATCCGCCACGCGCGGCGATCTCGGGCCAACCGCTGCGCAACAACAATGCCGCTGCCAGATTTTCCTTCAGCGGCGCGATCACACTTTGCCGCCGATAACCGCGCTTGTGCAGGCTATCACCGGACAAATCAATTCCCACCGTGACCTGATTACGCTGCTGATGCACATTGATGCGTAAATCGGGACGCTCAAGATCGACCGACGGCCGCTCGCCACAGCGGTCACGAAACTGATCGACAATCGCATCCTTGACCTTCTGCGCGCCATACTGGGTATGGCGTATCTCGCCGCTGGTGGAGGTGAAATCAACGGCCAGCGTCGAATGCGAATTTAGATGCTCGCTCCAGTCGATGGTCTGCACTCCGGCATACAAGGCCTCGGCATCAGCGGCATCGAATTGTGTCAGCGGCATCAACACCCGGCCGGCGCAGCGCGACCAGAGGCAAATACGATAAGCAAGTTGCAAATCACCCTTAAACTCGACTCCTGCAGGCTGCTCACGCAACTCAGTCACGCCAAGCTCACGCAACTCGTCGATCAGCACCGACACCACACCCTTGGGCGCAGTGACGAAAAAAGTTTGAGGGGAGATCATTGGAATGGAATCAAATTCCTTACCACAGAGACACAGAGCGCACAGAGATTATTAAAGCAACACCTAAGACATGATCCTAACCGATGCCTCAAAGACAAAGGCCGACGCATGAAAACCTCGCAAATAATACTCTGTGTCCTCTGTGCCTCTGTGGTTAAACAGAAGTTAAAAAGACCTAGCCCGGATAACGCTGGAACACCAAACAGGCGTTGGTGCCACCGAAACCGAAGCTGTTGGATAACACGGTATTCAATTGAACATTGTCACGACGCGCACGCAAAATCGGCATCCCTTCGGCGAAAGGATCGAGATTTTCGATATTGGCCGAGGCGCAGAGGAAATTGTGCTTCATCATCAGCAGTGAGTAGATGGCCTCATTGACACCGGCCGCGCCCAATGCGTGTCCCGTCAGCGATTTAGTGGAACTGATTGCCGGCATATCATCACCGAACACCGCACGAATCGCCTCGAGTTCCTTCATGTCGCCCGCAGGGGTGCTGGTGCCGTGGGCGTTGATGTAATCCACTTTACCCTTCACTCCATCCAACGCCAGCCGCATACAACGCGTAGCGCCTTCACCGGAAGGTTGCACCATGTCAAAACCGTCGGAGGTCGCACCATAACCCACCAATTCGGCGTAAATACGCGCACCACGCTGTAACGCATGCTCCAGCTCTTCCAGCACCAATAATCCGCCACCGCCAGAGATGACAAAGCCATCACGATCTGCATCGTACGCACGTGAAGCAACGGTGGGACGGTCATTGTATTTCGACGACAAGGCACCCATCGCATCAAACATCATGGAACCTTCCCATCCCAATTCTTCACCACCGCCCGCAAACACAATGTCCTGCTTACCCATCTGGATCAGCTCCATGCCGTTACCGATGCAGTGGGCGCTGGTAGAACAAGCAGAACTAATTGAATAGTTGACACCTTTGATCTTGAAGGCAGTCGCCAGATTAGCCGAAGTGGTACTTCCCATGGTCTTAGGCACCATGTAGGGACCGACGCGGCGAATCCCTTTTTCACGCAGAATGTCTGCAGCGGCCACAGTATTGGCATGAGAAGCGCCCCCCGACCCCACCACCAAACCAGCACGTGGATTGGAGATCTGTGTCTCGTTCAAACCGGCATCTTCGATGGCCTGCTGCATGGCGATGTAGTTATAGGCGGCAGCATCTCCCATGAAACGGCGCAGCTTGCGATCGATGAGGGGCTCCACATCGAGCTTGATCGAACCATGGACATGAGAGCGAAAACCCATCTCCGCATATTCAGCACAAAATTCAATACCAGAACGTCCCGCCTTTAGCGCATCAGCAACTTCTTGCTGATTATTACCGATACTGGAGACAATCCCGATTCCGGTGACGACAACTCGTCTCACGTCTTAATTCCTCACATCTGATCTGTCGAAGTAAAGAGTCCGACACGCAAATTCTTGGCCTCATAAATCACTCTGCCATCCACTTCCAGAATGGCATCGCCCACGCCCATATAGAGCTTGCGCATGATGACTCGAGTCATATCAATTCGATAGGTTACCAATTTTTTGTCCGGTGTCACCTGGCCGCGGAAACCCACTTCGCCGACGCCCAAGGCCCGACCACGGCCGGGACCCCCGCGCCAACCGAGATAGAATCCGATTAGTTGCCACATGGCATCCAGACCAAGACAACCAGGCATGACCGGGTCACCCTGAAAATGGCATTCAAAAAACCAAAGGTCGGGGCGAATATCGAGCTCAGCGATAATCTCACCCTTACCATGCCCACCCCCGTCTTCGGTAATCCGGGTAATGCGATCAAACATCAGCATTGGCGGCAGTGGCAACTGGGCATTCCCAGGACCAAACATTTCACCGCGCCCGCAGGCAAGCAACTCTTCTTTAGAAAAACTATTTTGTCTTTGCATAACTTCTTGTTTTAATTATGCTTCAGGTCGCGCCACGATGGCACGCCCATCCCCGGTTTTTAACGAAACCGCAATGATAACAGAAATATCCGCGAAAACGTGGACCCCTAATCAATGTTTGGAGTGACCGGCACCAGCGCCTCCACCCGCACTGCCTCACCTTCAACCCGCCACTGAACATCCAGATCATGGAGCCGCACCCCATAACGACGGCGCCCATCATCGCGCTCCTGATACGCCGGACGCGGGTCCAGCGCCAATACTCCCACGATTAGCTCGCGCAGCTCCGGCCAGCGCTGCTGCCATTGCTGGCACCGCGTCTCAGCCTCAGGGCTAAATTCCACGCGTAACGGCACGGACGGCGCGGCCTCGGCAAAACCACTGCGGGCAGCACTGACCATATCGACATAGGGCAGATACGGTTTCACATCCAAGACCGGCGTCCCCTCGACCAGATCCAGCCCCCGCAATAACATCACCATGCGGCCATTACGCTTTTCCATCCCGGCCAGCTCCACCACCGACAAGCCCAAGGGATTGGGCCGATGCGTAGAACGGGTGGCAAACACCCCCAGCTTACGGTTCCCACCTAGCCGCGGCGGACGCACGCTCAGCCGCTGTTCCTGGCCCAGGCAATGATGAAATACAAACTGAATCCAGACATGTGAAAAGCCCTCCAAGCCCACCCATGCCTCTTCCCGGTCGTAGGGCGGAAACAACTCCAGCTCACCCCGCGCCGCAGACACCAAACCGGGCTGCCGCGGCACCCCGAACTTATCTTTGTAACAGGAATGAATGACCCCAATCGGCTGAAAACAATAATCCATCGTTGACGATCCAGAAGAGAAATAACAGGAGGCATTGTAAAACAAGAGGGCCGCATTGCGCGGCCCTAAAATGTCCTCTTCTAAGGTGCTTAAGAGGACAAAATCGCAGGCGTCAAAACTAACGCCCAAAATGACTAGACTAGAAAAACAAGGTACTACTCATGTCGAACAACACCCGGCTTGATCAAAACAACGTTTTTGCCAACAACCAAACGAGCGCGACAATTGCCGCCGAACCAAAGACGATGATGGCATCATCATCAGCAGCACTACGATTATGAGTCGCCATAATGTTCCCCCATAAGTTAACTAATGGACGTCCCGGAAACCTGAGCGGCTTCCTCAGATTTACCATAGACTATAAATGGGAAATTTCAAGGGCAGAGGGAGGAGGGTTTGCCCATGCCAAAGGCAAATAAAAAGGCCAGTCACCTTGCAGTGACCGGCCTTGGGTATAAATGGCGTCCCCACGGGGATTCGAACCCCGGTTACCGCCGTGAAAGGGCGATGTCCTAGGCCTCTAGACGATGGGGACGCAACAAACCTATTTACCTTTTGGTGGAGCTAGGCGGGATCGAACCGCCGACCTCTTGCATGCCATGCAAGCGCTCTCCCAGCTGAGCTATAGCCCCGCAAACGAAGCGCGCATTTTCCGTTAGTTACCCTATGATGTCAAGCCTGTTTACGCCTTGATTTGGGCATCAATATAGTGAATCGCCCGCTCGATGCGACGCAAGCTATTTTCGCGACCAATCAAGTGCACGGTGACATCAATCGGTGGCGATATAGTGCTCCCCGTCAGCGCCACGCGCAACGGTTGCGCCACTTTACCCAACTTCAAACCCGTGGCTTCGGCGGTATCGTTCACCGCCTGATGAATCGGCTCCGGCGACCATTCCACTGTTGCAAATCGCTCGCGCAATTGCGCCAATGCTGGGCGCACATCGGCAGTCAGATTTTTCTGCGCGGCTTTTTCATCGTATGCGTCGAAATCTTTGTAGAAAAAGACGCTGTTTTGCGCCATCTCTACCAGCGTTTTGGCGCGCTCACATTGAGCCTTCACTATCTCTACCAACTGCGGCCCAGTGCTTGGATCAATCCCTTGCTGCCCCATGTGCCAGCTCAAATGATGCGCGACATGCGCTGGATCGCTGGTTTTAATGTAATGCTGATTCAGCCATAACAACTTGCCCGGATTAAAGGTCGATGCAGAATTATTCACATTACAGGCATCAAAGTGAGTCAGCATTTCATCGAGCGAAAACACTTCCTGATCGCCATGCGACCATCCCAATCGCACCAGATAATTCAGCAGCGCCTCAGGCAAAAATCCTTCTTCCCGATACTGCATCACGCTCACCGCACCATGACGTTTCGAGAGACGTTTACCGTCTTCACCAAGAATCATCGGCACATGACCGTAACTCGGCGCCACGCCACCCAGCGCTTTGATAATGTTGATCTGGCGTGGCGTGTTATTAAGATGATCGTCGCCGCGAATCACGTGCGTAATTTTCATGTCGAGATCATCGACGACTACACTAAGATTATAAGTCGGCGTGCCATCGGTGCGCGCGATGATCAAATCGTCGAGCTCTGTGTTCTGAAACACAACCCGGCCGCGAATCTGATCTTCCACCACCACCGCGCCATCTTCGGGATTTTTGAAGCGAATGACATGCGGCTGATCCGCAGACTGTTCTTTCCCGTGGCGGCATAGCCCGTCATAACGCGGCTTTTCCTTGTTGACCATCTGTTGCTCACGCAAGGCATCAAGACGTTCCTTAGAACAGTAGCAACGATAAGCATGGCCGGTATCCAGCAACTGCTGAATCACCTCTTTATACCGATCAAACCGCTGGGTCTGATAAAACGGCCCTTCGTCGTAATCCAGGCCCAGCCAGGTCATCCCCTCCAGAATGGCATTGACCGACTCCGCCGTGGAACGCTCCAGATCGGTGTCCTCGATCCGCAACACAAATACGCCACCGTGCTTACGGGCGTAAAGCCAGGAAAACAGGGCGGTACGGGCACCACCGATGTGCAAATAACCGGTGGGACTGGGGGCAAAGCGGGTACGAACGGTCATAAAAAATCCTGTTTTAGAGCCTGCGACGGGAATGGGCGATATTCTAGCAAATGCCAGCCCCACCCCGCCCACCCAAATTGACGTCGCCAGGCCCAGTCAGTAAAATCAGCGGCCTTCTCCGGGCGGTTAGCTCAGCGGGAGAGCACTGCCTTCACACGGCAGGGGTCGCAGGTTCGAACCCTGCACCGCCCACCAATTAAATCAATAAGTTACTTTTTTAAATTCCTTCATACGGAAATTTGTACGGAAAATCGTACAAATTTTAAACATCCAACGTGGCATTTAGTATGGATAGAAAATGGTTTACATCTTTAATGAAATGGTGCATTAATATGTCATAAACACAACCACCGGTTGTGTTTATGTATTTCTTAACCGCTTGGATTCAATAATGTTTGTTTCTGTCCGATAGACTACTTAGGCTCTATGAGCACGCTTATGGAAAGGAGACAAAATGTTGGCAGCCAAATCTAACTATGACGATAATCTGGAACTTTTAAAGCTTACGCTGTTTCTCGTAAACCGTGGAGAGGCTAATGTTCCACCAGTGTTAAAGGAGCATGTCATAGCAGTAATAAGGCAGGCTCAATTGTTATTACAATTCCCAACAGTAAATATACAAAACCCCTCCCCTGAGTCTATAGAGCTCGCTTTAGAAATTCAGTCCCATGATGACCTTGTTAATGATTTTAGAGGCATATCTGATTTCGATAGCATAGACCCCATGCTTGCGTCACGGTTATTAGATAAGATGGAGCATAAATCTGTTTGTTAAAACGGATATACGGCTGCTTCGAGGACAACTCATCGAGCTGACGAGAACGCCATATTTTTCTTCTGCCATAGCCAATTACCTAGCTCATCTAATCGAAATTACAGATAGGTTATTAAATAATTACAGCAATATACCTCCAAACATTTCCCGCTCCATTTCAAGACGATTATGGGTGGCCGCTAGGTTTCTTGCTGGTAGCACTTCAAAGGAAATTCCTTACGAAGTTGTATATGGGCTTGAAGCCGCCCTCAGTGACTGGTCTTCACGCGATTTCATTATCACGACCGCAATCATTCAGGAACAAAACTATTTTTTCCAGCAGGTCGATCCCAATTTTAACACCATGGTTAATTCATATCTTGGCGTGAATTACGATGTTGACCTAATTCAAATAGCATTGCCACGCCTATATCGCCACAAACCCCTTTACAACATCGCGCTTTACCATGAACTAGGCCACTTTATCGATATCAATCACGGGGTCGTTAACTACACTTTATTAAAATGGCCACCCAACTTCCAACCTGGCACCCAAGGTTATTGGAGCGAAAAAAGCTATCGCGCAGAATTCTTTTCAGATTTATTTGCTGCAAGCTATACGGGACACGCGATTCGTCATTTTTTGTCCGGCATCGTGCCAGATGCTACCGTGAGCTTATCTCACCCTGCGACTTCGGAACGATTATCACGCATAGATAACTTCCTTACCGGCAGTTCCGATTTCATGATTGATTATTTTAAAGAAACTCTGCGGTCCATGGGGTTGCCCGAGCTACCAATACGCTTTTCAAAGCCAAACATTAGCCGTGATTTCTCCAGCATTCGTCCATATACAATTCAATCAGTGGAAGAACTTCACGGAATCACTGATAGCGCATGGGATATGTTGAGGTTAGCTCATAATCGTAATGCACCACCTTGGAACGAATTAGATGAACCCTTAATTGATTCCTTGATCAATGATTTAACTGAAAAGTCGATAAGAAACATGATGATTACGGAAAAGTGGCGAAATGCAACTCTTAACTAAAACGGAGATACTAGAATCATTATCATCCAATAATGACGATTCCCTTTTTATATCGCCTCTCTTGGACATCGATCAAATAGGAAGTGTAACTATTGACCTAAGACTAGGTTATGACTTCCTTGTTTCAATTTACACAAGAAAATCATTTATTGGTATCGGCAAAGAACCTGCCAATCAGCAAAGAGGGATATCGTCATTTTTTCAGGAGACCCGAAGAGATGTCGGTGAGCGATTTATTCTTTACCCTAATCAAGTAGTCCTGACCTCGACACTTGAATATGTGGCACTCCCAACTAACATATATGCAGATGTAATAAGCAGAAGCAGTTATACCCGCTTGGGCGTGCATGTTAATACAATGATGCAACCAGGCTTCAGAGGAACTATCCCTCTGGAGCTCTTTAATCATGGGAATAATGCCGTAGAACTTGTTGTTGGGTCCCGGGTGTGTCAGTGCAGACTTTTCAGAACCGCCGATGGAAATAGCTACATTCGTGGCAGCGAAAAAAGAAAATATTATGGCGATGTACGTCCAACAGTATCTCGTGCAGACATGGACTCTGAGCTTTTAATATTGGACAAAATTAAATCGCGTTGATTACCGTCACCACCCTCGTAATATTCAGTTTTGTGGAGATAAAAAAATGGCTCGCACTACGGTCACGCAAGTCCGATAGTGTCGCTACCTCGTGACCAATTTATGGCGTCCATGCCATAAATTGACTCGCTGAGGCGACAACTGATTCCTTTTGCCCCGACCGTCCTGCGTCCGCTACGTTTTCGTACAACATCGTTCGTTTCGCTCTCTCGTGGCACTCAACATAGCTACCACAATGACTCTACGGCGACTATACCCGCTGCCGCAGCCTCTACGTCGCTCGCTAGCGCTCTCATCTACGAGTCCGCGGACGGGGTCGCCTATCCGGGGACTCACCGCCACCGCTTCGCTCTCCATGGCGGTCAGCGGAAGTGCTGCCCCCCCAGATACACTCTCAAAAAAACCAGTTTTCTAAAGTGACCGCGAGAATATTTCACTATCTGAGTGGTATCGACCCGTAGCGACCCAAAGAATGTAACACCCCCTAGCCTATTCAATTTTCTACAGGTTTTTGAAGCCAAAGGGAAATGGGACGGTCTCGAAGTGATATTAGCCAAAGAATCAGGCCACCCTGCCCCCCTCGCCGTGAGTATCAGTGGCGAAACCATTTGTTTCAATTGATAAGCCACTGACAGCACACGCAAAGACATGATTGACTGGCCCGGGGCTTTGCCCGCTTCTGGCATTGACTCAATGCAACTGCATGACTTAACTATAGCTCCCTTAGTGCTACTCAACTTATGGAAATCGGGCGCATATAAAAATATGGATGGACTAAAGCTCCACGGATAATTTGCCGCTACGAAAGAAACATCCTTCGTACAAGCATGATTTTTTCGAAACGATATAGTTTCAATGAGGAGTTTGCCCCCTTCCTCATTTAGGAGAACACCATGGCAATCGTATTAGAGTACGCTGCAATCAGGAGTTTTATTGAAGGTTGTTCCAAACTATATGAAAAATATAACAAAAAGAGACTTACAGCCAAAACTAAAAAGGACCTCCAAAAAATTTTGATGCAATTACTAATGGCCCCCTCAGATCTCAGTACTATAGAGGCTAAGCTTCAAGAGATAAGGGCGGCTGGCATCATTAACGCAGATCTTTTCCACGCCGAAGAGTGGCTGGCCAAACACCAGGCGGGCGAAAAGAAAAAGGCTGCAAAGAGAAAAACTGCAAAGAAAATGGCTCCGAAAAGGAAAGTCGCAAAAAGGAAAACCGCAAAGAAAATGGCCCCGAAGAGGAAAGCTGCAAAGAAGAAGGCTTCAAAGAGGAAAGTCGCAAAAAGATAGACTCGCACAGCCGGAAATACTGGAGAGCTCGAGCCTGTAAACAATTCTGTGTAACCGCCCGGTTGATTAAACATAGTTTTTGAGGCGATCCTCGAAGTCGATCATAAACCGGTTCATGGCCATCTTCCAGTTGTGGATCGGCATCGTCCATTTTTTTGAAGCCTGTTGGATCGCCAAGTACACCACTTTAAACGCCGAGTCGTCATGAGCGAAGATCTTGTGTTTACGCGTAGCGATGCGGATAACGCTGTTCAAGGATTCGATGGCGTTGGTGGTGTAGATGACTTTGCGGATCTCGGGCGGATAGGCAAACAGGGGGTTGAGGGGGGTAATAGCGTAATAGGGGACAGACCACGGTTAATTACAAGAGCCATAGGATGCGGTCGGGTAGCTAAGCGCAGTTACCTGCGCCTAGCCCCCTAAGAACCGTGCATGCGACTTTCACCGCGCACGGCTCAAGCCCCTCAAAGGCATCTGTCGATACCCTAGAGCAATAGGAGAGAGCAATAGAGAGCAATAGGGGACAGACCACTATTATGCATGATGAATGAGATCTGGCACTATGCCGCGATCTGCCGTGTTGTCAATGTGATGCGTCCCTATCTGGAGTTCCTTGTATGAATGACGTGGCCTAATGGAATGATACAGCCCAGTTAAGAGATGGCCCTCAAATCGAGGTTTGCCCCCCTCCCCCGCAATAGCCATGGATCGCCCCAGCCAATACTCCTGATTTACTTTATTTAATAGCCTTAATATGGGCTATAAATTGTATTATATGACATTAATAGCCCTAAAATAGACTATTGATAATAGTCTGTCTTGACTTTTGAAGTCGAATCTATAGAATGGTCATAATTAATGGCTGTTACAGCTATTTATACGGCTTAATAGACCGATTTAGGTATTTTATGGACTTATACTCGCTTTCAGATAAAGGGATAGAAAAAGAGCTGGGCAGGCGTATCAGGGCGCTACGCTTACGAAAGAATGTCACCCAAAAAGAACTGGCTGAGACAACGGCATTATCCCTCAATGTTATCAAGTCGCTTGAATCTGGCAGAGGGAAACTATCAACCCTCATCGCAGTATTAAGAGAGCTTGGGGCGCTGGACCATCTAAATAGCTTCATCCCAGAACCTTCGATCAGCCCCATTCAGTTGGCCAAGATGCACGGCAAGGGGCGTGAAAGAGCATCAGGTGAGCGATTCAAGGATAAAGCCAAGGATAAGGCGGAATGGTGAAAAGGGTTGATACGGCTAAAGTGACATTATGGGGCGACCTCGTCGGCGCCGTCTCATGGTTAGATGATCGCGGCTACGGCGTTTTTGAATATGACAGGGCCTTTTTAAAAAAGGGGCTCGATATCTCCCCCCTCCACATGAGTCTGGATGACGCCAGAAAAGGGGATGGGATTTTCTCGTTTCCTTCTCTGAATAAAAATACATTCCTTGGTTTGCCAGGGCTGCTTGCGGATGCACTGCCTGATAAATTCGGCAACAGCATTATCGATGCCTGGCTGGCACGGCAAAGTCGTGATGGCGCGGGGTTCAGCCCCGTAGAAAGACTGTGCTATATGGGCAAACGCGGAATGGGGGCGCTGGAATTCTCTCCTGCGATTATCGCTAAATACGACAAGTCAGTACCAATTGAGATCACCGAGCTGATCGAGTTGGCACAGGAAATCATGAGTGAACGCAAGGCGCTGAGCGGTAACCTCGGGCGTTCGGAACAAGACAACGCCGATGCCGTGATGGATATTTTGCGCGTTGGCACTTCCGCGGGTGGCGCGCGACCCAAGGCCGTTATCGCCATGGACGACAAAGGGAATGTCCTATCCGGACAGGCTCCGGCGCCAGAGGGATACGATTATTGGATACTCAAATTTGATGGCGTTACCGATCTGGAGTTGGGTGAACCGAGCGGGTACGGCCGTATTGAATATGCTTATTATTTGATGGCACAAGCCGCCGGCATCGATATGACCGAATGCCGGTTGCTGGAAGAAAGCGGACGTGCTCATTTCATGACGAAGCGCTTTGATCGTGTTGATGGCGAAAAGCTTCACATGCAATCACTATGCGGTATAGCACATTATGACTTTAATATGGCGGGAGCATACAGTTATGAGCAGGCATTCGCGGTTATGCGTAGACTTCGCTTGAGCAAGGCGGAAGCCGTTCAGCAATATCGACGGATAGTGTTTAGCATCATTGCGCGCGATCTAGACGATCACACCAAAAATATTTCTTTCTTGATGACTGCGGACGGAAAATGGAAATTATCTCCCGCGTACGATGTCATATATTCACACAACCCGGCCGGCAAGTGGACCAATCAGCATCAAATGACTCTGAACGGTAAACGCGATCATTTTACGAAGGAAGATCTTATCGCCGTGGGTGACTCAATAAGCTTGTCGAAGCCCGATGAGGTTATCCATGACGTGGTAAGTGCGGTTGAAAGATGGCAGGAATTCGCGAAGACAGCGGGCATCAATGATAAAACGATAAAGGAGATTTCACATAATCATAGACTGATGCTAGATTGACGGCGTACTGGTGCCGAGTCGTGATTGGAGTCGACGGTAAAGACTAAAAAAAAGAAGTGGGCCCGATGCATACGACATCCATATTGGATATTGCACTGGACCCTCTTCACAGTGTGTGCAGCTTCGCCTGTCCAAGACGTATGCGGAATTTCCCTTACCTTAAGCCCCTACCCTCACACTTCTACAGATGCCTTTAATATTTACTACGTTACTTCGCGTCAATACTCAAAGAACACGAAGATTTTTCCCTGTTGGAAACAGCCTTTCGTCCATCTTACATCCGAGCCCGAACTGCAACTCTGAACAGCACCATTCCATGGGGAAACTACTTACCGAAAAGATTCAGTTAACTATTAGGAAGCTCTGAGGGAGTCGCCCTGGCTTCACGAACTCATCCGGAATGGTCACGGATAGATCGTTGGGCAGCCGCGATGCGAAACCAAGGTATGGCAAGGCAGGCCCGCATTAATCAATGCAATACTCTAGTGTAGTTATACATTAATGTCAATATGTATAACTGATACTATAAATGATATTGTTTTTGAAAAAAGCTGATAATTAACAATAAGTTAATTATAGAGACTGAATTTAAATATAACCTTAAGCAAGAGTCCCTTTCCTGTTGGTGGTGTATCAAGTTCAAGGTTAGCGCGATGAATAGTCCACGACCACAACCGGAAGCCCACCTTATCACCCAGCACTCGCCCACTCACGCCAGCCACCGAGCAACGGAAAATACAACCCAAGCCGTATGGGGCGCTCATCAAACTGCCGGACCATCGTGGCATAACGATCCAACTGGGCGCGATAACGAAGCATTTCTTGATCGAGAAATTCTTCCACATCACCGCCCTGATGCGAACCCGTCTTATAATCCACAATCCAGCGCACCCCATCTCGATCCACAAAAGTACGGTCAATAATGATATTGACTACCCGATCACGCCATAGACCACTGATGGCCAGCTCATTTCCCATTTCCTGGTGTTGCGACGATAACAGCCATCGTCCTCGTTCATCCCTTAACGCTTTACGCAGACCATTGAGCACTATACTGCCTGTGTCGGCCAGATTTCGCTCAGGTATAGCCATTTGTTTTAATAGGTGAGCGCAATATTGTTCCATGTTTGCCACACGCAACTCGTCCCAATGCTCGGCACCGCCATCACTGGCGACCCGTTGCAGCAGTCGATGCAGGACAATGCCTATGCTCCGCGCCAATTCTCCGGCCCAGAGAAAATCCACACCTTCATTAGTATCAATGATTGGAGACTCCATTATTGCGCCCACACTGAGTGGTAGCACAGGCATCTGCCAATCCATTTTTAAACGCCGCAGAGTAGAGTTCTGGCTGCGAGCCACCTTTGCCTGCTTTTCAGGGACATGATGTTCATATATTGACTGCACCATGGGCCACAACAAATGCAGTAACGAGCTGCGTTGCGGCGGCCGTATTTTGTTATCAGCACCTACCGTTGTATGCCCCAGCAGATGCAACTGTTTACGGGCGCGGGTAATGCTGACATATAACACCCGGCCTGATTCATATCTGGCTTTCTGCTTATCGATGCGTCGAAGATAGGCGTAGGTCGCTTCATGCTCGTCTGCCACGGCGCGTACCGGTGCCAGTAATAACTCACCTTCCTCTGCACCTGCGCGTTCCATCCACATCAGTAGCCGGTTTTCATCAGGCGGAGCCTTGCGACCCAAGCCGGGCATGATGACGGTATCAAATTCCAGGCCTTTTGATTTATGAATCGTCATTAATTGTAACCGGGCATCGGCTTTTACGTCTGGGCGTGCAAAAAGCCGGGACAGCCGTTCATCCAGCACTTCAAAATCACTTAAATCCGCGGCCTGATCAAGCTCATCGAGCAGATCAAAAAATACAGCGGCATCTTCCAGGTCGGTGTCATTTTCCACGCAGCCCGGGGCGCCCAGGGCCAGCCACGCACGCTCTACCGTCGCCCGCAATGTGCGTTGCCGCCGTTGCAGTAACGCCACCTGGAATACGCTTCGCAGCCGCTGTAAACGCTGTTGCCCCACTACCGACAGTGCCTGGCAACGCACCGGATCATTGATATGATCCCAAACAGTGGTTTGTAGATCATTGCCCACCAAGGCATGCAAATCCTGCAATTCCAGACCACACCATGGTGCACGCAGAATCGCCAACCATGAAATGCGGTCTGCGGGATGCAATAAGGCGCAGGTCAAGGAGCGTAAATCCTGGATTACAGGCCGCTCTCCCAATGGTTCGATTTCGACGGCCTGGAAGCGCAACCCTGCCTGCTTCAATGCTGGGACAATCGCGGCCAAATGACTACGCGCGCGCACCAAGATAGCTATGCTGCCTTGTGGGTCTCGTACCTGAGCCTCTCGCACCAGTTCAATGATTTTCTCAGATTCAGCTTCGGCATCATGAGATAAGAATGGATGTATCCGCACGCCGTGCAGATTTAGCACATCACGAAATGCACGAGAATCTGTATAAGTTACGGCGCCCGTGCCGATGTCTTCGTGTTGCGGCAGCACATGACAAAATGTTTGATTGACCCAGTCAACGATGCCGCGCTGCGAACGGAAGTTGACTTGCAAGGTCAATGGCGTTAACGCGACGTGGCCAATCCCCTGGCGCCGGGCGCGCAGGTATAGACCGACCTCTGCTTCACGGAAGCGATAAATCGATTGCATTGGATCACCGACCACAAACAGCGTGCGGCCGTCACCCGCTTGCCAACCTGCGGTAAGACGTTCCAGCAAACCATATTGGCCAAAGGAAGTATCCTGGAATTCATCCAACAGCAGATGGCGAATACGATAATCAAGAGTTAGCGCCAGATCAGTCGGCGCGTCCGCTGCGCCCAAGGCCAGCAAGGCCGATTGCGAAATCTCACTAAAATCCACCTGTCCCTGTTGATTGAACACTACGCGCAGATGCGCTGCCGCCATCACCAGCAGCTCACACAAGGCCTCAACCACTTGCCATTGTTCTTCGTTATAGGCTGGTTCTGGTAAATGACGAATATCATTTAGCCGCTCACCCAAATCAGGAACTGCCGCCAAGACGGCTAATACAGCCTCGGCACGGGCTTTCATATGTTTGAATTGCTCGGCCTCGGTCTGGTCTTTAGTGCTCGATGGTGCGGGAAATCCTAACCGCTTATCCAGACGGCGGCGCCATTCACCATCCTTACTAAGCATCAAGCCCGCAAGCGCCATCCACTGCTCACGCCCTGCGACATCAGTTGCGGGAAGTTCCGTCATCTCCACAAATACGCGTAAAGGATGACCGGTTTCAACATTGGCCGCTGCAAACCGCAATACAGATATTGTCTCTGCCACCAGATCTTCCGGCCACAAACGACGCGCCACAACTAACGCATCGCTAATCGCGCCTTTCAGCGCAGATTCCAAAAGCAACCGCCGCTGAGGTTCGCTACGGAAATTGACGAGATGCCGCAACCATTGATCACGCCGTGCCAGCATACTGACCAGCATCGATTCGGCGAGGCCAATATTATTGTCCAGATGCCGCAGCAAAGTTTCGATGGCGGGCGTCCAATCAGTGCCTTGTTCCAAATCTTCCAGCGTTCGGCGCGCAGCGGCACGATATAACTCCGATGAATCCTCTGCGATGCCCGGCATGGCGCCAAAACCAGAGGTCAATGGCAGCCTGCGCGTCAACCAGGCGCAGAGCGAGTCAATGGTCTGAATGGCGAGCCGTGCGGGATACTGCAACAAATTCCAGCTACAAGTTCGGTCACGCTCGAGCGCAGCGCGCGCCAATTCCCAGGTCTTGAGTGCATGCGGATCATCGGGAGGTGATTCAACCGCCGATTGCAACGCTTCGACAATACGACTGCGCATCTCGCCCGCTGCTTTGCGCGTGAAAGTAATGGCGACAATTTCCTCGGGCCGTTCGGCCTGTGCGAGCAAGGTCAAAAACCGCTGGGTAATCAGCCCTGTTTTGCCCGAGCCAGCAGGCGCCTGGACGATAAAAGATCGCGTCGGATCAAGTGCGGCCTGACGTTGCCGGGCATCAATGACGTCAGTCATTGCTTTCTCCCTCATCGCTGGCGCTTTCTTCTTCTACTCTATAACCTATTTCATTGATCCGGCAGAATGCGGCCAGATCACAATACATGCATGTCTCTGGCCCTTTTTTCGGATCGACACTGGCAACGCCGTGCCGGAATTCAGCCGCCAATCGTTCCAGCACCTGCCGCCATTCCTGCTGTAGCGATTCCCAGTCCGGTTTACCGATATCGTATTTCGTATCGTTGAAGCGCTCGATGCCCGGCGCAACTTCTGCATCACAACTCAAACCGATAAAGCGCTGCTCGCGTGGTGACAGCCAGGCGAAGGCAACCGCCTCTACACTTTCATCATGCGTTACGGCATATAACGGTAACTGTGGCTCATCAGGACGCGTACCGAACCAATCGGCAATCCTGGGTCTGGCGGTTTTGTAGTCGATGATCATGGCACCACCATCCGCCAACCGATCGATGCGATCGGCCTTGACCTCAAACTCCAAACCGGAGATATTCACTTTCCGTTTCTGTTCGGTGGCAACCACATTGAAGGGTGGCCTTTGCGCTTCCTGTTCCAGCCAGCTCAAACTAATATTCACCAATCGCTCTTGCTCCAGTGCAGTGAAGCGGGCGGTAAAAACATGCGGATAATCTTTTGCCTCTACCGCCAACACCTGATCAACCGCGGAAGTTACAAATTCCCGACGCTGCATCACATCAAGCGCCAATAATTGTTGCTGGTCTTGCAGACGCTGCCAGATCAATTCCAAGACACTGTGCAGCAAACTGCCGCGCTCAGCCGCGGACAACCCTGAGGCAGGCACTTCCAACGCCTGCGCCCCCAAGCGGTAACGACCAAAGGCGCGGAACGGACATGCGGCCTGATCGCGAAACACGCCACTACCGCCTGCAACGGCACTGCCTGCTGCCAACGCCGGCCCATTGCTATCAACATAGTGTTCGATAACCGCATTGTTGCGAATCAAGGCGCGATAATCGGCATATTCCGGCAATTGCAACTCGTTCAGCATCACTTCCGGCAAATGCACAAGCAACGGACTCGCCCGTAATTCGCGATCTTGTTCCCGCTGCGGATAACTGACAATCACTTCCGGCGCTGCTGACAACAATCGTGCGGTAACTTTACGTGCAAATTCGAGTTCACGTTCCGCCGAGGCATGCGGCATCGCAAGCCGCCGTTGCAACGATATCGGTAAAAATGGATTGGGTTGCGGCACAGGCGGCCAAACCTCATCATGCAAACCGGCCACCCACACATGATCGAAGTCCAGGCCTGCCGCTTCCAGCAAACCCAGTACTTGAACCGGCTGTTCCGTGGTTTGTGATTGAAAGATCACCGTCTTGGCGGCTTGTTGCAGGCGCGATAACGTTTGCTTCAAAGACAGCTTGCCACTCACCTCATCCAAGGCGGCAAATTGCGCCAGCAACTGTTTCCAGGCGGCAACGGCCTGATACTCGTCACTGTTTAATGAACGCTCCCCCGGCCAGCCCATCGCGCGCAGCATCTGGCTCAATGGCTCAACCCACTGGCTGGGCAATAAGCGATTAGGCTTCGCATCAAGCAGCTGCCGTAACTCGGTCAAATTGCGCGCCAACTGAGGACATGCCCACGCCAGTGACTGGTTTAATGCCGTCGCCATTCGCAACACGGTACGCAATGAGACTAGCGCCTCGCCATGCCGCCGCAGGCGCGCATCGAGCAAGGCCCGACGCGACATTTCGCTCTCGGCCGCCCCGAGATGAGGTGACAGTAACAAGCGCCCCACCGCCTCCAGCGGCATGGTGCCGCTTGCCAGTTCAAGAATCGCCAATGCAGAAGCCACTACCGGTAATTGCTGTAATGCAACTCCCAGCGACACGTTATAGGGCCGGGGCGCCTCTGGCCCCTGCTCCAGCAAGCGTGCCGGGCACAACACTTCGTCGAAAATGGTGAAGAGCCGCGCACGCTGGCCCGCCAAATCCGGAACCACGACCGCAACCCGCCGTTCGCCACGTTCCAACAAGTCACGTACCCATAACGCGGCCTTGCGTAATTCTGCCGCGCTCTCGGCACACGCCACACGGCGCGCCTTGCCGTTGCCGATCTCCGGCACTGCAATCTCCACGGTCACACCCGCCTGCCGCAATGCCCCAATCAAAGCCTGTTGTTGTGGTGTGACATCATCAAATCCAAACCAGATGATCTGCGACGGCAGTGAAATTCGTTTCAGCTTCAGTTCATCGATCAACAATTCAGGCAGCAGTGCAGGATCCAGCCAGCCTTTTTGCACGCAGCGCCGTTCATAGTCGTGAGCCCAATCACAGAAAGCCTGCACATCGGATTGATCCGATGCGGCTAAATCGCGCACATTCAATCGCCACTGCTTTAACGTGCGCCATGCCTGCATGGCACTGTGCACTGTCGCTGAAATGCTCAGCAGATCCTGACCCACTGCCGAATCACGAATCACCGACTCCCATACCACCTCGGCTTGCGCGTCAGTCAACAGCCGGTATCGCACCTGAGCCGGATCGACAAACCCTATCTCATCCCAGCACTGCTCGACCCAGGCTGTCCACAGCAACACCTGCGGCGTCTGCCACACACGCTTGCCCTGGGCTTGCTGCTGATCGGCATAATGCTGACGGACGTGACGCGCCAAACGGCGGTTGACGGTGAGTACCGTCGCCCCAGTTTCCAGCGCGTTAATTAACAGCGATGACATTGCCCTATCTCTACCTGCAGACAAAGTATCTAGACCTGAAACACATATCGTGTAAAAATCAAAGACATATTCGTTAAGCCTATCAGGAATTTGCGATTTTCGCCCAGATCATGAGCCACCTCCGCGCTTTGTTTGCCCTGCTGTTGCTATTCTCGCCATTCCCAACATTGGCGGCCAGCGGCGAAGCTACACTCGACCTGACCAATACCGGCTATGGTCTCATCGCCCTGATTTTGTTTGTCATCGCCTATGCCCTGGTCATCGGCGAAGAGTTCCTGCACCTGCGCAAATCCAAACCGGTCATCGTCGCTGCGGGCCTGATCTGGTTTCTGGTCGCCATTGCTTATGCCGTGAGCGGAGACACGCACACTGCCGCCGAGGCCGTACGCCATAACTTACTTGAATATGGCGAGTTGCTGCTGTTCCTGATTGCGGCCATGACTTACATTAATGTGCTCGAAGAACGCAACATGTTCGCCGCGCTACGCACCTGGTTGATTGCCTCCGGTTATTCGTTACGCACCATTTTCTGGCTCACCGGCCTATTGGCATTCTTCATCTCGCCAGTGGCCGATAATCTGACCACCGCCTTGTTGATGGGCGCGGTGGCTGTTGCCGTCGGCGCCGGACAACCCACATTTATAGTCGTATCGTGCATCAGCATTGTCGTTGCCGCCAATGCCGGCGGTGCCTTCAGTCCGTTTGGCGACATCACCACGCTGATGGTCTGGCAAAAAGGCGTTGTCACTTTTACCGAGTTTTTTGATCTTTTCCTGCCATCTCTGATCAACTGGCTGGTCCCGGCGTTATTCATGTCATTTGCCGTCCCCAAGACCCGGCCGACAGCCGCATCAGAAGGTGTTGAAATCAAAAAGGGTGGATTCGTGGTTCTTGCCTTATTCCTGCTGACCATTACTCTGGCCGTCACCAGTCACATGTTCCTGCATCTGCCGCCGGTGATGGGCATGATGACCGGCCTCGGCTTGCTCAAGCTCTACGGTTACCGTCTTCGTCATCACGACAAAAAACCGGGCAATTCCTACACCACTGGCCCCGAGGTTGCAGGATTACAGATCAATCTCGACGACCCGGAATTTCAAAAGCATTTCAAACCCCGGCATCGTCCGTTCGATATTTTCATCAGCATCAAACGGGTCGAATGGGACACCCTGATGTTTTTCTATGGTGTGATCCTGTGTGTCGGCGGCCTGGGCACAATTGGCTATCTGGCCCTGCTTTCCAATACATTTTATGGAGAACTTGGACCGACATGGGCCAACATCCTGATTGGCATATTGTCGGCGATAGTCGACAACATCCCAGTGATGTACGCCGTACTGACCATGAATCCCGAGATGTCTCACGGACAGTGGTTATTGGTAACGCTCACGGCAGGGGTAGGTGGTTCGCTGCTCTCAATCGGCTCAGCCGCTGGCGTTGGTTTAATGGGTCAAGCACGCGGCATCTACACCTTCTTTGCCCATCTGAAATGGGCTTGGGCCATCGCTCTCGGCTATGCCGCCAGCATCTGGGTGCATCTATGGCTCAATGCAGACTTAATGAATGTTTATAAGTGAAGCAACACCAGCTCGTATTTAATCAATACGACATAAAAGACCAGCAAGAAATACAAGAAATGGCTGACGCGCGCCCGACCGAACAGAATAAAGTTCTTGTGCGCGATGAGAATCATCAGCCCCAGCCCCGTCAAGACAAACTTGGCGGTGATAAATAACATCACATCCCGCTCAATCAGCAGCTGCATGAAGGGATTTACCTCAGTGGCAATCCCGGAACTGATTAAATTCAGCGTCATCGCCGCATCGACACAGCACAACAGCGCGATGCTGAACGTGATCATCATCCAGCGCCAGTCATAACGATCGACATACGCATTGACAGCATCTTCGGCACGGCGAAAATATGCCCGCTGCCCGCGTAACGTAAACACCGGACGATACATGCGTTGGTAACGTCGATCATTAGCTGATCGGCGGTCTATTCCAGGCCTGCCAAAGGATTCGGATTCTTGCATTATTAATTCTCCCTGACCCAGAACATTTTCTCCATGGAATGCGGCCCGCTATATCCCATGTTTATTATGGTCATTAGTTTATTCGATTCCTAAACACTTGCCTAGCCTCTTGAAATACATTAAAAAAACATAACATGCTGTTTTTAATAACTATTTTATATAGCCCCTGGTTAACACCCGCTAATTATTGCTGATACAGTCTCCGGTAAGCCGTAACTCGCTCAAGGAAGTGCCGTTGTCCTGCCGCATCCTGCAATGCCTGCTCATCGACCATCGGCAATAAAGGGTGACACCGCAACCACTCTGCGGCATAAATGCCTGCCCCTTTACCCGCCGGCACAATCGGCACATCATGCAACCCACAGCTTGGTGACCGGCTTTTGAAAATATAACCATCAATAGTCGACCACAGTTGCACCTGCTGCCGGGCATACACCTGCAACGCCACAGTGAAATCCTGTTCGGTATCTACCACCCCGCGCGCCTGAATCGCGTCGCCTTCACGCCGCAATTGAATCGGTGGTCTCGGCACGCCCAAACCAATGCCTACCTCAGGACAAATCGCAATCACTTCACATTGCTTCGCCAATTGCTCGACGATAAATGCATGCCGCTTATGCCCGCCGCCATAACGCACTGATTCCCCAAGCAAACATGCGCTGACTGCGATGCGTAATCTATTGTTATTTTTCATACCTTGCTGCATATTTCAATTAAACTATAGTTGATGTTTTTACTAAAAAAAAGCGTATTTTTGCCGATACAAGGATTATCATGAGCTTACTCCCACGCACCACAACCGCACTCTTTTTCGGGCTAGGATTGTTATTAAATGCCAGCCAGGCTGTTACCGCAGCCGCCGCGCCAGTGACCGAAAATGCTGCGTTCTCAGACAAGGCGCTCATTCAACAACGCGCCCTGTTCACCTCGGCCCGCGATGCATTGGCGCGCAATCAGATGCCGGCCTATCGCAAGCTTCTGTCTCAGTTACAGGATTATCCGCTATATCCCTATTTGCTGGCTGCGGAACTGCAAAAACGCCTGCCCCAGGCCTCCAATACCGAAATCCGCGATTTTATCGATAAATATCAAGATTCCTATGTCGGCGCCAGATTACGTTACGATTGGTTACAAACCCTGGCGCAGCGTGAACAATGGAAGACTTATCTCAGTTTTTATGATCCGCAATCCGAAGCCGCAGACCTTGAGTGTTATGCCCGCCGCGCCCAATACAAACTCGGCAATCGTGAAGAGGCCTTCAAAGATCTCGATGCCCTATGGCTCGCCAACCGCTCCCTGCCGCGCGAGTGTGACCCGTTGTTTGCTGCCTGGCGCGAAACCGGCGCCCTCACCGACGAGCTGCTCTGGGATCGTGTCCGTCTGGCGATGTCAAAAAATCAGGCTTATCTTGCCCATTACCTTGAACGCTTTCTGAAACCCGAGGATCGCGAATGGATTGCGCTCTGGCGCGAGATGCATCGCGCCCCCGATGCCACGCTTGATGCCCCCAAGTTAAAAACAAATTCGCCGATTGCGCGCGCCATCCTGATCCACGGCATCAAACGGCTGGCCAAACAAAACCCGACCAAGGCCGGTGAAACCTGGGATCGCCTGGTCATGGATCATGCCTTTACGCCGGATGAAGTGAATGATGCCGAAGCCAGCATTGCCGTCGCCCTTGCCCGCAATAACGCGCCTGAAGCGATGCGTTGGCTGGCCAACCTAAAATCTGGCAATGACAATAGCGATGTCCGCCTGTGGCGCGTACTTACTGCGGTCAACCAGGACGCCTGGAACGACGTCATTTTCTGGATTGACCAAATGACACCCAAGGAACAGCAATCTTCGCGCTGGCGTTACTGGCGCGCCCGTGCCTACGATGAAATTGCAGACAAAGAACGCGCCCAACGGGTTTACCGTGAAGTGGCCAAGACACGCGATTTCTATGGCTTCATGGCCGCGGATCGCATTACGGTTCCTTACCAATTTGAAGACAAACCGCTCAACTATAGCCCGGCTGAACTCGCGGCATTCGAAAACACGCCTCCGGTACTGATCGCACGCGAACTCTATTTCATCGGTGACATCAACAACGCCCGCCGTGAATGGAACTACATCACCCGCAACATGGATGAAGCGCAGTTAATGAAGGCGGCAAAACTCGCCCATAGCTGGGGCTGGCATGATCGCGCCATCCTGACCTTGAACAAAACCGAATTTCGGGATGATCTGGAATTACGTTTTCCGCTGGAACACAGGGAGAATGTGGCGGAATTTTCATCGAATCAATCTATTGATCCCTCCTGGGCCTACGCCATTATTCGGCAGGAAAGCGCTTTTACTGTGGATGCCCGATCCCCTGTCGGTGCCATGGGCCTGATGCAAATCATGCCCCGCACCGGCAAAAATATCGCACGCGATCTCGATACCCGGCTCAACAATAGCAACCAATTGCTTGAAGCGCGCACCAACATTCGTTTCGGTGTCAGCTATCTGCGCAAGGTGCTTAACCGCTTTGGCCAGAACATGGTATTGGCGACCGCCGCCTATAACGCGGGTCCACAACGCGTCGCCAGCTGGCTACCTAAGGAACAGAATTTACCGCCGGATCGCTGGGTGGAGAATATTCCTTTTGCCGAAACACAAAACTATGTACGACAGGTCATGGCCTTTACCGTAATTTACGATCAACGCATGGATCGTTCCAACCGCCCGCAACTAACCCAACGTATGCCATTGATTGTTCCGGATAACAGCAAGACCCGAAAAGAACTGTATTAGCGGGTAGGGGCGATTCATGAATCGCCCCTACGGGTATCGCACCCTGCACATTTTTCAACAGTTTGCGGGTCACATAAAGAAAAAGGCCCGGATCTTTCGACCCGGGCCTTTTCAAAAACCGGTAGGCTAACGTTAAGCCACCATTTCCTTCACCTTTTTCAGAGGCAGAATTTTAACAGCCGTGCGGGCTGGCTTGGCCTTGAACATGGTCTCTTCGCCAGTGAACGGGTTGATACCCTTGCGCGCCTTGGTGGCCTTCTTGTGAATGGTCTTGATCTTCATCAGACCGGGAACAGTAAAATTGCCCACTGCGCCCTTCTTGATATGAGCCTCAATCACTTCGGCCAGGCATTCCATCACCGAGCTCACACTCTTCTTGGCAACACCCGTCTGCTCGGCGATGGTCGCCAATACTTCTGACTTGGTGTAAGCCTTTCTGGTTGCCGTCAGCTTACGTGCCTTTGGTGCTGCCGCAGCGACCTTCTTGCTGCTCGCAGACTTCTTTGTCGCAGACTTCGCAGTAGCTTTCTTTTTCGCCTTTTTCATTTCGTTAATAACCCCTGTGGTTGTTGACGTCACTTAGTTTTACAACAAGTTTTTTGATAAAGCAAAAGTTTTTCCGTGTTTTTCAAGCCATCCGAACTGGCCGACTGCAAATTCCTGCTATTTTTTACCACTCCGCAAATAAAAATGCACTACCTGGAGACAACTTTTTTGCTTTTTTCCGCTTTCGAGGCCTATTTTTATGGTGTTTGATCACCCTTCATCTCAGTATAGACATCGTGCTAGACTTAATTTCTATGAAAAACAAGCCCGTTTTTTCGCTATTGGCGATCATTATGGTGACACTGGCAACAATAGCATACCTCTATGATCGGGAGCCCGCACCCCTGGAATTTACGGATATCAAGGGGGTTCCCGTGTATTCACCGCCCGATCCGCTGCCATCGGTGACACTCATTGATCACAACGGCAAACCCTTTACCAGCGCCCAATTCAAGGACCGATGGAGCGTCCTTGCCTTCGGCTACACCCATTGCCCGGATGTCTGCCCAACGACACTTGCCACACTCAACAGCACCTGGAAACAACTTGAACAACAATCGGCAACAGATGGGCTTCGTTTCTATTTCGTCAGTCTGGATCCACAGCGGGACGATCCGGCGACCATCAAGGCCTACATCAATCATTTCAATCCAAATTTCACTGGTTTAACGGCCGAGGTAAATACGCTCAATGAATTTACACAGCCCATCGGGGTCATATTTGAGTATGAGGGTGATATCGCTGGCGGTTTTTACGGTGTGAATCATTATTCGGCGCTGGTCGTCGTCGACCCGCAGGCACGGATGCGGGCGCATATTTTGCCACCCTTTTCTGCAGACAAGATCAGCCGCGTCCTGAAACAGCTGCGCGATTATTATGGGAAATAATACGAGAGGTCATACATGTCGAGACGAATAAACCGTTACATGCTCGCTATCGGATTTGGCCTGGCAAGCGCATCGCTGGTATTTGCCGGCGACATCACGGTCGAAGATGCGTGGGTACGTAGTGGACCACCCGGGGCAAGCGTGCTCGGAGGCTATCTGACGATCCAAAATAACAGCAACAAAAAGGTTACGCTTACGAGCATCAGTAGCGATATTGCGGAAAACACGGAGATCCATCAAACCACACAACACAATGGCATGTCACGGATGCAACCCATCAACCAGTTGGAAATCCCCAGTCATGGTCAGTTGAAGTTTGAACCAGGCGGCTATCACTTGATGCTGATCAAGCCCACGCATTCCCTGCAGCCTGGGGATCCGGTCAATTTCACGTTGACCTTTGCTGGCAATCTTCAGCACAGCGTGCGCGCCACAGTGCGCGACGCAACCACTGAGCCTGCGGCACATGACATGACCCAGCACCATCATTAACAACATCACGAAAACGAACAGCAGGGGCGATTCATGAATCGCCCCTGCCTGCAGAAACAAAACAGCCCACCGAAGTGGGCTGTTTTGTTGAAGATGGTGGGTCGTGAGAGATTCGAACTCTCGACCAACGGATTAAAAGTCCGCTGCTCTACCGGCTGAGCTAACGACCCGGCGAAAGGCGGCCATTTTAGCCTAAAGAGTCCTAATGTCCAAGCTGAAATCAGGACAATTTCTGATATCGCGTCGGGTCCGGTACACCAGCGGCGGCAAAGCCGGCGGCACGCAGACGGCACGAGTCACAAACACCGCAGGCACGGCCTTCCGCATCGGCCTCATAACAGGAAACGGTGATGCCATAGTCGACGCCCAGCGCCAATCCGCGCTGAATAATCTGGGCCTTGGTGAGTTGAATCAACGGTGTGAGGATCTTGAAGTGTCCACCTTCGACACCCGTTTTGGTCGCCAGATTGGCGAGCCGCTCGAAAGCCGCAATAAACTCAGGACGGCAATCCGGATAGCCTGAATAATCTACGGCGTTGACACCGATCACAATCGACTCAGCGCCGATGACCTCGGCCCAACCCAAGGCCAATGCGAGAAAGACTGTATTGCGCGCGGGCACGTAGGTGACGGGGATCCCGCCGGTTAATTCATGCGGCACATCAATCGCGGCATCCGTCAGCGCTGAACCGCCGATTTCGCGCATATCGATGCGGACGACCTTGTGCTCGATCGCCCCCAGTTGCTGCGCCACCCGCCGCGCGGCCACCAGTTCGGACACATGCCGCTGGCCATAATTGAAACTGAGACAATAGCAGGCGTAACCCTGGGCGCGCGCCTCGGCCAAGCAGGTCGCCGAATCCAAGCCGCCGGAAACCAGCACCACGGCCTTGGGTGATGTGTCAGTGACCTGGCTCATTGCCCCACAACAACTTATGCAGTTGCAATTGAAAACGGACCGGCAAGCGATCGGCAAGAATCCACTCCGCCAGTTCACGCGATGCGACCTGACCATGGCTCGGTGACATCAGCACTTCACAGCGATCGGCCAGTTCGTGATAGACCATGATCTCCCGCGCCCAGAGATAATCGTTGCGATCACAGATCACAAACTTCACCTGATCCTGCTGCGTCAGAACAGCGATATTCTCAAAGAGATTGCGCGACTGCTCGCCTGAGCCCGGCGTCTTCAGATCCATTACCTTAATCACGCGCGGATCGACTTTTTCCACATCCAGCGCGCCGCTGGTTTCCAGCGAAACACTGTACCCGGCATCACAAAGTCGTGTCAGCAACTCAAGACAGGCGGGTTGCGCCAGCGGTTCACCGCCGGTGACACAGACATGACGGCACTCATATTCGACGACACACGTCAGAATCTGTTCCAGAGTCTGCCACTGACCGCCCTGGAAGGCGTAGGAGGTGTCGCAATACCGGCATCTGAGCGGACAACCCGTAAGACGAATAAACACCGTAGGCAAGCCCACAGTGCGTGACTCGCCTTGCAGCGAGTGAAAAATTTCGGTAATGCGCAAACGTGGCGCTGGGGAGGATTCAGAGTCAATCATCACGATCACTAATTAATGCCAGCGAGTTTGGGCTTAATGCCCTTCTTGCCGCATCTTTTGCAGACGAGCATCTGCCAATTTGGCGGCAGTGCTGTTCGGGAACTTGACCACCACATCGTTGAGGATCTTGCTGGCAGCTTGCCAGTTACCAAGTTCATAGTAGGTGTAACCCAATTTCAGCCCGGCATCACCGGCCTTGCCGCTACCAGGATAACGATCCAACACTTTACGGAATTCTTGTTCGGCATCGGAGAAACGTCGTGTGACATAATTCGCCTCACCGAGCCAATACTGGGCATTGCCGGAATATTCACCACTGGGATAACTGGCGAGAAAACTGCGAAACTGGCTGATCGCCTGGTCATAACGGCCATCCTTCAGATCATTGAACGCTTGCTGATACAGCTCACGCTCTTTCGCAGGATCACCCGGCGCCTGTGTTGCAGCAGTCGCTGCCGACCCCGGTCCAATGACCGCCATCGGCGTACGCGGTGTGCTGGTCGCTGACGCGGCGGCCTGATGACTACCCGTTTCCACCTCACGCAGGCGGCGATCCATATCCAGATACAAATCACGCTGCCGCTGCTTTTGATTTTCCAGCTCGTGGTTCAATTCCTCGACCTGGCTGCGCAACGCCTGGGTTTCGTTCTGCAAGGCATCCAGCTTTGACAACATGTCGAGCAGGGCTTGGCTCTCCAGTTTACGGCCAGACTCTGCCTGGGATGCGCTTGCCGTTCGATCAACGACCGGCGCCAAACGCGGTGCCTGTTCCTCGGCGGTCACGAGGGAGGCATAACTCCCCATCGTCCCCGCCAGGAGACAGCACACCAGACGTTCAGCAACTTTCGGCATTATTACTTGCTGTATACGATCTCGACGCGACGATTCTTGGCCCAGCTACTTTCATCGCTGCCAATCACCGCCGGACGCTCTTCACCGAAGCTGACGGTATCAAGTTGGCCCTTGGCAACATTCAACACTTTCATTACTTGATCCACTGCCTTGGCACGACGTTCACCCAGCGCCAAGTTGTACTCAGGCGTGCCGCGCTCGTCGGCATGGCCTTCGAGGGTAACGCGCACCTTGGGATTGGCAGTCAGATAACGGGCATGGGCCTCGATAATCTTGCGCCCTTCTGCGGTCACGTCACTCTTGTCATAATCGAAATACACGGTGAGCTTCGACATCAAATCGTCTGGAACATTGGCCGCCACTGCTGCAGCAACCGTGCTTTCGCTGGTTCCGGCGCTGATTGCGCTACCTGCAGCGCCGCCGCCCAAATCAACGCCCGACGTAGCCGCACCCTTGTCGGCACCCGCTGTCGCCGCACCTTCGGCACCCTTGTCGGAAGTCACAGGCTTGCTGGAACAGCCCCACAACATCGAAACCGCCAAAACCACTGCCAATCCTTTAATTAAACCATTCATCACTTGCTCCTTACCTTTCATTTTTTATTAATCCAAAATTCATCGGCCGGTCAAAAATGGCCCCCACGCAGGTTCCCGCGCGTCACCACCTTCTTCCAGCGCAATACGTTGACTCACACGACCATCGACTGAAACCGCCGCCAGCACCCCTCGGCCACGATGTTTAGTAGCATAGATCGCCATTCTACCATTAGGCGCGAGACTGGGCGACTCATCCAGTTGACCATCGGTCAACACCTGCATCACCTTGGTCTCCATGTCCAACATGGCGACCCGGAAAACCCTACCATCGCCATTGATCAACACCAGACGCTTACCATCCGGCATCACCGACGCACGGGCATTATACTTCCCTTCCCACGTCAAGCGCTTGGGTGTGCCTCCTGAAACGGCAACTTGATAAATCTGCGGGCTGCCCCCCCGATCCGAAGTAAACACCAGACTCTGACCATCCGGCAACCAGCTAGGCTCGGTATCGGCCTGATAATGATCGGTCACCCGCTGCAATTCCTTAGTCGCCAGGTTCATGATATAGATTTCCGAATTCCCATCCTTTGATAGGGACATCGCCAGCCGGGTGCCATCCGGTGACCAGGCCGGAGCGCCATTGATCCCGGGGAAGGCAGAGATGCGTTCCCGATCGCCTGTCGCGACTTCCTGCACAAAAATCATCGAGCGCCCCGCCTCAAACGAAACATAGGCGAGTTTGGTGCCATCCGGCGACCAGGCCGGTGACATCAGCGGTTGCTGCGAACGCATCAACAGTTGCGGGTTATAGCCATCGACATCGGCCACATACAGTGCGTAATAACGCGGCCGTTTGTTTTCTGCCGTGACATAGGCAATGCGGGTGCTGAACGCGCCTTTTTGTCCGGTCAATGCCTCATAGATGATGTCGCTGATCTGATGCCCCAGACGTCGCAAATTACCTTGGCCGACCTCGAAACTGAAACCCGACAATTGTGTTTCGCGATAAACATCAAACAATTGAAACTGGACCCGAACCCGGTCGCCACGCACACGACTCATTTTGCCGATCACCAGATTCGGCGCACCCAGCAACCGCCAGTCACGGAAATTAATTTGCGTACCTTCATGCGGCCGGGCCAGCAAATCCTTTTCCGGCAAGGGCGCAAAACTGCCACTGCGCTCCAGATCCTGCGCCACGACGGTCGAAACATCATCAGGCACCAATCCCGCATCCCCCTGCCAGCCAAACGGCACGATTGCGATCGGCTGCGCACCTTCTTTGCCTTTGGTGATTTCAATGGTCAGTGCCGCCTGTGCCGACTGCCAACAGCACAGACTCACCATAAATACCATCAACACACTACGTAACTTGATCACCAACACTCAGACCTCGGCTTTACTTGGGCTTAAACGTAATATTAAGCACTCTAAACTCATTCCACATGGTCGAATCACGCGGCACGGGCAAGGGTGAAGCACCAAAAACAGCCGTTTCCACCGATTTATTCAACAATGGACTGCCACAACTGCGCACCACACGGGCATCAAGCACCTGACCACCACCAGCCCCCGGCACCAACCGCACTTCCACCACACAAGACGTACCACGCTTCCAATCAGCCGGTTGTATCCAGCGATTTTCAATCGCCTGCTGAATCAGCAACCGATATTTATCGATCTCCTGCTGCATCTGATGCTGATGCTGATGCTCCGCCCGCAAGCGATCATCCTCCGCAGCGAGCTGCTTTTGTAATGCGCGCTCTTCCTCTTCATCGCGGCGCCGCGCCTCGGCCTCTTTACGCTGTTGCTCAACTTCGGCTTTATGCTTGGCATCATCAGCCTTGCGTTGGCGATCTTCCTCTGATTTACGCTGTTTTTCGACCTCCAGTTTACGATTCTTCTCCGTCTCGGCCACCTTCTTCTCTTCGACGATGCGTTTCTTCGCGTCCTCCTGACGTTTAACCTCAGCCTGTTTATGTTTGAGATCTTCCTCAACCTTGCGCTTTACTTCTTCCTGCCGCCGCTGATCCGCAATTCGTTTCTCTTCAATTGCGCGTTGCCGATCTTCCGCCTCACGCTGCTGGCGTTCCTCCTCAGCGCGTTTTTTCTCTTTTTCGGCGTTAAGCTTCGATTCGTCGATCACCGTCGCCTGAATGACTTTCACCGGCGGCATATCGTCCGGCGACCACCAATCCACATGCATCGCCAACACAACGATGGCCGTCACATGAATCAGAAACGCCAGGGCAAAGGCTCTGGGATTATCGCGAATCAGGCTCAACATGATTGGGAATACGCGCCTACTTGCCGCGCCGTGACTCCGGCATTTCGGTCATCAAACCTACGCTTCCCGCGCCTGCCTGCTGCAACAAGGCCATCGCAGCAACCACTGCGCCGTAATCCGCCTTTTTGTCACCACGCACCAGCACTGGCGTCTCGGGATGCCGCCGCAACACTGTTTCCACACGTTTGATTAACGTAGCATCATCGATGGGTTTGCTCTTGCTATCGCCAATGTCGAGAAAATAGCGGCCTTTGGCATCCACAGTCACCACCACCGGTTCGCGCTGCTCATTTTTCAGCGGTTCTGACGCTGCCTTGGGCAAATCCACTTTCACACCTTGCGACAACAGCGGTGCGGTAATCATGAAAATCACCAGCAACACCAGCATCACGTCGATATAGGGAACGACGTTCATCTCGGAAAGATGTTCGCGGCGATGACGAGGGCGGGCCATTATTTAAGTTTCCTTCTTCGGCGCGTGCACCTGCCGTTGTAAGACAGTGGTAAATTCGTCGAGGAAATTATCGTAACGCGTGATTAAACGTTCGGTGTCGGTACGGAAGCGGTTATAAGCGATAACCGCCGGAATCGCAGCGAATAAGCCCATGGCCGTCGCAATCAGCGCCTCAGCGATACCAGGCGCCACCATTGCCAACGTCGCCTGCTGCACATTACCCAGCGCAGTGAATGAATTCATGATCCCCCACACCGTACCAAACAGGCCGATATAAGGACTGGTGGAGCCGACCGTCGCCAGGAAGGGCAGCCGGTCTTCAAGTACATCGGCCTCGCGGTTGAGCATGACGCGCATGTTGCGCTGTGCGCCCTCGACGACCACGGTGGGATCGACTTCGCCTTGCTGCCGCAATTTCACAAACTCGCGAAATCCAGAGCGGAAAATACGCTCCAAGCCGGTGGCGTGCGCATCGCCCGCCGTCTGGTCATAAAGCTTCGTCAAATCGCCACCCGACCAGAAGCGATTTTCAAAACTCTCTGCTTGAGCCTGCGCCTGTTTTAGCAGCTTCCATTTTCCAAAAATAATGGTCCAGGCCATCACCGAAATACCCAGCAATAGCAACATCACCAACTGTACCAGCACGCTGGCATTCAGAAACAAACTCAAAATCGATAAATCAGTGGTCACGCATTATCTCCGTTTTAATAGATTCCGGAATCGGTTTTGGCCGTAGCATGTCAGCATCGATACAGGCGATCTTGACCTCACCGCGGCACAATTCAATCGCATTTCCTTCCGCCTGCTTCAGTACCCGCTGCCCGAAGGTGATGCTGGCACGGCCCAAGTCGCGCAATTCCACGGTCACTTGCAAGGCATCGTTAAAACGCGCGGGTTTCAGATAATCGACAGCGATATGGCGCACGGCAAAAATCACACCATATTCATCACGCACCCGGTCTTGTTCCACCCCCAAGCGGCGCAGCCATTCGGTACGCGCCCGCTCCATGAAACGCAGATAGTTGGCGTAATAAACCACGCCACCGCTATCGGTATCTTCGTAGTAGACCCGGACTGGCCAGGAAAAGTTCTCCATTCCTATCCCTGCTTGTTTGGCCGGCATTATACCGGCTTGATGATAAATAAGGTCGTTTAGTCTTGGTTGAATATATCCAGCGCATCCTGATGCGCCTGTGTCGGCGGGGTCAGACCAAAATGTTCATAGGCGCTGCGAGTAGCGACGCGGCCGCGCAGCGTCCGCATCAAAAAACCCTGCTGAATCAGATACGGCTCCAGCACATCTTCAATCGTGCCACGCTCCTCGCCAATCGCGGCCGCCAGACTGTCGACGCCCACCGGCCCGCCATCGAACTTTTGCACAATCGCCAGCAGCAATTTGCGATCCATCATGTCGAAGCCGTGGCTATCGACATCGAGCAAATCGAGCGCCCGCGCGGCAATCGATGCCGTGATCTGGCCATTGCCTTTGACCTCGGCAAAGTCGCGTACCCGCCGCAATAGACGATTGGCGATACGCGGTGTGCCACGCGAACGACGGGCAATCTCACGCGCGCCTTCCGGATCCATGGTCAACCCCAGGATGTGCGCTGAGCGTTGGACGATCGACGTCAGATCGGCATTATTGTAAAACTCCAGCCGCTGCACGATGCCGAAACGATCGCGCAATGGCGATGTCAGTAACCCGGCACGCGTGGTGGCGCCAACCAGCGTAAACGGTGGCAAATCGAGTTTGATCGAACGCGCGGAAGGCCCTTCACCGATCATGATGTCGAGCTGATAATCTTCCATCGCCGGATACAGCACTTCTTCCACTACCGGACTCAAGCGATGAATCTCGTCGATGAACAACACATCGTGCGGCTCGAGATTGGTCAGCAATGCCGCCAGATCGCCTTGCCGCTCCAACACCGGGCCGGAAGTGTGTTTCAGCGCCACGCCCATCTCATTGGCGATGATGTGCGCCAGCGTCGTTTTACCTAATCCCGGCGGGCCAAAGATCAACGTGTGATCGAGCGCCTCTTTGCGGCGGCGCGCCGCTTCGATGAAGACTTCCATCTGTTCGCACACTGCCGGTTGACCGACGTAGTCGCGTAACAATCGTGGCCGAATCGCACGATCAATCGCCTCCTCCTCACGGACAGCGGCAGGCGCAATAAAACGGTCAGTTTCAATCATTAATGTCAGTTCCAATTAATTTCTACGTAGGATGCGGTGAGGAACGAACCGCATCGTTCGCGATTAACAAAATGCTTTTAATCCCTTCTCCCTCAGGGAGAAGGTTAGGATGAGGGGATCCTACATGTAGGGGCGGGTTTTAAACCCGCCCCTACCACTGCCTCTCAACAATTTCTAAACAGTCGCCGCCGCCGCCTTCAACGCCCGGCGGATAATCTCTTCACTCGCCAAACCTTCGGCCTCGACACCGTTCACCATCCGGCTCGCCTCTTGCGGTTTATAACCGAGCGCGATCAGCGCGCTGACGGCATCGTTCAGCGGATTATGCGGCATCGTCACCGTACTCCCCACGCTCGCCGCTTGATCACTCACCGCCGCAAACCGGTCACGCATTTCAATAATCAAGCGCTCGGCGGTTTTCTTGCCGATACCCGGCAAGCGCACCAGACTCGCAATATCGTTATCGCGCACACAACGGGCAAAGGTATCCGCCGACATGCCAGAAAGAATCGCCAACGCCATCTTGGCGCCGACACCGTTTACTTTCAGCAAGGTGCGAAACATCAACCGTTCGGATTCGTTAACAAACCCAAACAACAGATGCGCATCTTCACGCACCACCAAATGCGTATGCAAGGTCACAGGCTGCCCCGCTTCCGGCAGCGAATAAAACGTGGTCATCGGTGCCTCGACTTCATAGCCGACACCATTCACATCCACCAACAAGGCTGGCGGCCGTTTCCAGATTAACGTACCGCGTAGACGGCCGATCATGCGTGCGCCTCCTTCAAATAATTCACTGACTGCCGCGTATGGCGATGGCACAAGGCACACGCCAGCGCATCCGCCGCGTCCTGCTGTGGCAATCCCGGCAAGTTCAACAAAGTACGCACCATAAATTGAATTTGTTCTTTATCGGCATGACCTTTGCCGGCAATTGCTTTTTTAATTTCCGTCGGGGAATATTCAAACACTGGCAAGTCTTGCATCACCGCCGCGCAAATCGCCGCGCCGCGCGCCTGCCCTAATTTCAGCGCCGTATCGACATTCAAGCGCACAAACACGCGCTCGATCGCCAATTCGCTGGGCGTATATTCAGTCACAATCTGGCTGATGCCTTCGTAGATGGACTTCAACCGCTCCGGCAGAGAATCGCCCTCCGTACGCAAATGGCCACTCACCACGTACGACGTGCGGCCGCCACGCACTTCAATCACACCAAAACCGGTGCGGCGGGAACCGGGATCAATACCGAGGATACGCGCCGTCATGCCACTCCATAATCTCAACAACAGTTAACAACCCGCTATTCTTCCCCCTCTCCCACTTGTGGGAGAGGGGCTGGGGGAGAGGGGAACACGTTTCCGCATTGACCTCCCTCTCCCTAACCCTCTCCCGCAAGCGGGAGAGGGAACTAGATGCCTTCCCTGCAAAGGTTCGTACGATACTTTATAACCGGCTACAACTGCGCCATAATTTCGTCCGGGATGTCGGCATTGGAATACACATGCTGCACATCATCCAGGTCTTCCAACATCTCGAGCAAGCGTACCATCTTTTGTGCGTCATCCAAACCCAAGGCCGCGCTGGTCGAGGCCCGCATCGTCACCTCCGCGCTCTCCGGCGTTAGCCCTGTTTTTTGTATGGCCTCTTTCACCCCGGCAAAGGCCGTCGGCGAAGTCAGCACCTCCAGCGAGCCATCGTCATGGGTAATCACGTCCTCGGCGCCAGCCTCCAGCGCTGCTTCCATCACCTGGTCCTCGCTCGTCCCCTTGGCGAAGTTAATCACCCCTGCCTCGGTGAAGAGATAAGCCACTGATCCTGAAGTCCCGAGATTGCCGCCGCACTTGGTAAAGGCATGGCGCACCTCGCCCACCGTCCGGTTGCGGTTGTCCGTCATGCAATCCACCATCACCGCCACCCCGCCGGGACCATACCCCTCGTAACGGATCTCCTCGTAATCAGCGCCGCCCGTCTCACCGCTGCCGCGCTTGATCGCCCGGTCGATGGTGTCGCGGGTCATGTTCTGATCCAGCGCCTTATCGATCGCTGTCCGCAACCGCGGATTGGAATGGGGATCGGCGCCGATCTGCGCCGACACCGTGATCTCACGGATTATCTTGGTAAACATCTTGCCACGCTTGGCGTCCTGGGCTCCCTTGCGGTGGCGGATATTGGCCCACTTACTATGACCTGCCATGGTGTCCTCGTACCGGTAAAACAATGGCGCGAGTTTAACATTTGTGGGGATAAATGTAGGTCGGGTTAGGCGTAGCCGTAACCCGACAGGTTGTCGCCGAAGGCGACACATTATTGCTTTTATTTGTGTCTCTGGCGCGACGTTTATTAGGGCGGGCTTCCGCGCCCGCATGACGGGTTCATTTCTTTGCTTGCCCAAAGAAACGAACCAAAGAAAGGGCACCGACGACGCCGTACAGGGATGTACCAGTGCCGCGAAGCACAGGGATGTGCGACAGCGGCCTTGTTCACCATTCCCTGCGCTTCTCGCCGGGATCGGGCTCGCCAGACAGGCCATCCCTGGCCTGCTGGCTCGTTCGCGCATCCATGCGCGAACCCTTCGGGCTATTCCTCACCCGGCTGCGATGCTCGGCGGCGTCGGATGGGGTATTATGGTGGCACACTGATAGCCAATAAGTGCATCTTACTCACCGAACATGATTCCTATCAAAAATGCAGCCGAATTTACGCGCCTTCTGGTCGCGCTATCCGAAGACGTAATAGATGCAAACATCCATTACAGACTTTACTGCGATCTTTTAGATGCGAGAGACAAATACCCTAGAGTCATAGCTCAATCTCCAGCATTTTGGGGAATAACACTCAAGTCACATTTAAATTCATGCTTGCACCTGCTCACCAGAGTCTTCGATCAAGATCAGCGTGCGCTACATCTCAAAAGTTGGCTCATTACCATTAAGGAAAATATATCGTTTTTTGATGAAATCAATTTTAGAGAACGCCTAAAGAACAATCCCTTCATTGATAGCCTTGCTCAAGATCCGCGCCGTCCAGACGACCAGCAACTGGATAGTGATATTGCTAGTTGCTCTGACAGCGATGAGCTTGTTAAAAGGTTAATTATCCATAGAGGAAATAGCATCGCTCACAGAAATGCAAAAAACGCGGCGACAGGAAAACATGTGAGTGATAATCATCCACTGAGTTTTGAAGATTTAGAGGAATTACTAAATCGTGCGATCACGATACTCAATAGGTATAGCGATCTTTTTGAGGCAAGCACATACTCAACGCAAATGATTGGCCATGATGATTACAAGCGTATTTTTAAATATGTCGATGAGGGCGTTGCAGAACTAAGAAGAAAACATCAAGCTCCTGAGCTTGATAAATAGAGATATGACTGATTCTTCCCCATCCGACGCCGCCGAGCATCGCAGCCGGGTGAGGATTAGCCCGAAGGGTGGCCGCATGGATGCGGCCACGAGCCAGCAGGCCAGGGATGGCCTGTCTGGCGAGCCCGATCCCGGCGAGAAGCGCAGGGAACGAAGTTCGGAACGCCGGTCGCTCTCGCAAACTTGAGAGTTAAATGACGTGAGCACACTAGCACGGCGTCGTCGGTGCCCTTTCTTTGGTTCGTTTCTTTGGGCAAGCAAAGAAATGAACCCGTTATGCGGGCGCGGAAGCCCGCCCTAATTACGTCGCGTTAGCGACACGAATAAATACACCACCCCGTCCGCTTCGCGTCCACCCCTCCTCGCACGCAAGGAGGGGATAAAATTCAATATTGCGTCGCCTTCGGCGACAACTCGTTGGGTTACGCCGCTATGCGGCTAACCCATATATGGTCTCCTCCCGTTTTGCAAGACACCGTACACACTCTGACAGGGACAGGATTGCTTCCATATATCCGGCCTATTGACGAAGAAGTTACTCCTCTGGCCTCGATGTGGTCTGCGCGTATC